>JANPKV010000113.1:0-18173 GCA_031426185.1 Rhodobacterales bacterium | reverse complement strand
TCGTTGCGGACCACGTCCGACAACCGGGTCTGATGCAGAAACACATAGACATTGGCCGACAGGCTTTCCCAAAGCCGGTTGGTCAGGCTTTGCGCCCGACTGCCCGACACCCCACCGCTGGCCCCTGCCCCGGTATGCATGGCGTCCACGGTTTCTTCGACCGCCTCGAGGATTTCGCTGATGCGGATATCGGCGGGACTGCGCGCCAGTTTGTAGCCGCCACCGGGGCCGCGCACCGCCTCCACCAGCCCTGCCCGGCGCAGTTTCACGAACAGCTGTTCCAGATAGGGCAGCGAGATATCCTGCCGGCGCGACACCTCGGCCAATGACACGAGGTCCGCCCCCTTGGCCATCGCCAGATCAGCCAGGGCCACCATCGCGTAGCGCCCTTTGGTGGATAGCTTCATGCCTGTCCCCTGCCCAGCTAAGGATCACACATGACTGCGCTATCCCATTGACTGCATCCACAGGGACGATTACCTGCAAAGCGTCGATAAGGCGAAACATCGCCTTTGGAATTATTCTAAGTTAGCCAAGCGAAATCGTCAACAATCGCTTGGGTCAACGATAGGCGAGGAACATGCCCGAGGTTATCTTCGCAGGCCCCGAGGGCCGGATTGAGGGCCGCTATCACCCCCAAAAGGAACTCGACGCCCCGATAGCGATCATTCTGCACCCGCATCCCGCTTATGGCGGGACGATGAACAACAAGGTTGTCTACAACCTGCATTACGCGTTCTACAATCTGGGTTTCACCGTGTTGCGGTTCAACTTTCGCGGCGTGGGCCGAAGCCAGGGCGAGTATGACCAGGGCATCGGCGAGCTGAGCGATGCCGCGTCGGCGCTGGATTATCTTCAGGCGATGAACCCCAACTCGCGCCATTGCTGGGTCGCGGGGTTCTCGTTCGGCGCCTGGATCGGTATGCAGCTTTTGATGCGCCGCCCCGAAATCACCGGGTTCATTTCCGTATCGCCCCCGGCGAACCTGTACGACTTTTCTTTCCTGGCCCCGTGTCCGTCTTCGGGCCTGATCATCAACGGCACCGCCGACAAGGTTGCTCCGCCCAAGGACACCATCAACCTTGTAAACAAACTGCATGAGCAAAAGGGCATCACCATCACCCATACCCAGGTTGAAGGTGCCGACCACTTCTTCAAGGACGAGGAGGCGCATATGAAGCCGATGATCAACACGGTGACAGAATATGTCCGCCGCCGGATGACCGAAGGAACGCGCTGACATGAGCGTCGTCGAGGATCTTGGCGACACCCTGGCCCGTGACGTTCTGGCCGCAATGGAAGAGATCGGCGATGACCGGCTGTTTGACAAGGTCGGCAAGGTTCTGGCCGACGCCTCGCCCACCATGCAAGAGGCGTTCATGACCGCGATCCGTGTTCGTGTCGCCGAAAAGCGCGGTCGCGCATTTCTGGAAAAGGCGCTGGAAGCGAAACGCACCGGCAAGGAAATGCCCAAGGCCCCGGCTGGCGGCGACAGCGGCGGACATTAGGCGGCTTGTCGGACCGGCTGGAAGCGCAATTTGCCTTTCTGAACGAAGCTGACCGCCTGAAATCAGTTCTGCGCGCGACGACGCTGGTCGATGGATCGCGTCCCGAGAATTCCGGCGAGCATTCGTGGCATCTGGCGCTCTATGCGCTGGTGCTGGCGGATCAGGCTGCCGCCGGCGTGTCGATCGATCGCGTCATCCGAATGCTGTTGATCCACGATCTGGTCGAGATCGACGTGGGTGACGTGCCGATCCATTCCCAGAACGGTCAGGCGCATGCGAGCGCCGACACGCAAGCCGCCGAGGCGCAGGCGGCCGAGCGGATTTTCGGGTTGCTGCCCGACGATCTGGGCCGCGAGCTTCGCACGCTGTGGGAAGAATTCGAAGCCGCAGCCACCCCAGATGCCGTTTTCGCCAAAAGCCTTGACCGAGTGCAGCCGGTGATGGCGAACCTGATGTCAGGCGGGGGCACCTGGGTGACGTACAACGTAACCGCAGAGCAACTTCAAAGCCGGGTGGGGTCCAAGATCGCCCGGGGCGCGCCGGGGTTGTGGAACTGGGTCCAGCACAAGGCGCTCGCCTGGTTTCAGCGCTGAACGTCTGCCGCCGACAAGGGCGGTCCGGTAAAGCTGAGATGGAACCCCGAGGCTATCGCCGCGATTTGGCCCATGTCTTCGGGTACCCGGTACTGCCCCTTGGCCATTTCAGCGAAAAACCCTTCAAAACCGCCGGGGGTCAGGATGACCAGATGGTCGCAAGGAGCATCGTCGGGGACGCGGAAGGTGTGTTCGGTGCCACGGGCAACAAACATTGTTTCGCCCGCCATCCGGTGGAAAACCTCGCCCCCGACCCAGAAATCACAGCGTCCGCTGAGAATGTAAAAGGTTTCGTCCTCGGCATGATGGATGTGGCGCGGCGGCCCAGAACCTGCGGGGGACAGACTGCGTGTTACTGACAGGCTGCCACCAGTGGAGGCGGCAGTTTGCACCACCCGGTACTTGACCCCGAGCCAGTCGAGATCGCCATCGGCCTCTACTTTCATCGGGGCAAACCTTAAATGAAGCAGTAATGGAAATCAGATAACCGACGCTAGCAGCGCGCCGTGCGTTGCGCCAGTTTATTCGGTGATTTTCGGTATACCATCGCATACCGCACTTCCCATGCGGCCCCTTTTCCGCTATGACGCCCGCAACCGAATCCCCGAACCGGAGAGACACATGTCGAAGATCAAGGTAGCCAACCCCGTCGTTGAACTCGATGGCGACGAGATGACCCGGATCATCTGGGATTTCATCAAGCAAAAGCTGATCCTGCCCTACCTTGACGTCGATCTGAAATACTACGACCTCGGCATCGAGGAACGCGACCGCACCAACGACCAGATCACCATCGACTCTGCCGAGGCGATCAAGAAATACGGCGTCGGCGTCAAATGCGCGACCATCACCCCGGACGAGGCGCGGGTCGAAGAATTCGGCCTGAAGCAGATGTGGAAATCGCCCAACGGCACCATCCGCAACATCCTTGGCGGCGTGATCTTCCGCCAGCCGATCATCTGCAAGAACGTGCCGCGCCTTGTCCCCGGCTGGACCCAGCCCATCGTCATCGGCCGCCACGCCTTTGGCGACCAGTACCGCGCCACCGACTTCCGCTTTCCGGGCGCTGGCAAGCTGACGATGAAATTCGTCGGCAATGACGGCACGACCATCGAGAAAGACGTCTATTCGGCCCCGTCCTCGGGCGTCTACATGGGCATGTACAACCTTGATGACAGCATCATCGACTTTGCGCGTGCCTCGCTGAACTACGGCCTGAACCTTGGCTGGCCCGTCTATCTGTCCACCAAGAACACCATCCTCAAGGCCTATGACGGCCGCTTCAAGGACCTGTTCCAAAAGGTGTATGAGGAAGAATTCGAGGCGGACTACAAGAAAAAGGGCATCACCTACGAACACCGCCTGATCGACGACATGGTGGCAAGCTCGATGAAATGGTCGGGCGGCTATGTCTGGGCCTGCAAGAACTACGACGGCGACGTGCAGTCCGATCTGGTGGCGCAAGGGTTCGGCTCGCTTGGCATGATGACAAGCGTGCTGATGACCCCCGATGGCAAGATCGTGGAGGCCGAGGCCGCGCATGGCACCGTTACCCGCCACTTCCGCGAACACCAGAAAGGCAAGGCGACCAGCACGAACTCCGTCGCGTCGATCTACGCCTGGACCGGCGGCCTCAAGCACCGCGCCAAGCTGGACAACAACGATGCGCTGATGCGCTTTGCCACCACGCTGGAAAAGGTGACCGTGGACACCGTCGAAGACGGCTTCATGACCAAGGACCTCGCCCTGCTGGTCGGGCCGGACCAGAAATGGCTGACCACGATGGGCTACCTTGAAAAGGTGGACGAGTATCTGAACAAGGCGCTGGCTGGCTGATCCGGCACAGGATACGCCGCCGGAATGAACCTGCCCCTTTACGCCAGCTGCGCCGCCCAAGCCTGGGCTCCGGGCTTGGGCGACCGCGATCTATATGGCTACGCCATGACCGTGGTGCATCTTGTTGCGGCGGCTCTCGCCGTGACAGTCGCGATAAAAGGGCCGTTTCGCAGCCGGTCACCCCGGGCGGAACGCTGGCTCTGGGCGATCGGCGCGACGGTTCTTGTCGCTCTGGCCGTCAACAAGCAGCTTGATCTGCAATCGATGCTGGTGGCGGCGGCGCGCTGCGTGGCCCTCAACGAAAACTGGTACGAAACCCGCCGGGAATACCAGACCGCCATCATCCAGGGCTTGGTGATCGCCGCGGCCATCGTTGTGCCAACCTTGATCTTTCTGCTGCGCAATGCGGTGGCGGGCAACCTTGCCTTTGTTTTGTCCATGTCGGCGCTGGTGACCTTCGTGCTGTTGCGGGCGATCAGCTTTCATCACCTGGACACGGTCTTTGGAACCGATGTGATGTCGTTCCGGCTGCACCGCCTCATCGAGGTCGCGGCGCTGGCGGTCATCATCGCCATCGCGGCGACAAGGCTGGTTCATCACAAACCCGGCTAGCCGCATGGCGCAGCGCGGTGCCTGATGGCGAATGCACCAATATGTGCGGATGACACCGGGAACCCTTCGCGCGGTCACGAGTTGGTGACCCGCAAAAGGCGCGACTCACCGCGCCACTCTTTCGGGGTTTCGAAATGAACAATATCATCTATCTGGTTGGCCTGGTCGTTGTGGTCTTGGCCATCCTTTCTTTCGTAGGCATGCGGTGATGGCCGGCGCATCTATGGGAGGGCAGTCCCAGCAATCGGCGGATCGGGCAGCACCCGAAGTCGAGCTGAACCGGTCTTACATTGACTGGGCTGCGGTGCTGGCGGGCGTGGCGGTGGCCGTTGCCATCGGAACCGTGTTCACCACCTTTGGCGCTGCCTTGGGTCTGTCAGCAGTATCTGCCGAAGAGGGCGAAGGCTCCGGCACCCTGGCGCTGGTGTTGTCGGCGGTCTGGATGCTGGTGACGCTTGTGACGAGCTACCTGTCGGGCGGCTATATTGCGGGCCGCATGCGGCACCGGGTCGACAAGGCGAGCGCCGACGAAGTTC
The DNA here is from genome assembly GCA_031426185.1 of Rhodobacterales bacterium. Classification (GTDB taxonomy): domain Bacteria; phylum Pseudomonadota; class Alphaproteobacteria; order Rhodobacterales; family Rhodobacteraceae; genus JAJNPS01. Next base: position 13,088 of record JANPKV010000113.1, on the reverse strand, counting down.
AGGTGCGCGACGGCGTCAACGGCCTCGTCGTCTGGGGCGCCGGGATCATCCTGACTGCGATGGTACTGGGAAATATCGTGTCGTCGACCGTGTCTGCGGCAGGCTCTGCCGTCAGCACTGTCGCCGAAACGGCAGGGTCCGCGCTGGGTGGGGTCGCCGAAGGTGCAGCCAACCTGCTGCCCGAGGATCCGATAGCGGCGGTGAACGATGCCCTGATCCGACCTGCCGAAGTGGATCCGACGACTGCAGACCCGGCCGAACTTGCGCGCCAGTCGGCATCGATCCTGGCCGAAGCCGTGACAACGGGTGAAGTCTCGGATGAAGACCGCGCCTATCTGGTCAGCTCTACCTCGGCATTGACCGGACTGCCGCCTGCCGAAGTCAATGAACGCGTCGATCAAGCCGTCGCGGCTGCGGTCCAGGCACGTGATGACGCTGCTGCCCTCGCCGCTGAAGCCGAGGAAACCGCAAGGGCTGCTGCTGAAACGGCACGTATCAGCGCCGTTCTGACCGGGTTCCTGCTTGCCGCTGCCTCCCTCGTCGCAGCCGCCGCAGCCGTCATCGGGGCGGTCAAGGGCGGACAACACCGCGACGCCGGAAAGATGTTCGGCGGCCTGTCTTACCGTAACTAGGCATTCCTAGCGTAACTGGTTCTGGCCATGTCGGCCTTGTCACAAGGTGTCCTCCGCAACGCGGGGGACATTTTGCTTGCCGCCTTCGACATCCCTCATGCAGTTGGGCTCTGGCCTTTCGGCTGGGTCTGAGGTATCGCCCGCCCAACAAAGTCCAAAAACCGAAAGTGACCCCTCCCGATGGAGCTTCGCAACATCGCCATCATCGCGCATGTCGACCATGGCAAAACCACGCTCGTCGACGAACTGCTCAAGCAGTCGGGTGCGTTTCGCGACAACCAGACGGTCAGCGAGCGCGCGATGGACAGCAACGACATCGAACGCGAACGGGGCATCACGATCCTGGCAAAGTGCACCAGCCTTGAATGGAAGGGCACGCGGATCAACATCGTCGACACGCCCGGACACGCCGATTTCGGCGGCGAAGTGGAGCGTATCCTGTCGATGGTGGATTCGGTCGTGCTCTTGGTCGACGCCGCCGAAGGACCGATGCCGCAAACGAAGTTCGTGACCTCCAAGGCATTGGCGCTGGGCTTGCGCCCGATTGTCGTGCTGAACAAGGTCGACAAGCCTGATGCCGAACCCGACCGCGCATTGAACGAGGTTTTTGACCTGTTTGCCAACCTTGGGGCGGACGACAACCAGTTGGACTTTCCGGTGCTCTATGCTTCGGGCCGGTCCGGCTGGGCGGATGTCGGCCTCGATGGTCCGCGCAAGGACCTGTCGGCACTTTATGACCTGGTGCTTGCCCATGTGCCGCAACCGGCGCAGATCTCGCGTCGCGGCGAGCCCTTTCAGATGCTGGCGACGACCCTGTCGGCCGATCCCTTCATCGGGCGCATCCTGACCGGCCGTGTCGAAGCGGGCACCTTGAAGGCTGGCGAGACCATCAAGGCCCTGTCGCGCGACGGCGAAAGGCTCGAACAGTTCCGCGTATCCAAGGTGTTGGCATTCCGCGGCCTGAACCAGACCGCCATCGACGTCGCCGAAGCGGGCGATATCGTGACGCTTGCGGGCATGTCCAAGGCGACGGTTGCCGACACGCTCTGCGCGTTGGAAATCGACACCGCACTTCCGGCGCAGCCGATTGATCCGCCGACGATTTCGGTGACGTTCGGGATCAATGACAGCCCCCTTGCCGGCAAGGATGGCAACAAGGTGCAGTCCCGCGTCATCCGCGAACGCCTGATGAAAGAGGCCGAGATCAATGTGGCGATCAAGGTCACCGACACTCCCGGTGGCGACGCTTTCGAGGTGGCGGGTCGCGGTGAACTTCAGATGGGCGTTCTGATCGAGAACATGCGCCGCGAAGGTTTTGAACTGTCCATCAGCCGCCCGCGCGTGCTTTTCCGCGATGTAGACGGCGTCAAATGCGAGCCGATCGAAGAAGTCACGATCGATGTCGATGACGACTACACCGGCCCGGTGATCGAAAAGCTGACCGGCCCGCGCAAGGGCGAACTGGTCGAGATGAAACCTGCCGGCGTCGGCAAGACCCGCATCATCGCACATGTCCCGTCGCGCGGACTGATCGGCTATCACGGCCAGTTCATGACCGACACGCGTGGCACCGGGGTGTTGAACCGCGTGTTCCACGAATGGGCACCGCACAAGGGACCCATCGAAGGCCGTCGCCAGGGCGTGCTGATCAGCATGGAATCGGGCACCTCGGTCGCCTATGCGATGTGGAAGCTGGAAGATCGCGGGCACTTCTTCATCGGGGTGCAGGAGCCGGTCTATACCGGCATGATCATCGGCGAGCACAACCGCGACAACGATCTCGAAGTGAACCCGCTCAAGGGCAAGCAATTGACCAACGTGCGCGCCAGCGGCACCGACGAGGCCGTGCGTCTGACGACGCCTGTCAAACTGAGTCTGGAACAGGCCATCGCCTATATCGACGATGACGAGTTGGTCGAGGTGACACCAAAGGCGGTCAGGATGCGCAAGCGGTTCCTTGACCCGAATGACCGCAAACGGCAAAGCCGCGCGGCAGGCTGATCGAAAATGCCGCCCCAAGGGGCGGCATTTTTCATTGAATATTCAGGTTGTTACAGAGGCCTATTCAACTTCTTCGACAACCATCAGATCGCGAACACTCGCCCCTTTGGCATGCGCCAAAGCTGCTTGATAATCCGGCGAGTTGTAGCACTCCACCGCCCGCTCCAGCGACGGAAACCGCGCCACCACGTTGCGCGGACGGTCATTGCCTTCCAGTTGCACATAGCGCCCGCCGCGGGCCAGAAACACACCGCCATGTGCGGCAATCGCCAGCGTCGCCCCGGCCGCGTATCGTGCATAGGCCTCCAGGTCGGTGACGTGAACATGGGCGATCCATAGTGCGGTTGCCATGACCCCTACCTCGCGATGACGGCTTCTGCCGCCTTGATTGCAGCGTCCGCTCCTGCGATGTCGGCGCCACCGGCCTGAGCCATGTCAGGCCGACCGCCTCCACCCTTGCCACCCATCGCCTCGGCCGCAGCCTTGACCAGCGCGACCGCCGACAGCCGCCCCGTCAGGTCATTCGTGACGCCTGCGGCCACTGCAGGCTTGCCACCGGTATCGGCAATCAGCAGGACCGCACCGGTGCCAAGCCGCCCCTTCATCTCGTCGATCAGGCCCGGAAGATCCTTGCCCGACACACCCGAAAGCACCTGAGAAATAAAGGCCACCCCATTGATATCCCGCGATTCCGGCCCCGCCGCCGAGCCGCCAATCGCCAGCTCGCGGCGCAGCTGTGCCACCTCGTTCTGAAGCGCCCGACGCTCCTCGGCCAGCGCCTTGACGCGTGCCGGTACATCCTCGGCATGGGTCTTCAGCATCAGGGCGGTTTCCGACAAGACCTGATCGCGGCCCCGCAGATGGTCCAGCGCCGCCTGCCCCGTCAACCCGTCGATCCGGCGCACACCGGCGCTGGAGGCACTGTCGCTGAGCAGGACAAAGGCCCCGATGTCGCCAGTACGCCGCACATGGGTGCCACCGCAAAGCTCCAGCGAATAGGTCGCGCCGTCGGCACCTTTGCCTGACTCTGGCAGCTGGCCCATCGACACGACCCGCACCTCGTCGCCGTATTTCTCGCCGAACAGGGCTTGCGCCCCGATGGCGCGGGCATCGTCGGGCGTCATGATCCGCGTCTCGACCGGACTGTTCTGGCGGATGAAAGCGTTGACCTCGCGTTCCACCGCGCCCTGTTCGGCGGCACTCATGCCCTGGCCGTGGCTGAAATCGAACCGCAGCCGGTCGGCCGCGTTGAGGCTGCCGCGCTGTGCCACATGATCCCCCAGCGCACGCCGCAACGCCTCGTGCAGAAGGTGCGTCGCGGAATGGTTGGCCCGGATCGTCGTGCGCCGGTCGTGTGACACGGCAAGGCGCGCGGGCTGACCTTTGGACACCTGCCCTTCGCGGACCGTTGCCAGATGTATGAAGACGCCGGCGGTCTTGCGGGTATCCGTCACTTCAGCCCGGCCGGTGTCGGTGATGATCCAGCCATGGTCGCCGACCTGGCCACCGCTTTCGGCATAAAACGGCGTCTGGTTGACGACAATCTGCACGGCTTCGCCTGCGTCGGCTGTGCCAATCGTGGCGGCATCGCGGACCAGGGCGGTGATCACACCTTCGGCGCGTTCAGTGTCATAGCCCAGAAACTCCGTCACGCCGTGTTCTTCGGCGATGTCGAACCAGACGCGCGCGTCCTTGGCGTCCCCCGTACCTGACCAGCTGGCACGCGCCTTGGCCTTTTGCTCGGCCATCGCTGTCTCAAAGCCCGCGACATCGACGGCAAGGCCCTTTTCGCGCAAGGCATCCTGCGTCAGATCCAGCGGAAATCCGTAGGTGTCATAAAGCTTGAACGCCGCCGCGCCGGGAAGGTTCGCGCCGTCGGGAATCCGCGCGATTTCGTCGTCCAGAAGTCGCAAGCCACGATCCAGCGTCGTGATGAACCGCGCCTCTTCCAGCCTCAGGGTTTCCTCGATCAGGGCTTGGGCCTGTTGCAGTTCGGGATAGGCCGCACCCATCTGGCGCACCAGTGCCCCCACCAGCCGGAACATGACCGGATCGGTGGTGCCCAGCATGTGCGCGTGGCGCATCGCCCGGCGCATGATCCGGCGCAGCACATACCCCCGGCCCTCGTTGGACGGCATCACGCCATCCGCAATCAGGAAACTGGTAGAGCGCAAATGGTCTGCAATGACGCGGTGATGCGTCTTGCCGGGACCGTCGGGATCGGTCGAGGTCGCATGGGCCGACGCCTCGATCAGGCTGCGCATCAGGTCGGTGTCGTAGTTGTCATGCTTGCCCTGCAGCAGCGCACCGATCCGCTCCAGCCCCATGCCGGTGTCGATGGACTGCATCTCCAGCGGGACCAGCCTGCCATCGGCAAACTGTTCGTTCTGCATGAAGACGTTGTTCCAGATCTCGATGAACCGGTCGCCATCCTCATCCGGGCTGCCGGGGGGGCCGCCGGGGATGTGGTCACCATGGTCGTAGAAAATCTCGGTGCATGGGCCGCAGGGGCCGGTCGGACCCATGCGCCAGAAATTGTCATCGGTCGGGATGCGGATGATGCGGTGTTCGGGCAGACCCGCAACCTTTTTCCACAGAGCCGCGGCCTCATCGTCGGTGTGGTAGACGGTCACGCACAGCTTGTCCGGGTTGATCGCGAAATCCTTGGTCAAAAGCTCCCATGAGAAGGCGATCGCGTCGGCCTTGAAGTAATCACCAAAGCTGAAATTCCCGAGCATTTCAAAGAATGTATGGTGCCGGGCGGTATAGCCGACATTGTCGAGGTCGTTGTGCTTGCCGCCTGCACGCACGCATTTCTGCGCGGTCGTCGCGCGCTTGTAATCCCGCGTCTCGAGGCCGGTGAAACAATTCTTGAATTGCACCATGCCGGAATTGGCGAACATCAGCGTCGGGTCGTTACGCGGGACCAGGGGGCTGGAGGCGACCACCCGGTGGCCGTTGCGTTCAAAGAACCCCAGGAAGGTGGAGCGGATGTCGTTCAGTGACGGCATGTCGGGACCTTTCGGCGGAAGTGTGCGCAAGCAAGCTTCGTTTAGCCCCGGGACCGAGGGCTGTCCACATCCGCCGTGCCGCAAACGCGAAAACATCCTGCGGGCAAACGCTCCGTGACGCTGTTCTGGCCGCGCGCGTGCCCTGCTGCGCCAGACTTGGCCGCTTTTCTGGCCGATGTCGCCCCCGGACGAGGCGTTGGGTTTTGGATCATGCGAGATTTAACGCCGGGGGGGACGCTGGCCTGCCGCGATCTGACCGACGCCGACCGTTTCAGACCATCCTGGGGCGGCGGCGGATCCTTTACGCAAAGGCCGGGACAAAAGTCCCGGCCTTGCCAATCCTGTTACGCGATCCGCACCTGCGAGTTACATGTCGACGACATCTTCGGCTTCGCCGCCACCGGCCACGTTGAAGTCAAGACCGCTTGCGGCGCGCAATTTGTCTTCGATGTCCTGCGCGACCCCGGGGTTCTGCTTGAGGAACAGTTTCGCGTTTTCGCGCCCCTGCCCGATCCGCTCGTCGCCGTAGGAATACCAGCTGCCCGACTTCTCGACGATCCCGGCCTTGACGCCGATATCCACCAGCTCGCCGGTCTTCGAGATGCCTTCGCCATACATGATGTCGAACTCGACCTGCTTGAAGGGCGGCGCCACCTTGTTCTTGACCACCTTGACGCGGGTGGTGTTGCCGACAATATCGTCCTTTTCCTTGATCGACCCGATACGGCGGATGTCCAACCGGACGGAGGCGTAGAATTTCAGCGCATTGCCACCGGTGGTGGTCTCGGGGCTGCCGAACATCACGCCGATCTTCATGCGGATCTGGTTGATGAAGATCACCATGCAGTTCGACCGCCCGATGGAGGCCGTCAGTTTGCGCATGGCCTGGCTCATCAGGCGCGCCTGGCTGCCCATCTGCATGTCGCCCATGTCGCCTTCGATTTCCGATTTCGGCACCAGTGCCGCGACTGAATCGACGACCACCAGACTGACCGCGCCGGACCGGACCAGTGTATCGACAATCTCCAGCGCCTGTTCGCCGGTGTCGGGCTGGCTGATCAGAAGATCGTCCAGGTTGACGCCCAGCTTCTTGGCATATTGCGGGTCCAGCGCGTGCTCGGCGTCGACAAAAGCGCACACGCCGCCCTTCTTCTGCGCCTCGGCCACGACGTGCAGGGTCAGTGTGGTCTTGCCCGAGGATTCCGGGCCGTAGATCTCGATGATCCGGCCCTGCGGCAAGCCGCCGATGCCAAGCGCGATATCGAGGCCGAGCGAGCCGGTCGACGTTGCCTCGATATCCATCGCCGGGCTGTCCGCGCCAAGCCGCATGATCGAGCCCTTGCCGAATTGCCGTTCGATCTGCGCCAGCGCACTTTCGAGGGCCTTGCTTTTGTCCATTTCGCGCTTCCCGTTCAGGTCGAGCAGATTTGCCACCGACATCTTCGTGCTTCCTTATTTCATAGCCGCAAGCCCGCGGCAATTGTTGCGCTTGTTCCCCAAGTGTTCTCACCCTTATGGGATCAAAAAGAGAACATTTCAATCGATTTCGATCATCTATCATTTGATGCGATGCATTAAGGGAACGTTTACAACGACAGTCAAAGCGGGCAAAACGACCCGAATTTCGGGAATTGAGGGCTGTTATGCTGGTATTTTTCGAGCAACGACTGGTGATCCTTGCCACACCCAAGACGGGATCAACCGCAATTGCTTCTGCGCTCGAATCGCTGGCGCAGGTTTCAATCCAGCGTCCCCCGGTCCTGAAGCACACCAACGTACATCGCTATCACCGGTTCATCGCGCCCTATCTTGCCGCAGCGGCTGGCGCGCCGTTTACGGTTGTGGCGCTGATGCGCGAACCGCGCAGCTGGCTGGGAAGCTGGTACCGGTATCGGCAGCGCGACATCGTGATAGATCCGAAAAAGCAGACCAACGCGATCAGCTTTGACGATTTTGTCGCGGGTTGGTGTCGCGACCCGCAACCTGAATATGCCGCAGTGGGCAGCCAGGCGCGGTTCCTTGCGCCGAACAACGGCACCCGAGTGGATCATCTTTTTCGATATGAAGAAATCGAGGGTTTTGTCGATTTTCTTGAAGACCGCCTGGACTGCGAGATCGTGCTGCCGCAACTGAACGTCTCGCCCGCGGCGTCGCTTGATCTGTCGCCTGCGACGGATGCGCTTTTAAGGATTGCCGCGGCGCGCGATTTTGACCTTTACGACGCCGTTGTCGCAGCCCGGAACGCGCCTTTTGGTGCGCTTGCGAAATCACCCCCCACGGTGGAAGGAGCCAATTAGCGGCGTGGTGGCCGGACCGGTCTTGCGGGATGTGCCGACCCGCAATGCCAGATCTATCTGACGCTCAGTGCAACTGCCCCTGCACCGTGGTTGTGAGGTCGGTCAGCGAGAACGGCTTGGGCAAGAAAATGGAATTGGGGATTCGGGCCTGCCCTTCCGAGAGGCAGTCCTCGGCATAGCCCGACACAAAGATCACGCGCACATCGGGACGCTCTTTCAACGCCTCGCGGACCCAGCTTGGGCCGTCCATCCCCGGCATCACCACATCGGTCACAAAAATGTCGACCTGAAGTGACGGGTCTTCGAGAATGCGCAACGCATCTTCAGCGCAGTCGGCTTCCAGCACCGTATAGCCCCGCATCCGCAATGCCCGCGAGGCAAAGGCGCGCACCGGGGCTTCGTCCTCGACCAGGAGGACCACGCCTTCGCCCTGTCGCATGGTGATCTTGCGGACGGGAGCCGCCTGCACGATGTCTTCGGGCTTGATCTCGTGGACCGGGAAATAGATCGAGAAGGTCGATCCCTCGCCTGGCTCGCTGTCGACAAAGATGTACCCACCCGACTGCTTGATGATGCCGTAAACCGTCGAGAGCCCAAGCCCGGTCCCCTCACCGGAGCGCTTGGTTGTAAAGAACGGCTCGAAGATCTTTTCCAGCTTGTCGGCCGGAATGCCGATCCCTGCATCCACGACGCGGATCACGGCATATTCGCCGCAGGGCACGACGGCGCGGTCGCGGCGAAGTTCTTCGGAAAGTGTGCGGGCTTCGGTTTCGATCCGGATCGTGCCGCCCTCCGACATGGCGTCGCGTGCGTTGACCACGAGGTTCACCATCACCTGTTCCAGTTGACGCTTGTCTGCCCGGATCGGTCCCAGCAACGGGTCTTGGACAAGCTGCAGCGCGACCCGTTCCCCCACCAGACGGTTCAAAAGGTGGGTGAGGTCCGACAGCACGTCATGCAGGTCGATGCGTTCGGGCTTCATGGTCTGCTTGCGCGAATAGGCCAGAAGCTGGCTGACCAGCGCACCGGCCCGGTTCGCGTTTTGCTGAATCTGCATGAGATCGGCATAGTCGGTATCGGTCCGGCTGCGGCGGAGCAGCAAAAGGTCGCAATGTCCCGTGATGGCGGTCAGCAGATTGTTGAAGTCATGCGCCACGCCCCCTGCAAGCTGACCGATCGCCTGCATCTTCTGGCTTTGGATGAACTGGGCCTCAAGCTCTTTCAGCGCGGTGGCATCCGCAAGCACGACCAGCGCGCCGGGCTGTCCATGGATCACCATGCGTCGCAATGTGACCTGCAGATAGCGTTTTTCCGCGGCATTGCGGGTCTGCAACACCTCCGACGCGGTCGGCAGCCGCCCGTCAACCACATCGGCAAGCCATTCCCCGACGGGGCGTCCGAGGCCGTCGAAAAGGTCGTGGAACATCGCGGTGGCACCTGCCTCCAGGCCGGCGAGTTCGCGTGCGGCGCGGTTGGCCGATGTCAACACACCGTCCTGGCCGAATTTCATCAGCGCGACAGGCATGTGCTCGAACTCTGCCAGAACCGAGTCGTCCGCACGGTCCGAGGGGACCGGGAACAAGAAGATCTCGCGCCGTTCGCCAGCGCCTTCGATCTCGGACAGGATGGCGCGGACCGGCCCGTTGGCGGCGCTGACCTCGACTTCCTCGCCATTGCGTACCACCGGGGCGACAAAGACCCGGTCCAGCCGCTTTGGCCGCGCGCCGAGCAGTTTGCGCATCGCTTCGTTGGAGAACAGGACAACGCCTGCCTTGTTGGCGACCAGCATCGGCAGGCTGAGCGTCTCGGCGCCGCGCCCCACCCCGGCGCGATCCTGAAATTCTTCAAGCCGCCACAGGAACCGTCCAGCCGAGATCATGGTGCTGGACAGGCGCATGTGACCGCGCCGCGTCACCACGTCTTCGCGCGCCGATCCACGAAGTTCGGCACGTGCCTGCAGGCGAAACATCACGGCACCAGGAGAGGCAAAATGATCGCTCAGGGTGCCGACGAGCGTCTTGGCTTCGTTGCCCGAAAACCGCTCGGTTGCGGCCTTGTTGCGCAAATGGATTTCGCCCAGACGATCCGTGGTGAAGGCGGGGGCAGCGTCTTCGCCGACCAGCCGGAACAGCCGCACTTCTTCGCGCGCCTGCAGGTGGAGGTGCAGGACCTGGCTGCCCTTGATCAACAGCACAAGGACGGCAAGCGTCACCCCGGCGACACTGAACGTCAGTCGCGTTGTCGGATCGGACGCGACCATGGCTGCGCCAAGACAGGATACAGCACCGATCAACAGGTATCCGACCCGAGGGGCCAGCCCACGCGCTGTTTCGGAAATGGTGGCGGTCTCGGCGGTGGCCAAAATGTCCCTCGTCCTGCTTGGGATTCGAAAACTTGGGTCTATACGGCAGCCAAATCGTTAATCGTGGTTTAACTGCGTCAAATATTCTCGTTCCGGTTGAAATTCATGGATCAATGCATCCGCATCACAGCCAGAAAAAACCCGTCGCCCTCGTCCAGCGGTGTCAGTTGAAGCTTTTTCTCCAACCTCCACTTCGGGTGTCGCGCGAGAAAGGCGTCGATCTGATCGCCGTTTTCCGCCCGCAGGACCGAGCAGGTGACATAGGCCAGCGTACCTTTGGGGCCGACCATGGCCGCCGCCCGATCCAGGATCACGGCCTGCAGGCGACAAAGGTCATCCAGTCGCGCGGGGGTCAGGCGCCACTTGCCTTCGGGGTCGCGTCGCCAGCTTCCAGAACCCGAACAGGGCACGTCCGTGAGCACCAGATCGTAGGGCCCATCTGCTTCGGGCCGGTCGGTCAACGTGATCAGGGCCCGGGCACGCGCCGCACGCGGAACCAGATCCTTCATCCGGGCCGGACTGGCATCATGCGCATAAAGTACCAGCGGCATGCACGCGGCCATGGCAAGCGTCTTGCCACCGCCCCCAGCGCATAAATCCAGAACCCGCGCCCCCTGGTGCAATGGCAAAGCTTCGACCACCGCCTGCGACGCGGCGTCCTGCAGTTCCACCAGCCCGTCGAGGTAGCCAGGGGACGTCTGTATCCGCCGCGCGCCGCCGGTGACTTTGAGAGCCGAGGCAGCAAGGGGGTGGGGTTCGGAGGTGATCCCCTCATCCGCCAGCCGCGGAACCGCATCGTCCCGCGCCAGGCGCGCCAGATTGACGCGAAGAAAGACCGGAGCGCGGGTTTGCAGCGCCTGCAGAACAGAAGGTGCCGCATCGCCAAGTGACTGCTGAAACGCCATGCCGAGCCAATCGGGGATGTCGAAACGCTCCCAACTTTCCGGCGGGCGTCCGGTATCGGCGGGCGTTGGTGGCAGGGGACTGTGCGGCGCGCCCTGAAAGATCAAGGCGACATCCTCGCCAAACGCCCGCGCGCGGCCGAGGACAAGTCCCCGCCCGGTCTCGCCGCCACCCAGCGCTGCAAACGACCGCCGACACCGCAGCGCGTCATAGACCAGATCCCGCACGGCCGCCCGGTCTCCCGATCCGGCATAGCGCGACGCCCTGCCCCAAGCCGTCAGCGCCTTTTCGGCAGCCTCGCCTGCCAGAATGCGGTCCAGCACCTCGATTGCCGCCTGCGCGCGGGCGCCCGGGGTCATCGCGTCACATCACCCGGTAGTTCGGGCTTTCGCGGGTGATCTGCACGTCATGCACATGGCTTTCCTTCAGCCCCGCGCCGGTGATCCGCACGAATTCGCATCGGGTCTGCATCTCGGCCACGGTGCGGCATCCGGTATAGCCCATCGCGGCGCGCAAGCCGCCCACCATCTGGTGGATCACCGTCGCCGCCGCCCCCTTGTAAGGCACCTGGCCCTCGATCCCCTCAGGCACCAGCTTGTCGCTGGCGGCATCCTTCTGGAAATAACGGTCAGCGGATCCGCGCGCCATCGCCCCGAGCGAGCCCATGCCGCGATAGGCCTTGAAGCTGCGCCCGTTCCACAAGATCACCTCGCCAGGAGATTCGTCGGTGCCCGCGATGGCCGATCCCACCATGGCGCAGGATGCGCCTGCCGCGATGGCCTTGGCGAAGTCGCCGGAATACTTGATGCCCCCATCCGCGATGATCGGGATATCGCCTGCGGCACGCACCGAATCGATGATCGCCGTCAACTGCGGCACACCCACGCCCGCCACGATCCGCGTGGTGCAGATCGACCCAGGGCCGATCCCGACCTTGACCGCATCCGCGCCCGATCCGATCAACGCGCGTGTCGCCTCGCCGGTGGCCACGTTGCCGGCCACCACCTGCACGTCATTGGACAGCCGCTTGATCCGCTCCACCGCCCGCGCCACGCCTTCGCTGTGGCCATGCGCCGTGTCGATCACCACCATGTCGACGCCCGCATCGATCAGCGCCTCGGAGCGTTCGAACCCCGCATCGCCGACGGTCGACGCCGCGGCGACGCGCAGCCGTCCCATCGCATCCTTGCAGGCATGCGGGTTCAGCACGGCGGTTTCGGTATCCTTGAGCGTCAAGAGCCCCGTCAGCTTCCCCGCGCCATCTGTCACCAGCAGCTTTTCGATCCGGCGCGCCTTCATCAGGCTGATCGCCTGGGCACGGTCTGCAGGTTCGCGCAGGACTGCAAGGTTTTCCGATGTCATCATCACGCGAACGGGCGTCTTGTCATCGCTGGCAAAGCGCATGTCGCGGTTGGTGACGATCCCCAGCACGCGCCCCTGATCGTCGACTACCGGAAAGCCAGTGATGTTGTAGCGGTCCATCAACAGCTTGGCATCGGCAAGCGTCTGGTCGGGCATCAGCGTGATCGGGGCATAGACGATGCCGGATTCAAATCGTTTGACCCGTCGCACCTCACGCGCCTGCGCTTCGGCGTCCAGATTGCGGTGAATGACGCCGATGCCGCCCGCTTGCGCCATAGCAATCGCCATCCGCCCCTCGGTCACGGTATCCATCGCGCTGGATAACAGCGGGATGTTCATCCGGATCAGCTTCGTGACATAGGTCGACGTGTCCGCATCTGCCGGCAGCACGCTGGAGGCGGCCGGAACAAGCAGGACATCATCAAAGGTCAGGGCCTCGCGAATCTCCATGGGGGTCTCCTTGGGAGGGTTCGTTTGGCGGTTCCCTGTTTCACGCGCGCGCCCGGTTGGCAAGTCCAAA
>JANPKV010000112.1:0-26954 GCA_031426185.1 Rhodobacterales bacterium | reverse complement strand
GAAATGTTCGTCTTGCCAGCGAAAGCCGCTTCGGCCTTGGCAACGCGCTTTGCAATCTTTGCCATGATCTTACGCCTTCACTTCGATGCCGCAGGACTTGGCCGAACCAAGGATGATCTTCATCGCAGCCTCGACCGAGGTCGCATTCAGATCGGCCATCTTGGTTTCTGCAATCTTGCGGACCTGCGCCACGGAGATAGAGCCCGCAACTTCGCGACCCGGCTTGGCCGACCCTTTGGTACGGTTGCGCTTGCCCACCGACGGCAGCCCGGCAGCCTGCTTGACCAGAAAGGCGGCAGGCGGAGTCTTAAGCTCAAGGCTGAACGACTTGTCCTGATAGTAGGTGATGATCACCGGCGTGGGCGTGCCCGGAGGCAGATCGGCGGTCTTGGCGTTGAATTCCTTCACGAACGCCATGATGTTCAACCCGCGCTGACCCAGTGCAGGGCCAACCGGCGGGGACGGGTTCGCCTGACCCGCCTTCACTTGCAGCTTGAGGCTGCCCATAATCTTCTTGGCCATCTGGCCTACTCCTTCTTCACCGTTATGCCCCGGCATGTGCCGGGACGTGGTTTAGTGGTTCGGTCTGTCATGAGGGAACAAGTCCGACACGCGCGCCTCCCACGGACAGATCAGATCCCTTTCGAGACCTGGGTAAATTCCAGCTCGACCGGGGTCGCCCGGCCAAAGATCGAGACGGTCACCTTCAGGCGGCTCTTGCCCTCGTCGACGTCCTCGACCATCCCCGAAAAGCCTTCGAACGGCCCGTCGGTCACTTGGACTTTCTCGCCGATCTCGAATCGGATCAGGTTGCGAGGCGCGGCCTCGCCCTCTTCGACGCGGTTCAGGATCGCATTCACTTCGGCGTCGCGCATCGGCATCGGCTTGCCCTGCGGGCCAAGGAAGCCCGTGACGCGGTTGATCGACGAGATCAGGTGGTAGCCGCGGTTCGACATTTCCATGTGAACCAGCACATAGCCCGGCATGAAGCGACGCTCGGACGTCACCTTCTTGCCGCGACGGACCTCGATCACCTCTTCGGTCGGCACCAGCACTTCGTCGATTTCTTCCTCGAGACCGGCATCGGCGACAGCTGTCTTGATCTGTTCGGCAATCTTCTTTTCGAAATTCGAAAGAACACTGACCGAATACCACCGCTTCGCCATAACCTCTGCCATCCTTGCCATCTAGGGCAAAGCCCCCCTAATTCCGTTTGGTGTCAAGTGGTTGACCCACTTTGTCCGGGAACAAAAAAACACGCGCGACCGAATCGCCGCGCGCTTTGTTCTCGCCATCGTCCGGGCGAAATAGCGCCATGCCGGCCCAAGATCAAGCGATTTCACCTGAATCTGTATCGCCTAGAAGGCGTTGAGAACCGCCGCAAGTGCAGAGCGGATCCCCAGGTCGACCAGGCTGAAAAACGTTGCCATCAGAGCTGCCATGATGAACACCATCACCGAGGTCAGCAGCACCTCGCGCCGTGTCGGCCAAGAGACTTTTGCCACCTCGGCGCGGACCTGCTGCATGAACTGGATCGGATTTATGGTGGCCATGGTCTATCCCCGCGCGGTCTCGCCTCGCGGTCAGATAGGCGCCGGGGGGTAGGAATTCAAGTCCGTTCGGGCGAGTGGTCAATTTGGCGCCTGACGCGATGACGCGCCCGCGCGCAGTTCCTTTGTGCTGATGCAGGCATCATTCCGCCCATGAAACATGCAGACGAGGCGAGGCGGCTGTTGCGCGAATGCGTCACGTCAAATCAGGCGTGCTACACGGGCATCAGACAAAATCTAAGACAGGCTCCGATTTTCGACGCTGCATGTAGATCATGATCCGTCCCGGACCGCTTAAACAGGCCGCCTCATCGGCGGCCGCGACCTGGCAAAGTTGTACTATTCACGCCAAGAACCGTCCTTCCATTGTGGCAGAGGTTTCCCAGTTTCAAAATTTGATGTAGGCAGATCAGTGTGATGGTGCGTAAAAGCATCTGATCGTATGTCGAGATGCAACTTCCTAAGGCGTGCTGCGTTGAGTAGCGTATCCACCAGTGCTGCGCCCCGTTTATGGATGATTAAGCCGCGCTGGTACTTGGTCTGCAAAGTCGCCACAGGGTCGTGAGATGAATGCGTGCCGCAATGAATGAACGACTGTCCACCAGCCGCCTGACCGAGACAGCCGTGTTCGTCGAGAATGACGGGCGCAGCAATCTGAATCCCAAAGGAATCGGTTTCTTCGCGTTGGTGGGCGAGGATTATCGTTGCCATGGCAGTGCATTCTTTTCGCCCGGTTTCTGGACGCTTTTCTGGCATCGCTTTGGAAACTGGCGCATGGGGATCAAGCCGCGCGCCCTGCGTATCCCGTTGTCGCTGATCTATCGCTTCATGAACACTTGGGTCCACTGGCTGGCAGGCATCGATCTGCCTTACACGGTGAAGGTGGGACGCCGTGTCATTATCGAACATTTCGGCGGCATGATTCTTGTCGCGCAGTCGATCGGCGACGACGTCACGATCAGACAGAACACGACTTTCGGTATCGCGCGGCTGGATGATCGCTCCGGTCGTCCGGTCATTGGCAGCGGCGTCGAGCTTGGCGCCGGCGTCGTCGTCCTCGGTCGGGTGACCATCGGTGATGACGCGGTGGTCGGGGCCAATGCGGTGGTCGTCAAATCGGTCCCGCCGCTGGCCGTGGTCGGCGGCGTCCCCGCCCGACTGATCCGCTTTCGCACCCGCGAAGAGGCGGATCGCAACCGCGTCTTGCGTCTGCCCCGCTAACCCATCCGACGCTCACCTGCGGCTCAGCTTTTGACCGAGCCAGCGGTCATGCCAGCCAGGAAGTAGCGCTGCGCAATCAGATACAGGATCAGCAACGGCAGCGAGCCGAGCACGCTCATCGCCATCATCTGGTTCCATTCAAAGGCATGCTGGCCCATCAGCATCTCGATCCCGATGGGCACGGTGCGCATTTCCATCGACTTGGTCAGCGTGAGTGCGAACAGGAACTCGTTCCAGCACAGAAGGAAGGTGTAGACTGACGTCGCCACGATGCCCGGCACCGACAGGGGCACGATCACCCGCCACAGCGCCGTCCAGCTTGACCCGCCGTCGATTTGCACCGCCTCGTCCAACTCCCGCGGGAGGGTGTTCAGATAGCCCGTCATCAGCAGGATCGCATAGGGCAGCGTGAAGACCATGTAGGTCAGGATCAGCGCGAAATAGGTGTTGAATATCCCAAACGCCACCACCATCCCGAAATAGGGGATGAGAAGGGTTATCGGCGGCACGGTCTGGGTCGAGATGATGAACACGTTCAGGGTGTTCTTGAACCGGAACTGAAAGCGGCTGAAGGCATAGGCGGTTATCACCGCAATCAAGACCGTCAGCGCGGTCACCGCCCCCGCCACCAGATAGCTGTTCAGGAAAAAGCGCAACTTCACGGGATCGGCGAAGATCGCGGTATAGGCCTCAAGCGTGAAGACCTCGGGCAAAAGCCGGGGCGGAAGGGCGAAGATCTCGCTGTTGCTTTTGAACGAGGTGAAAAGCATCCACACGATCGGAAACGCCGCGAAGACCAGCCCCACAGCCAGCCCGAGATAGATAAGAATTGCCGGCATCGCCGAATTGCCGAAGGACCGCCGCGCCATTCGCTACCTCGCCTTCTGGTGCCGGATGTAGAAATAGGTCGCGCTCAACGACACCATCAGGATGAAGATGGCGCTGGCTGACGCAAGCGAGAATTCGTACTTCGAGAAGGCAAGCTTGTAGGTGTAGGTGCTGAGAACCTCGGTCGCGTAGATCGGGCCACCTCCGGTGGTCATCCACACCAGGGGAAAGACCTGCATCGTCCAGATAAAATCCAGAAGCGCGATGCTGATCATGATGGGCACCAGCTGCGGAATGGTGACGAACCAGAACTTCTGGAATTCGTTGGCGCCGTCGATCTCGGCCGCCTCGTAAAGCTCCTTGGGGATACCCTGCAGACCAGCCAGAAGGCTGACCATGTAAAGGGGATACCCCGCCCAGATATTGGCAAAGGTCAGGGCATGCAGCGCCGTGCTGGTCGATGAAAACCACTCCACCTTGTAGTCGATGATGTTCAGCGCCATCAGGACGCCGTTGACCACGCCGTTCGGATCCAGAAGCAGCCGCCAGATGATCGCGATGATGACGGCGGTGAAAAGCCAGGGCAGGATGAACAGCACCCGCAGGATCGCCCGGATGATCGGGTTGATCCGGTCGGAATTGAGCATGAGCGCAAAGGCCAGCCCGATGAGCAGGTGAAAGATCACGCTCATCACGGTGAAATAGAGCGTCTGTGCCGTCGCTTGCCAGAACACCGGATCGCTGAAGATGGTGGCGTAGTTTGCGAACCAGACAAACTCCGTATCCTTCTGCGTCACCGCCCCGTCATAGAGCGAATAGCGCAGGACGTTGACCATCGGCACGAGCATGAGGATCGCAAACAGCACCGCCGCAGGGGCCACATAAAGATAGGGCACCAGAATCCGGCGGCTGTTGTAGGACAACAAGCCGCTCTTGCGGACCCTGGCCCGCCGCGCCTGCGCGACATCGATCATTCTGCCTGCATCTCCGGCCCAGCCCCCGATGAAAAAGGCAGCGCGGCAGAACCCGCCGCGCTGCCTTGAGGTCACTATGGCATCACTTGGCGAACTGGGCCATCCAGGCCGTCTGCGCGGCTGCTGCTGCCTCGGCCGTGGTCTGCTGTCCGTCGAACACCTTCTGCAGCTCGACGTTCAGCATGCGCATCAGATCTTCGGCAACCGGCAGGCCGACGAATTCGTTGGCCAGCTTGCCGGTCTGGAAGATCGCAAAGGCATCCAGGAACAGCGGGTCGGACTTGGAGAAGTCAGGCTTCGCGTTCACGTTGCCCGGGAAGGCGTTGGCGATCGACACCAGTTTGCCGTTGACCTCGGGGCTCATCAGATAAGCCACAAGCTTGAACGCTTCTTCCTTGTTCTCGGACCCCTCGCTCACGCCGATGCCCCAGGACGCATAGGGAAGGCCGCGCTTGCCGGTGAACCCGTCCTCGGCCGGCAGCGCCGAAATGCCGACATTCAGGTCGGGATTGCGTTCGCGGATCAGGTTCACCCAGGCCAGCGAGCCCACCATCATGCCGACGCGTCCGTTCACGAACTCTTCGACCTTGTCCTGTTCCTTCTTGGCAAAGGTACCGGGCGAGATGACGCCCGCATCCTGCAGCGACTTGATGTAGTCCAGTGTGCCCACGACCATCGGATTCGTCAGGTCGGGCATGCCGTCCTTCATCATCGACCCGCCCGAGGCCCAGACCCATGACATCACGTCGTTCTGGATCCCGCTTGGGCTTTGCGACGACAGGGGCAGCACCCAGCCGTACTGATTGGCCTCGGCGTTGGTCATCTTCTTTGCGGCTTCCATGAACTCGGTCCGCGTCGACGGCATCGTCTCGACCCCGGCGGCCTTGGCGAGGTCAAGGTTGACGAAGACAGGATAGACGAACGATGCGAGCGGGAACATCACGCTCTTGCCGTCCGCCTTGACGATGTCGGCCACCTGGGCCGGGTCAAAGGCGGCAGCCTCCATCAGGGGCGCCATGTCGGCGATCGCGTTCTGCTTGGACAGGTCGTTCACCCAGGCGCCGTCCAACCCCACCACATCGCTGAGCGTGCCCGAGGCGGCGCCGACAACGATCTGATCGCGGGTCGCCGAATAGGGGCCTGATACCAGTGTCACCTTGATGTCGGGGTTGGCTGCCTCAAACTCGTCCATGATCCCGCGCAGGGCACCGGCGGGCATTTCTGGCTCCCACCACTGGATGAATTCGATGGTCGTCTGGGCCATCGCGCCGGACGCACACAGCGCCAGGGCAGCCGCCGCCGAAGACAAGGTCGCGTAGGATTTCTTGATGTTCATTCTTTCCTCCTCCTGTTGAGCCGACGTTCGTTTGATCCTCCCAAAGATCAGAACGAAAGTAGGTTCTCTTTCAGATAGGCCTGTCAACGATCATCTGGACTTACGATTTTTTTGGCTTGGCCGTTCATATATAAAAAATGCAACTTATTGAAGTATATATATAAAGAAGAACTGGCGAGTCTTTTCCCACATAAATCGCGTCCTGATTGACCCGAAGCGTCTGCGTACTTCCGCAAGCAATCGAAAGCCTGGTCCTCCTATAGGGATTCGGCTGTTTTCCAAGCCCCGCCCGCGCGGGTTACCGCGTCGCGTTCCGTACCGGCGGAAGGTCATGATCGGGAAGGACTGCGGCGTCGGGCCGGGCTTTTGGCCCGGCGAAAAACGGCCTCAGATCGCGGCGTGAGATTGGAGGTCAAAGAAGTGCAGCTTCTCCACATCGACTGCCATGTCGATCATTTGACCCGGCCTGACCGATGAATTCGGGGCGAAGCGGGCGACCGTATTTGCCGCCCCCGTCAGGTCCTGCACCGCGTCCGGATCGCCCGAGTCTATGCGGACGGCGTCGACGCTGAGATGCACGATCTGTTCGGATCCAAGTTCCTCGAGCGAGCGGACCTGCGCAGGAATGGTGGCCAGCCTGGACCCGGACTCGAGTGTACTGTCGAACAGATCCTCTGGCCGAATGCCGAAGATGACCTTGTTGCCGTCTTGGGCCTGGAGCGAAGGACAGCGCGCGTAGACGCTGGCAGGAACCGGAACCGAAAAGCCGGGCGTGACGATCTTGCCGTTCTGCACAAGGCCTTCGAACATGTTCATCGACGGTGAGCCGATAAAGCCGGCAACGAACGCGTTGACCGGATGGCTGTACAGATTTTTCGGGGTATCCACCTGCTGCAGGACGCCGCCTTTCAGAACCGCCACCCGGTCGCCCATCGTCATCGCCTCGATCTGGTCGTGGGTCACATAGATCGTGGTGACGCCCAGCTGGCGCTGCAGCGACACGATCTCGGCGCGCATCTGGACGCGCAGTTTGGCATCCAGATTCGACAGCGGCTCATCCATCAGGAACGCCGCCGGTTCCCGAACCATCGCCCGCCCCATTGCCACGCGCTGCCGCTGGCCGCCAGAAAGGGCCGCGGGCTTGCTATCAAGCAAGACGTCAAGTTGCAGGGTCTTGGCGATTTCCAGCACCTTCGTCGCGCGCTCTGCCTTGCTTTTGCCGGCCAGACGCATCGAGAAAGCGATGTTTTCGAACACGGTCATGTGGGGGTAAAGTGCATAGTTCTGAAAGACCATTGCGATGTCGCGGTCCCTTGGGGCCAGATCCTCGACATTTTCGCCGCCGATGCTGAGCGTGCCGCTGCTGATCTTTTCCAGCCCGGCAATCATCCGCAGGACGGTCGACTTTCCGCAGCCGGACGGCCCGACCAGGATCAGGAATTCGCCGTCCTTCACGGTCAGGCTTACGTCCTTGACAGCGAAATAGCTGGTTCCAAAGGTCTTGCAGATTTTGTCCAGCACAACTTCAGCCATGATGCCGCTCCAAGTCCGGACCCGACGCTGCCCCGGTCAGCGGTTGTGGCGCGGCCCCTTTGGCCATCAGCGCAAGACAGGCGTCATGACCGGGCAAAGCTGCCCGCCCGCCCCGGCCCGTCACGGAAATCGCCGCCGCCGCTGTCGCATATTCCACCGCCGCCAGCGGAGCCTTGCCTTCGGCCAGCCCCAGCGCGTAGGCGCCGTGAAAACAGTCGCCCGCGCCGGTCGTATCGATGGCTACCACCGGATAGGCCGGAACATGCCAGAGCATGCTGTCGTCGCGTTGGCGGACATAGGCGCCGCGCCCGCCGTCGGTCAGAACGACGGCCTCGCGGTCATCGGACCACAACGCCCGCAGGATGTCTCCGGGCAATTCGCGACCGGTCACGCTTTGTCCGAAGGCCATCGGCAGAACTAGGTGGTTGGAGGCGGCCATCAGCGCCTCGGTGGCCGCCCCGGTCGTCCATTCGATGTCGGCGACCACGGCGAGACCAAGCCTGCGCGCCCGCACAACCACCGGCACCGCGTGGCTGGCATAGCTGTCAACCACGAGAACCCCGGCGTTTTGCAGGACGGCATCTGGCAATGCGTGGTCGGTCCCATGCGGCACGTCGTCGTCAAATGCGATGAAACGCTTGCCGTCCGGGGCAACGATGATGCTGGATTGCACGGCCCGCGCATCGGTACGGCGCGGTGCCGCGTCAATGGCGACGCCGTTCCTGGCCAGTTCCGCGCCGCTCGGGTCCTGCGCCGGATCAAGGCTCAACCAGCCGATGAACCCGGTATCGCCGCCCAATCTTGCGGCGGCGACAAGTGCCGTTCCGACATTGCCGCCAAAATCGGTCACCGAGTTGATCACCCGGCCCTTGCCGTCGCCAAGCGCGCCATCGACATAAAGGATCCGGTCGACCGAGAGCGCGCCGAACCCGAGGATCTGGCGCCCCCGGCCCATGGATCAGGCGCCAGCGGCAGCAAGCGCGTCCTGGGGCGCCATGCCTCCATGGATGACCAGACGAAACGCCTTGGCGGCCTTGGTCGTATCACCATGGCCCCACAGGTTGCGCCCGACCACGGCCCCCACCGCCCCGGCCCGCAGGGCGTCGGCGGTCTGGGTCAAGGCACCAAGCAGTGTATCGGTCTTCGGCCCGCCGGCGATCACCACCGGCACCGGGCAGGTCGCGACCGTCTCCTTGAACGAGTCGAAGTCGCCGGTATAGCCGACCTTGATCACATCGACCCCGGTTTCGAACCCGATCCTGACCGCATAGGCGATCTGGTCTGGCGTGAAGACGATCTTGCCGCCGTCGCTGAAATCGCGCGGATAGACATGCGCTACCACCGGCATTTCGTACCGGGCGGCCAGATTGACCGTATCGGTCAGCCAGCGGATGTATTCACCCTCGGTATTGCCGCGCACGGGAATAGCCACCGCCAGCGCGTCCGCCCCATAGCGCACGGCATCTTCGGGCGTGGCGATCAGCTGCCGGATACGGTCATCGGCGGTGAAGCAGCCTGCCTGGATGACCAAGGCTGCCTTGCCTGCATATTGCGGCCACAGATGCTTGGCGGCACCCGGTTGTATCGAGACATAGTCCGGCTCTCCCGCCATCACCCGGGCAAGGGCACCCGGCAGATCGGCCAGCCCGCCTTCGCGGACATTGCCGTAGCCGACGAAATGATCGACCGCGCCGCCGAACAGCCGTCCCGACGGGTTGGAGAACAGTCGTGACAGACGGATTTTCGTTCCAAGACCCATGACTTCGGCGTTCCTTCAGCTTGATCGACGTTCCTTTGCATCACGTAAACCCAAATGAACCTAACGCACAATCTTTCGAATCCTTTCGAGTTTACCCTCGATCACCGAAACATTATCCTCGCTGCCTTGGAAGGTATCATGTCGATTACCGACAAGAGCCGACCGCTCGCTCTGCTTTGCGTCACTCCTTCATTGACTTTCGAAATTCGAAAGGTACTGGTGGCCGAAAAAGCGGAACACCTCATGCTTGCGGAACAACGGCGACACCAGATCATCCTCTTGCTGCAGCGCACCGGTCAGGCGCGCACAGTGCAATTGTCCAAGGATTTCGACGTGTCCGAGGTCACGATCCGGTCAGACCTCGAGATTCTCCATGGCCGCAAGCAGCTGATAAAGACACATGGCGGGGCGACTGCCTTGCCCGTCTCGTCGCCGGATGCAGCCTTCGAAGAGCGGATGCGGCGCAATTTCGATGCCAAGCGGCGCATCGGCCAGATGGCAGCCAAACTGATATCGGACAACCAGTCCGTCGTGATGGACAGCGGCTCGACCCTGCTGCAGTTGGCAATGCAGATGCCTCCGGTGTCCAATGTGGTGGTGGCGACAACCGGGATGAACATTGCCCAATACCTGATGCACCGGCAGGGCCTTGACGTGCACATGATCGGTGGAAGGGTGTTTCCCAGTACCGCAAGCACGATCGTGTCCGATTTCGACAAGGCTGCGGGCGGGATGGTGGCGCATCAGGCCTTTGTCAGCGCCCATGCCATCGACCCCGCCTTCGACGTTGTCGATTTGAACGAGGATGTCGCGCGCACCAAGCGCAACCTGGTGCGCATGGCGCGCCGCGTCGTCCTGCTTGCGGATTCCAGCAAATGGGACATCGGCGCCGCGTCCAAGGCGTTCTCGGTGTCGCGCGTGGACATGGTCATCACCGATGTCGACACGCGACCGGCCGTCCGCGCCAGACTGGATCGGCTGGGGGTCGAGGTGCGCTACGTCTGACACCGCGGCTCGGCTCAGGCCAGAAGACTGCGCGCCTCGTCTTCGCCAAGCTCGGCCGGCTGCGCCGTCCCGCTGGCAATGTCCTGCGCCACACCGGTTTCCCCGGCACGCAGGATGGCTTCGAGAACCTCAAGCACATGCAGCGCCAGCCCGCCGGAGGCACGGGGCGCCCGGCCTTCATCCAGCGCCCGTGCAAGGTCGGCAAGCCCCAGCATCCGATAATTCGCCCGGTCGGGTCCCGTCACGGGCCAGTTCACCGCCCCGAAAAGCAGCCCCGCGGTATCGGTTTCCTGCCAGTCCCTGCCGCCGTCCGACACCGCAAGCACACCGCCAAAGGTATCGGGGTCGGGCAAGCGCAGCGAGCCCTTGGTGCCATGCAGCTCGATCGGGTGATTGGAGTGGCGGAACACGTCCCACGAAGCACCGAAAGTCACTGTGGCTCCGCAGGCGAACTGAAGCAGCGACAGCACGCTTGTCGGCGTTCCAACCGCAAACCGCGTGCCCTGCTTCGGCCCTGGCGCGGTGATCAGTCTTTCGGCCTCGCCCGAGGTTGCAACCGCCTGCACCCGCCGCACCGGGCCCAGCAGGTTGACCATCATCGTCAGGTAATACGGCCCCATGTCCAAAACAGGGCCCGCCCCCGGCTGATAATAAAAGCCCGGATCGGGGTGCCAATGCTCCATCCCGCGCCCCATCATGAAGGCAGTACCTGTAACGGGGGACCCGATGACACCGTTCTCCATCAAGCGCCGCGCCCGGCGACCCGCAGCCCCCATGAACGTATCGGGCGCGGACCCGATGGCAAGTCCGCGCCGCGCAGCTTCGGCCACCAGCGCACGACCAAGATCGGCCGTGACCGCGAGCGGCTTTTCCGTGAACACATGCTTTCGCGCCGCCAGCGCCTGCATCGAGATGTCGTAATGCGCGGCCGGTACCGTCAGGTTCAGCACAACGTCGATCTCCGGATCGGCCAGGATGCCGTCCACATCCGTCGCACGCAGCCCGTATTCTGCCGCCCGCTGCGCCGCCGCCTGGGGGTTGAGGTCGGCGCAGGCGGTGATCTTCACCCCCGAAAACAGCGGGGCGTTGCGCATGTAGGCGACCGAAATGCTGCCGCAGCCAATCACGCCGATCCGCAACGTCGACCCCGTAGCACCTGTCATTCCCGCCTCCGCCCGTTGGCCCCGCGCTCCACGTCGCAGGGCGTCACCCGCCCGAAAGGCCCCAAAAATAGGGTTGCTGCAAGCGAAAGATTGATATTGGCTGCCTGCGCTGCCCCTCAAGCACAGGATAAAGCCGGCCCATGACATCCCCCGCTTTCAAATTTGGCTGCCAGACGTTCACTTGGGAAATGCTGGGGCCCGCCTGGACAGGAGGCCCGGATGATCTGGTGCAGGCCATTGCGGACGGGGGCTATGCGGGGATCGAGATCACCAATACGATGATCGGCAGCTACGCGACCCGCGCAGAGGATTTTGCGCGCCGCCTGGAGGATGCCGGGCTGACGCTGGTCTCGTTCGCCTTTGGCACCGATAGCGGGTTTTCCGAACCCGCGCAGATCGAGGCCGATCTGGAAGCAGCCCGCCGCTGGATCGGTTTCGCCGCGCATTTTCCGGGTGCGCTGGTGTCGATGGGATCGGCAACCGTCATGTCGCCCGGCAGCCGTGCCGACAAGTTCGAGGCCGCCGCAAGGGTTTACAACCGCGCCACGGAGATCGGCCGTGCGGCGGGCGTGACAGTGGCCGTGCATCCGTCGTCGCACCACAACACGCTGCTCCTGACCCGTGCTGACTATGACGCGCTGTTCGCGCTCCTCGACCGCCAAGTGGGCTGGGTTCCCGACACCGGACACATCCTGCGCGGTGGTCAGGTGATGGCCGACACGCTGGCCGCCTTTCGCGACCGCATCCGCTATGTCCACCTCAAGGACGTCGATGCAAAGGGTGACTGGGCGATGCTGGGGCAAGGGGTCTGCGATGTGAGTGCGGTGCTCGACAGCGTCGCTGCGGCACCGGACTTCAATGGCTGGGTGGTGGTGGAAGAGGAATCCGCCACCGCCGCCGCCAACCCTGCTGCTGCGGTCGCTGCCAACCTGAAGGTCCTGAACGCGCTGACGAGCCGGCTCTGACCTGGGAATCAGCGGACTCCGGTATGCGATGGCACGACGCGCACGACCTGGAAAGCGCCCGGACTGTCTGATGCGATCAAACATCGCTTGGAACGAGGAAGTTGATAGCCGCAGCCGCAAAGTCCTTTCTGGTTTTAGGGACATTAATGCTACTCGTCTGAGACGGTTCAGCCCTGAAGGCTACCACCGCCGGTGACTCAGTCGGCACATGCCATTTGCGGACCGTTGCGGGTGCATTATGGATGGTCCGTGCGGAAGCGGACCGAACATAGGACCGTGATCCGGCATCATAAGCCCTTCCTCGGGTCAGAGTGCTGGGCCAGGAGAGGGATCGTTCAGACAACCCGCCCGCTGTCATCGAACCAGTGCGCGCGTGACCAGTCGACCTTCAGCCCGATCTGGCCGCCAGGGCGATACCCGGTTTCACCGGGCAACCGCAGCGTAAGGTCAGCGGGCTGGCCCGGCACACGGATGTAGGCATAGGTTTCTGCCCCCAGGCGTTCGATCAGTTCGATCTCTCCGCTGATGTCCGCGTCAGAACCATCGGCTAGGGAAAGATGCTCGGGGCGAATGCCCAGCTCCGTCACCAGCTTATTGCCACGTGGATTCGGGACCGACACCAGGCCGGGGCTTTCGATCCGCGTTCCATCTCCACGGACCGGCAGGAAGTTCATCGATGGCGCACCGATGAACCCCGCCACAAAGCGGTTTGCCGGACGCTCATACAGGTCCATCGGCGTTCCCACCTGTTCGATCCGGCCGTCGTTGAACACCACGATGCGGTCGGCCAGCGTCATCGCTTCGACCTGGTCATGGGTGACATAGACCATCGTCGCGCCCAGCTTGTGGTGCAGACGCGCGATCTCCAGCCGCATCTGCACGCGCAGGGCCGCGTCCAGGTTGGACAGGGGCTCGTCAAAGAGAAAGACCTTGGGGTTGCGGATGATGGCACGGCCGATGGCGACACGCTGGCGCTGGCCGCCGGACAGTTCACGCGGGTAACGCGCCAAAAGCGGGGTCAGCTGCAGCGTCGTGGCCACCTCCGCGACGCGGGCGGCAACGGTGGCGCGGTCCTGCCGTTGCAGCTGCAGGCCAAAACCAATGTTGTCGGCCACCGTCATGTGCGGAAACAGCGCGTAAGACTGGAACACCATGGCGATGCCCCGGTCGGCCGGCCGGGTTCGGGTCACATCGTAACCGTCCAGCGAGATGGTGCCCGATGTGGCATCCTCAAGCCCCGCGATCATCCGCAGGGTGGTGGACTTGCCACAACCCGAAGGTCCGACGAAGACCACGAACTCTCCATCGGCAATGTCGAGGTCCAGCCCCCGGATCACCTGAACCGCGCCAAAGGACTTGCAAAGACTGGAAAGGCGAAGCTGAGCCATGGGTTATCCTTTTACCGCGCCCATGGTCATGCCCTTGATGAAGAAGCGCTGGAAGAAGAGGAAGACAAGCAGTGTGGGCAGGCTGGCGACCAGGGAAAGCGCGCCCTGCACGCCCCAGGCGACAGAATACTGGCCCTTGAGGTTGACGATGCCGATCATGATCGTGCGCTTGCTGTCCGACTGGGTAAAGATCAGCGGCCAGAGGAAATCGTTCCAGATCCAGGTGAACTGCAACGTGGCCAGCACCGCCAGCGCGGGCAGTGACAGCGGCAGGACGATACGGGTCAGAACCTGCCATTCGTTCGCGCCCTCCATGATCGCGGCTTCGCGCAGGGCGTTCGGAACGGTGGCAAAGAAGTTGCGCATCATCAGGACGCAGATCGGCAGCCCCAGCGCGGAATGGACGATGATGACCGGCCAGAGCGTGTCGATCAGCCCCAACCCGTTGAACAGCCGGAAAAGCGGCACAAGGATCACTTGCGGAGGAAAGAACATCCCCGCGACGATCACCAGAAACAGCGCATTCGAGCCACGAAAGGGCAGCTTGGCAAAGACGTAGCCCGCCAGCACGCCAAGACTGATCGAGACGCCAGTGGCGGGCAAGGTCACCAAAAGCGTGTTGACGAAATACTGGTGGACGGCCGGGTTGCCCAGAACCTCGGCAAAGTTGCCGAGAAAGACGCTTGAGGGCAGTGACCACAACTCTCCCATCGAGATCTCGCGCGTGGTCTTGACCGATGACAGCAGCACCCCGACGGTGGGCAAAAGGAACAGGACCGCCAGCACGCAGAGGATGGTGAAGATCGTCGCGGGCCAGGGGTTGAACCGCGTGCCGGGCATCGGGTCAGCCATAGATCCGGTCCACCTTGCGCAACTGGCGGAAGTAAAGACCGATGATCGCCAGCGCGATCAGGAACAGCACCACCGATATCGCCGAGCCGTAGCCCATCAGGTATTTCTTGAAGCTTTCATTGTACATGTGCATGGCCAGCGTGTCCGACGAGTTGAACGGACCGCCGCCGGTCATGATGTAAAGGATGTCGAACCCTTTCAACGAGTTGATGACCGACAGCGCCACCACAACCACGGTTGACGGCGCCAGCAGCGGCAGCACCACCCGCCGAAAACGCTGCCAGGGCGATGCGCCTTCGATCTCGCAAACCTCAAGCAGGTCGCCGGGAATGGCGGTCAGGCCCGCAAGGTAGATCACCATGGACAGGCCGGTCTGCTGCCAGGACCAGGCGACGATCACCGACCAGAGCGCGCTGTCAGGCTTGGCCAGCCAGGGATAGTTGAACTTGTCACCCGTCACCTGGGCAATGACGGTGTTCAAAAGGCCCCAGTCTGGCTGATAGATCCAGGTCCATATCTGGCCCACGATCACCGCCGAAAGGCAGATGGGCAGGTAGAAGATGCTTTTGAACACCCGCGCCCCGGCAACGCGGGAATCCAGAAGAAGCGCCAGCATCAGCCCCAGCGCGGTCGGCAGCACGATCGCCGCTGCCATCCAGATCGTGGTGTTGATCGCGGCTTGCAGGAACAGCCGGTCGGTGGCGATCTTGGCAAAGTTGTCGAAGCCCACGAAACGGTAATCGGGGTCGAAGCCGTTCCAGTTGGTAAAGCTGTAGTAGAACGAACTGAACAGCGGCCACACCACGAAAAGCCCGAAGACCGCCAGCGGCAAGATCAAAAATGCAATGCGCCAGAAGCGGTTGTGCTGTTCCATTCAATCCTTCCCGGCGGCGACCCGGGCCCCCCCTCATGGGGCGGCCCGGGGTCTTTGGGTCATTCCTTGAACGCGGCTTCGGCGTCGGTCGCCACTTGTGCCAGAATGGCCTCGGCCTGCGAAGGGTCGTCGATGAAGCGGGTGAACATTGACAGGCCCACTTCGGCCACAGGGGGCGGCGTGGAAAGGTCGTAGTTGAAGGCAAAGGCGTCGGCTGCGGCCACGGTTGCGGCGGCTTTCTGCATCACCACGTTGTAGATGGTCGGGTCGACGTTCACGTTGGCCGACAAGGCGCCTTGTGCATTGGCCCATGCCGCCTGCACCCCGGCGTCCGAGACCATGAAGGACAGGAACTGCTCGGCCCCCGCGACATTGGCGGCATTGGCGGCGATAACCAAGCCGTCGACCGGCCCGACCGCCGCATTCGGCACGCCGTCGGCGACCCTAGGGAATTCGAAGAAGTCATAGTCCTGCCCGGGGACAAGGCCGTTGCCGTTCCAGTAGCCGGTGATCCAGGTGCCCATCAGCGTCATCGCCGCCTCGCCCCGTGCCACCTTGTCCGAGGCGTCGGTCCAGTCGTCGGCATTGGCGTTCTCGACGAAATAGCCCTTGTCGAACAGGTCCTTCCACATCGCCAGCGCCGCACCGACTTCGGGATCGGAATACTTGGCCTCGCCCGCCATCAGCTTTGCGCGATAGTCCGGACCAGCCGTGCGCAGCAAGAGATAGTCGAACCAGAACTGCGCCGGCCAGCGGTTCTTTGAGCCCAGCGCAATCGGGGCCACGCCCTTGCCCTTCAGCGTCTCGCACAGGGCCAGGAATTCATCCCAGGTGGCGGGCGGCGCGGTCATGCCGGCATCGGCCAGGACCTTCACGTTGTAGAACATGCCAGCGTAGTGATAATTGAACGGCACCAGATAGCGCTTGCCGTTGTAGAGCGTGGCGCTGTCGGCGACGGGCTTGGCGATCACCGCATCAAGGCCGTTGGCCGCCCACATCTCGTCAATCGGATGCAGCGCGCTGGAGTCGACGATGAACTGCACCCGCGCGCCTGCCCAATAGCTGAACACATCGGGCAAGCTGTTGCCTGCCGCGCGCACCAGAATGTCGGTCTTGAAATCCTCGTGCCCGACCGGGCTGTCCTTCATTGCAACGCCAGTGGCCTCGGTAAACTTGGCTACCTGCTCGTTAAAGGCCTTCAGGCCCAGCTCGCCGGTGAAATAGTGGCTGATCGTGACTTCGCCCGATTGTGCCCAGGCCAGACGGACCATGCCCAGCATCGGGACAGCAAGTGAGCCCAGCAAAACTCCGCGCCGACTGATCCGAGTCATTTCTTCCTCCCAAGAAGTTTGCATATGCGGCACTTTATTTCGCCGTCGTGCCGTTGATCGCCAAGAATTGCCCCTATGTCAACAAAAAGTGTTGCATAGCGCGCAAAAATGCAGGAAAACGCCATTCAGGCAATTCGAGAGAGGGGAAAGTTGCGCTATGTCAAACTATCTGTTTAACATAGCGCAAATTAATCCAGGCTTGCCAGGAGTCCGCCCCATGCGCTTGCTGCAGTCCCTTTCCCGTGGTCTTGAGGCCCTGAACTACATGTCGGCCCAGCCCGGCCCCGTTCGACTGACCGACGTGGCCGAGGCGCTGGGGGTCGACAAGTCGAACGCGGCGCATCTGTTGAAGACCCTGGTTGCGGCGGGTTATGCCGTTCAGGACGACAGCCGCCGCTACCGGCCCAGCGATAAACTGGCCAGCCGTGCGCGGACCGAACACACGCTAGAAGAGATCGTTGCGGTCAAAGAGGCATGGCGCGGGACGCTTGAGGCGCTGGTGGCAAAGACCGGCGAGTGCGCCCATCTGGCGGCGCTGGTGGGGCCACGGGTCTGGTACATCGACAAGGTGGACAGCCCCCTGCCCCTGAAGGTGGATCACCCGATCGGCGCACTTTCCCCCTTGCACTGCACCGCGCTCGGCAAGGCTTTCCTCAGCTTTGGCGCAGCACAGCTGCCCGACGACCAGCCCGCCTTCACCCCGCGCACGCTGACCACGCGGCGCAGCCTGGTGGACGAAATCGAGCGGACGCGCGACCGGGGCTATTCGATCGATGATGAGGAATTCGCCACCGGCATCCGATGTGTGGCGCGTCCGATCTACGACGAAGCCGGGACGATGATCGCCGCCATCGGCGTCTCGGGCCCCTCGGTCCGGGTTACAGATGCCCGCTTGCACGAGCTTGGCCGCATCGTGGCGGCCGCCGGACAGGCCGGATCGCAGAAGGAACCCTCAAGATGACCACAACGCCGCTGCGTGTCGGGCTGATTGGCACGGGCCGGATCTCGGATCTGCACGCCATCGAATACCTGCAAAACCCCGATGCCCGGATCGTTGCCCTTTGCGATCAGGATACCAGCCAGGCGCGGGGAAAGGCCGCCGCGTGGGGCATCCCTGATGTGGCGATCCACGACGACATCGACGCCTTCCTTGCCCGCCCCGACCTGGACTTGGTGGAAATCCTTTTGCCGCATCATCTGCACTTGCCGGTGGCGCTGAAGGCCATGGCGGCGGGCAAGATCATCTCGCTGCAAAAGCCGATGTGCCTGAACATGGCCGAAGCCGATCAGCTGGTCGCGGCCGCCGAGGCCCATGACCGGCCGGTCAAGATCTTTGAAAACTTCATCTTCTACCCGCCGGTCCTGAAGGCGCGTGCGTTGATTGATGCAGGTGCCATCGGCACGCCCCTGTCAATCCGCATCAAATCGAACCCCGCCCGCAGCGTGACCGCCTGGGACGTGCCCGCCGCAGCGAATGCCTGGCGGCAGGAAAAGGGCCACGCTGGCGGCGGACCGCTGGTCTTTGACGACGGGCACCACAAATTCGCTCTGGCCTGGCACTTCATGGGCAACCCGGAAGAGGTTCACGCCTTCATCGGCGATTGCGAGGGGCCGGGCGGCATCCGGTTTGACGCGCAGTCGATGGTGTCTTTCCGCTTTCCCGGCAACCGCGTCGGCAATCTGGAGATCGTCTATTCGCCCGATATGGAACTGGTGACGCAGCATTATGCCCAGGACGACCGGGTCGAGATCACCGGGACCGCCGGGGTGATCTTCATCAACGGCGGACACGGGCGGTTGGGGGCGACACCGCCGGTCACGCTGTACCGCGACGGAACGCTGACTACCTATGACGTGCCGAACGGGTGGGAGCACAGCTTCATCCAGTCAACCCGCCATTACATCAATGCTTTGCAGACCGGCGCGCCCCCGGTGCTGACCGCAGCCGAAGGCCGTCAGGTGCTGCGCTTTGCGCTGGCGGCAGAACAATCGGCCCGCGAAGGCCGGACGATCCGTCTGGACGGATGACGGGGGACAGGCTCATGACCGCACAGTCGCCCCGTTTTGCCGACCTCGTCTCGTCCGACGAGCGCGCCGGTTTCATTGCCGGGTCAGGTGGGTTGCAGGCCCTTCTTGCGGCCGAGGGTGCATCGGCGACCGTCACGCTGCCCCTGGTCGAGGCGCTGGTGCTGGGCCTGATGCGGCAGGGCGTGACCAAGTATCTTGCGGTCTTTGGCCACGGCTCGACCGCGCTGGCCGATGTGCTGCGGGTCTACGAGGCGGCGGGGCTGGTGCGGTGCTGGCAGTTTCGCAACGAGGTGGAAATGGCCCATGCCGCAACCGCCTTGTCCTGGGTCTATGGCGAAGTGCCTGCCGTCGTCACATCGATCGGGCCGGGCGCTTTTCAGGCCATGGCGGCGTCGCTGGCGGCCGCATCGAACGGGGTGGGCGTCTATCACCTTTACGGCGACGAGACGACGCATGGCGAAGGCTACAACATGCAGCAGGTGCCAAAGCCGGCACAGGGGGTTTTTTCCCAGATCTCCTCCCTGATGGGGGCCTCTTACACGCTGCATAGCCCGGGCGGCCTGCGCGATGGATTGCGGAAGGGTGCTGCTTCCGTGTTCCATCCCTGGCGGCCCGGGCCTTTTTACCTGAACCTGCCGCTGAACACGCAAGTGGCGCCGGTCACGCTGCGTCTGGACGCCTTGCCGGTGCGTCCATCCTTTCCGGCCCTTGCCCCCGCCGATGACCGGGCGCTGGCCGAAGCGGCGCTGGCCATTGCCGGGGCCGCACGGGTGGCGATCAAGGCCGGTGGCGGGTCGCGCGGCGCGGCTGCTGCGGTCCGGCGCCTGGCCGAGGCCGCAGGGGCGGCGGTTGTCCTGTCGCCCGGCTCGGTCGGGGTGTTACCCGACGACCATCCGCAAAACCTGCATGTCGGTGGCTCCAAGGGGTCGATCAGCGGCAACTGGGCAATGGAGGAAGCCGAGCTTTTGGTGGTGATCGGTAGCCGCGCAGTCTGTCAGGCGGATTGCTCGGGCATCGGCTGGCCAAAGGTGCGGCAGGTGATCAACCTGAACGCCGATCCGGTTGATGTGCAGCACTACAACGCAACGCTTGCCTTGCCCGGCGATGCCGCCGTGGTGGCGGACCGGCTGGCCCGCCTCATAGAAAGGCAGAAGCCGAACGCCGGCAAGGCCGAATGGCTGGCCGCGGCGGCGGCAAAGAAAGCCGAATGGCAGGCATTCCGCGCGGCCCGTGCCGCAGGGCCTGCGCTGCAAGACCCGTTCTGGCCGCACCCGGTGATGACCCAGCCGCA
This sequence comes from Rhodobacterales bacterium, assembly GCA_031426185.1. Classification (GTDB taxonomy): domain Bacteria; phylum Pseudomonadota; class Alphaproteobacteria; order Rhodobacterales; family Rhodobacteraceae; genus JAJNPS01. Next base: position 6,856 of record JANPKV010000112.1, on the reverse strand, counting down.
AGCCATTGCTGCAGCCGACGCCGCGTGTCGCAGGTTGGGGGCGCTGAAGTTTTTCGACGCGGGCGATGTGCAGGCCAACGGCTTTCAGATCGTCAGGGACGCATCACCTTTCGAGACCTTTACCGAAAGTGGTGCCTCGTACATGGGGTTTGCCGTCTCTGCGCTGTTGTCACAGGCGCTGGCCGAAAAGGGGCGCTATGGCGTTGCCTTCACCGGCGACGGGTCTTTCATGATGAACCCGCAAGTGCTGATCGACGCCGTGGCGCATGGTGTCCATGGCACGATCCTCATGTTCGACAACCGCCGCATGGCCGCGATCTCGTCCCTGCAAGAGGCGCAGTATGGTGTGAGCTGGCGCACGCATGACGGCGTCGAGGTGGACTATCTCGCCATGGCGCGTGCGGTGAAGGGCGTTCAGGCCTTTGACGGCGGCACATCCGCCGAGGACCTGACTGAAGCGCTGCTCAGCGCCCATGCGCATCCGGGACTTAGTCTGGTACATGTGCCCGTCTACTACGGCCCCGATCCGGCAGGCGGGATGGGCGCTTACGGCCAATGGAACGTTGGCAACTGGTGCGAGGCCGTACAGGCCCGCTACGGCGAAACCCTGATCTGACGGAGGGGACGATGTATTCAGCCCAAGGGCTTTTCCTTGACGGGCACTGGCGCCCCGCTTCGGATGGCGCAACAATGCCCGTCCACAGCCCGGTGACTGAGGCCGTGATCGGCACCGTGCCCGCAGCGACCGAAGGTGACCAGGACGCGGCCCTTGCCGCCGCCGCGCGCAGTTTTCCGGTCTGGGCGGCAACGCCCGCATGGGACCGCGCGGCCACCCTGCGCCGTGCAGCCGATCACCTGCGGACCCAGGCCGACGCGCTTGCCCGCGTGATGTCGACTGAGACTGGCAAACCGCTGGCCGAAGCGCGGGCCGAGGTCAATGCCAGTGCCGACCAGTTCGAATGGCAGGGCGAAGAGGCCAAGCGCATCTACGGCCAGACCATTCCGGGCCGGAACCCGCATGAACGCCTGTCTGTGACCTACCAGCCCGTTGGCCCTTGCCTGACGCTTTCGGCCTGGAACTTCCCGATGCTCTTGCCCGCCCGCAAGATTGCCACCGCCCTGGCCGCCGGGTGCAGCGTGATCGCGCGCCCCGCGAGCGAAGCGCCGGGCAGCTGTTTCGCCTTGGCCGATGCGCTTGTTGCCGCTGGCCTGCCTGCCGGTGTGCTTTCGGTGCTTACCGGCCCCGCTGTGCCGATGGTGGAACGGCTGATCCGGTCCCCGGTGATCCGCAAGGTCTCGCTCACCGGGTCGGTGCCGGTGGGGCGGCAAGTGCTGCGGATCGCAGCGGATGATGTGAAGAAGGTGACGATGGAACTGGGCGGCCACGCGCCGGTGATCGTGCATGCCGACACCGATCCGGTGGCTGCGGCGCGCAAGCTGGCGGCCACCAAGTTCCGCAACTGTGGACAGGTCTGCATCTCGCCTTCGCGCTTCTATGTCCACCGGTCTATCCTTCCTACCTTCGAGACCGCTTTTGCCGACGTTGCCCTGTCGATCCGGCCCGGTGACGGGCTGGACCCGGCCACAACCATGGGCCCGATGATCCGCGCCCGCGCCGTCGAGACGGCTCTGTCGCTGATCGCCGATGCGCGGGACCGTGGCGCGCGCCTGCTGGCCGGGGGGGCACGTCTGGCGCATCTGAACCACGGGCATTTCCTTGAACCAACTGTCCTTGCCGATGTGCCTGACGACGCCCGCATCATGCGCGAAGAACCCTTCGCCCCGGTGGCCCCCATCGCCGCATGGGATGATTTCGACGACGTGATCACCCGCGCAAACTCCACCGATTTCGGCCTCGCCGCATATGTCTTCACCGAAAGTGCCGACCTGGCCGCGCGCACCGCCGAGGCGCTGGAGGCGGGCATGGTGGGCATCAATGAAACGCTTCTCGCCACCGCCGAAGCGCCCTTTGGCGGTACCAGGCAATCCGGCTTCGGGCGCGAGGGGGGCAGCCTTGGCATCCTTGACTACCTGACCCCGAAATACACCCGCCACCGCCTGAGCCTTGCCTGAAGGGGCCCGAACCATGACCAAACCAAAGGGCCTTGAGAACGGGCTGACCAACTACGGCGACCGCGACTTTGCGCGCTATCTGCGCCGGTCCTTCGCCAAATCGATGGGCTATACCGGGACGGCGCTGGACAAGCCGATTGTCGGCATCTGCACCTCTGAGTCCGGCTTCAACAACTGTCACCGCCACTTCCCCGAGATGATCGAAGCGGTAAAGCGCGGCGTATTGGCAGCGGGGGCCTTGCCGGTCACCTTCCCGGTGATCTCGCTGGGTGAGGTGTTCCTGTCGCCGACTGCGCTTGTCTATCGCAACCTGATGGCGATGGCGGTGGAAGAAATGATCCGAGCCCAGCCGATGGATGCCGTGGTTCTGCTGGGGGGCTGCGACAAGACGGTGCCTGCCATGCTGATGGGTGCGATTTCCGCCGACAAGCCCGCCGCGATGGTGGTTGCCGGGCCGATGATGACCGGGCGGCATCGGGGTGAGCGGCTGGGCGCCTGCACCGATTGCCGCCGGTTTTGGGGCAACTTCCGCGCGGGCAAGGTTTCGGCAGACGAGATTGACCAGGTCGAGGCGCGCCTTGCCGTCACCTCGGGCACTTGCGCGGTGATGGGCACCGCTTCGACCATGGCGCTGATAGCGGAAACCATTGGCATGATCCTGCCCGGCTCGGCCGCAATCCCGGCTGTTCATGCGGACCGGCTGCGCAACTGTGAGGAGACCGGGGCGTTGGCGGCACAGATGGCGCTGGTGGGCGGGCCACGCCCGACCGAAGTGGTCACCCCGGCGGCGATCCGCAATGCGCAGCGCGTGCTGCTGGCGGTTTCAGGCTCGACCAACGCCGTCATCCATATGGCCGCAGTCGCGGGCCGCATCGGGATGAAACTGGACCTGGATGACTTCAACCTGCTGTCGGACGAAACGCCGGTTCTGGTGGATCTGAAGCCGATAGGTGCCGGCTACATGGAAGATTTCCATTACGCAGGCGGGCTGGAGGGTGTCTTGCGCGAGATCGCGCCGCAGCTGGAAACCGAAACCCGCAGCATCACCGGCGAAACGCTTGCTGAACGGCTGACCCGTCCGCTGGCCGACCCGATAGATCGCGCGGTGATCCGAGAGGCCGCGAGCCCGATCTCTGTCGTCGGCGGGTTGATCGCCCTGCGTGGCAGCCTTGCCCCCGAGGGTGCCATCCTGAAGCGCGCGGCCGCGACTGAGGCCCTTATGGAACACGAAGGCCGGGCGGTGGTCTTCACCTCGCTCGAAGACCTTGCCGCCCGGATCGACGACCCCGATCTAGACGTGACGGCAGAGGACATTCTGGTCCTGCAGAACGCCGGCCCGAAAAGCCCCAGCGGCATGCCCGAGGCTGGTTACCTCCCGATCCCGAAGAAACTGGCGCAAGCCGGGGTGAAGGACATGGTCCGCATCTCGGATGCGCGCATGTCTGGCACGGCGTTCGGCACCATCATCCTGCACGTCTCGCCCGAGGCAGCGATGGGCGGACCGCTGGCCCTGGTCAGGAATGGCGACCGGATCCGGCTGTCTACCAGCGGCAAGAGCATTGACCTCCTGGTCGATGCCGCGACCCTTGCGCAACGTGCGACAGAGTTGACCGCGTCAAGCTACCGACCTTTGCGCGGATACTCGAAGTTGTATCACGAGCATGTCACATCGGCGACTGACGGCTGTGATTTCGATTTCCTCGAAGCACGGGACTAAAGGCTCGATGGCACCGCCCGTGGTCCATCTTTGCGCAGATGGCCAAACGCACGTCGGCTGTGCCCAGAGACAGGATCGGCGCTGAAGCGCGGCCTTGGGCCGACCGCGTTGACGGCCTTGCCCGCACGCGAAATGAGGTTTGCGGAGTTTCGCCAGTGCAGCGGCTCCCTGTTCTTCTGCCAGAGCGGCCGCCCGCCAAAAGCCAAGCGGCCGACCTTGCGGATCTATCGGGTGCCGTCTTCGTCAATGACAGACTGGAGATTCGGGATTGTCCCAATGTCAGGCCAGGTCGGATGTGCCAACGGCTGCGGGGGCGACCGGCAAAGGGCCCCAATTATCCATCTTCTGCCCTGGGTCCGGCCACGCGCACTTGCCGCAACTGCAGCGCCTCGCCGAACTCCTCTTCTTGCAGGGCCCGCGCCCCGTGTCCGTCACGTCGGGCTCGTGCCACAGGTCGGGGCCGTCCAGCGCAAAGACCCCCGGATGCAAGGGTTCGTCGGACGAAAGCGGAAAACGAAACTTGGCCCCGACATACAGTCGTTCCGAGCGGTCCTTGTCGATGGTCGACTGCGGGTTGCCGACCGACAGGATGCTGAACTCCTCGTTCACACCGCCGTCGTCGGGCAGCGTGATGCGGATCAGCGCAAACACGGTGCGGCCCACGTCGAACTGCCGCATCACGGCCACCACGTCGGCCCGCACATGCGGCAGCGTGGAATACCACATCGGCAGGTTCACATCGCGGCTCGGGTCGGTTTTGTTCGCCTCATACTCGGCCGGAAACTCGGCCGGATCGGTGGCGGCCTGAAGATAGGATATGAATTCGCCCATGCTGCACCTTCTCGCTTCGGCCGCCATTCATGGCCGGCAATTGGGCACCAACCAGTTCCTTTTATCGTGCTGCGTCGAAAGCAGTCCAAGGATTTTGCGCCCCGCTGCAGCACGCCACACAGGCCGGTTGAAGCCCGCCGGGATGCACGGAAGCTGAGATCGCTACCATCACCGTTGAGCCTGCGTGACGTGGGGCGATCCTGGACGCGCACAATCTCACCCGCGATTCCCGGTTGGCGGAATCGGGAATGCGGAAGCGCGAAACGCAAGAAGCCGGGAAAACTCCCAACTGCACGCTTGTGGTCCAGGATTGTTCCGTCGAAATCGCCAGCAAATCCAGCAGTTTCAATGGCAGGGGCAGCAGGGCTTGAACCCGCGACCTACGGTTTTGGAGACCGTCGCTCTACCAACTGAGCTATACCCCTACGCGCGATCCGGTTAAGACAGCCATCGCGGGAAATCAAGGGGCATTCCGATGCGCTGACCGATGGCCTCCTCCACGGGGCAGGCCCTGCAATGACATGATCGGCGCTGACCCGCCGCTCTGGCCCGGCGCCCTGAGCGCTCCAGCGCCGCATTGCACGCCAGTCCCCTTTTTCGGCAATAGACCGCACGCCGCGACGGCTGCCTTCGGCAAAAATTTGCAGGTTTTTCAATGGTTTTACCAAGGTCATTGCGATCTTTCGCAACCTGCCCCACCTCCGGGATGGGAGCCAAAGTTGCCCCCAAGGCAGCGGCTCCGAAAACCTGAAGGAGAACGATCATGACAAAGCTTCACTTCGCGATCCCCGCGCTTCTTGTTGGCGTCAGCTTGTCGCCGGTGATGGCGCAAGAGGTGGCCGACGCGGATGGCAACGGCACCTATTCGCTGGAAGAACTCATGGTGGCCTATCCAAGCCTGACGGCAGAGGTCTACGCCACGATCGACAGCAACACCGATGGCGCGGTTGACGCCACCGAACTGCAGGCTGCTGTGGACGCCGGAACCCTGACGACCGATTAACCCCGGCCGACAACACGTCCTTGGCGACGACTTTGTCCCGAAGGCTGATCAGGCCACCCCCATGCCGAGGTCACGCTTTGGGGTCAACATAGCCAGGGAAAGGCCCCGCACCCGCAAAGGTGCGGGGCCTTTTTCATCAGCGCCACGATGGTCAGCGTCGGTCGGACCGGTCCCCCTCCTCAGAGATACCGGCCCGCGCGTTGCAGAACCTCGATCTGGTAGCCATCGGGGTCCGCGATGAAGAAAAAGCGGGCGATGACGCTGCCCGCCGGAGCGAAGTCCACCAGCTTGCGTGGTTGCAGGCCCGCCGATGTCATGCGCGCGTGGGCGGCATCAACGTCATCGACGCTGACAGCAAGGTGGCCGTAACCGTCGCCAAGGTTGTAGCTGTCCGTGCGGCCCTTGTTGATCGTCAGCTCAACCTCGAACGTGCTTTCGGGGTTGGACAGGTAAATCAGGGTGAAGGTTTCAAAATCCAGACGCTCCGCGACCTTCAGCCCGAATGCGGTGTCGTAGAAGGCCACGGACCGCGCTTCGTCCAGAACGCGGATCATCGAGTGGATCGCCTTGGCCATGCCATACCCCATCATTGGATGATACTGGTAACGCTAGTGAACCGGTGTGCCGGCCGGGTAGTAGCGGAATACTACAGCGGGGTATTTCTACTCTGCGGCCATCCGGTTTGCGTGTTGCGGGATCTGGTCCAGCTCGCCCAGATGGATCGTACAGGCACAGCGCAAAAGCGAAGAGAAGTTCGTCGCTTCGCCATGCTGCTCCAGCACTTCAGAATGCAGTTTCGACAGGAAGGCGGGCGTCGATGTCCCGTCTTTCGCCGCCATCTGGTCGACGATCCCCCAGAAGGCCCGTTCCAGCCGAATGCTGGTGGACTGCCCGTTCAGGCGCAAACGGCGGGTGACATACTCATAGCGGGCCGGGTCCTGCCCGGCGAACATCTGACACATCGCTGGCCTCCCCCATGTGGTCGGAGCATCAATGTGGGCCGGGGGGAATGGCCTGTCAAATCCAGCTTCGCTGTGAGAAGAAAAAGGGCCGTCCAGCCGGACGGCCCTTTGGTTTGGGTTCGACAGTCGGATTACTCGATGATCTTCGACACGACGCCTGCGCCGACGGTGCGGCCGCCTTCGCGGATGGCGAAGCGCAGTTTTTCTTCCATCGCGATGGGGGCGATCAGTTCGACGTTGAACTTCAGGTTGTCGCCCGGCATCACCATT
>JANPKV010000111.1:0-15608 GCA_031426185.1 Rhodobacterales bacterium | reverse complement strand
GTGGCCTTCATCACCGAATGGTCCGCCTTCTATTCGACGCTGGCCAGCCCGGAAACCTCAACCCTCGGGGATTGCTTGGCAGTTGCGCCGGAACCGATGGGCCCTGCGGGTCGCAAGCCCGCGCTTGGCGGCTTCTCCCTTGCGGTGGCAACGCAGGCCGACGACGCCGAAAAGGCCGCAGGTTATCTCTTCATCCAGTGGGTGACGTCCAAGGCCAATGCCGGAAAGTACCTGGAACTTGGCGGCGTGCCCGCACGGCAATCGGCCTATGCCGACCCGGCACTGGCCGAAAAGTACAAGTTCATCCCGGCGCTGGTCGAATCGTGGAAAGATGGCGTGCCGGAGTTCCGCCCGCGCTTTGCCGAATGGCCCGCGATCACGGAGATCGTGCAGGAGTGGGGCACCAAGATGATGCTTGGCGAGGTGAGCATCGAAGAGGGCGCCAAGACCATCGGCACCAAGATGGAAGAAGTTCTGGCCGAAGCCGGCTATTACGACGGTAAAAAGCCGCTGGCGCAGTAGCACGACGCCTGCTTGATTGATCCCCGCGACCCCGGCAAGCCATCGCCGGGGTCGTCCCATCCCAGACCCCAGGGGCAGTTTTGATGACCACCCGCACCAGCCGCCGCACCATCGCGGCCTTTCTTGGCCCGGCGGTCGCGGCGCTGGTCATCGTGGGCATCGCGCCCTTGCTTTATGCGGTTTGGAAAAGCCTGCACGACTTCAACCTGACAAAGTTGAACCAGCAGAAATTCGTCGGACTGTCGAACTATGCCGAGGTTCTGACCGACCAGGTCTTCTGGCAGGCGATGGGCCGCACGGCCACCCTGTTCGTGATCGCGGTGCCGGTCCAGATCGCCCTTGGCCTGACCATCGCGCTGGTCCTGCATCGCCCCGGTCTGACGCTGTTCAAGACCCTGACGCGCCTGTCGCTGGTCCTGCCGATGGCCACGACCTACGCCGTGGTCGGACTGCTGGCACAAGTCATGCTCAATCAGAAATACGGCGTCATCAACCAGATGCTCGGCTGGATTGGCATTGACGCGATCAATTTCATCGGCGACCCGACAAATGCATTCATCGCCGTGATCCTGTGGGATATCTGGCAGTGGACCCCGTTTGTCGCGCTGGTCCTGTTGGCCGGGCTGTCCACTGTGCCGCCCGAAATCGAAGAGGCGGCCATGCTGGAAACCAAATCCAACTGGACCGTGCTGCGCTACGTGCAGCTGCCGTTCCTGATCCCCAGCCTCGTCGCCGTGCTGATCCTACGCACCGCCGACACGCTGAAGCTTTTTGACATGCCGTTCACCATGACGCGCGGCGGGCCGGGGGCGGCGACCGAGTTTATCGCCGTGCTGATCGAGCGGGTTGGCAACCGGCAGTTCGACATCGGCATGGCCAGCGCCCAATCGATCATCATGCTGGCGATCACGATCTTTCTCGCGCGGCTTTATATCCGCTTTTTCTACCGCGAGGTGCGCTGATGGCCGCTCCGGTTCAGCGCCGCAATCTGCTGGGCGAGGCGGTCGTCCTCACCCTCATCTGCGCGTTCTGCATTTTTCCGTTCTACTGGATGGTCACGACCAGCCTCAAGACCCAGGTCATCGCGCTGCAATCCCCGCCTGTCTGGTGGTTCACGCCCACCCTTGCGAACTATTGGGAGGTGTTGTTCGAGGACAAGGTGGGTGTTTCGCTGATCAACTCGATCATCGTGGCGACCTGCACGACGGCGCTGGCCGTCCTGCTTGGATGCCCCGCCGCCTATGCACTGGCAAGGTTCGAGTTTCGGGGCAAGCAGGACCTCTGGTTCTGGTTCATCACCAACCGGTTCGTGTCGCCTGTGGTCCTTGCCTTCCCGGTGTTCCTGATCAGCCGAGAGCTGGGGCTGCGCGACACCCACCTTGCGCTGATCCTGATGTATCTGACCTTTACCCTGCCGATCGTGATCTGGATCTGCACCGACCAGTTCCGCTCCATCCCGCGCGAACTGGACGAAGCCGCGATGCTGGAAGGCGCCAGTCAGTTCCGCATCTTTCGCTCGATTTGCCTGCCGCTGGCGATGCCGGGCGTCGCGGTCAGCTCGATCCTGTCGTTCATCTTTTCCTGGAACGAGCTTCTCTTTGCCTACATCCTGGCCCCCAAGGCCGCCAAGACCGCCCCCGCGATGGCCGTCACCTTCATGGAGGGCTACGACGTGCCTTATGGAAAGATCATGGCGACCTCGACCCTGATCGTGATCCCGGTCTTGATCTTTGCGCTGTTGGCGTCGAAACACCTCGTGCGCGGCCTGACCATGGGCGCGGTCAAGTAAAGGTCGTTCATGCCCCGAGCCCCCAAGCTGCCCCAGATCGACACAGAGGAGCGGTTTCTGGCGCAGGTGGCATGGGCCTACCACGTCGAGGGTCTGACGCAGGAAAAGGTCGCCGAGAAACTGGGCGCCACCCGTCTGCGCGTCAACAAGGCTTTGGGCGACGCGCGGGCGAGGGGGCTGGTGCGGATCACCTTCAACACCGCCTTTGCCGCCTGCGCCGAACTGGAGGCGGCACTGAAAGCCCGCTTCAACCTGCGCCAGGCCTATGTCGCCCCGGCCCCGATGGACGCCCGTGACGTCCAGATGGTTGTCGGCGCAGCTCTCGGCAATCTCTTGACCGAGGTCCTCGCCGATCCCGCGATCAGGCTTTTCGGCATGTCTTGGGGCAATACGCTCAACATCGCGACTCGATTTGTCGGCGCGATGGAGCGCCCGGACCTGGAGGTCATTTCCGTCATGGGTGGCCTGACGCGTGGGTCGGACCTCAATTCGTTCGAGATCACCACTCGCCTGGCCGACCTGATCGGGGCGCAGCACAGCTATTTCACCGCCCCCCTTTATGCCGGTTCCCGCGAAAGCCGCGACACGATCATGGAACTGGACGTCTTTCGCGCCGTGGTCGAAAAACTCCGCTCTGTCGATGCCATGGCGATGGCCGCGGGGGATCTGTCCACCCGGTCGCTGCTGATGCGCGACGGGCTTCCCTCCGACGTGACGATGGAGGAGTTGATCGCCTTGGGCGGCGTCGGCGATGTCCTTGGCACCGTGATCGACGCCGACGGCCACCCGCTCGCTCATCCGATCAACGAACGCATCATCGGCATCGGCTTTGACGACCTTGCGCGCATCCCGAACGTCATTCTGGCGGCGGGCGGCGCGCAGAAGGTCGCGGTCAACCGGGCCATCCTGTCGCGCGGCGTGGTCAACACGTTTGTCACCGACGAGGCGTCGGCCCGCGCGCTTCTGGACGCCACCAAATGACGCTGACCCTTGGCATCGATCTGGGCACTTCCGGCATCAAGGCCGTGATCCTGGAGGATGCCGCCCGTGTCGTGGCCAGCGCCGCGCATCCGGTCGCCGTGTCGATCCCGCATCTGGGCTGGTCCGAGCAGGACCCAGACCTTTGGGTCACGACGGTGTGGCGCTGTCTGGACGACCTCGCGGCCAGCCACCCGGTGGAAATGGCCGCTGTCACCGGCATCGGCCTTTCGGGCCAGATGCTTGCCTGTCTGATCCTAGATGCAGACCTCAGGCCCCTGCGCCCGGCGATGCTGTGGAACGACCAGCGTGCGATTGCCGAATGCGCGGACCTGCTGGCGCGGGTTCCGGACATCGGCAACCGCACCAACGGCACCCCCGATCCCGGCATCACGGCCCCTAAACTGCTTTGGCTTGCCAGGCACGAACCTCGGCTTCTTGCGCGGGCCAGAATGCTGATGCTGACCAAGGACTATGTCCGCCTCGCCCTGACCGGTGAGGTGGCCTCGGACCCCACCGACGCCGGTGGCACGCAGCTTTTCGATTGCAGCGCAGGGACTTGGGACGAAAGCCTTTGCCATGCCATCGGCTGGGACCCTGCCAGTCTGCCGCCGATCCTGAACCCTTGGGATGCCGCCGGGACGCTGCGGCCGCACCTGGCCCAACGCTGGGGGATGCAGGCGCGGGTACCGGTCGCGACCGGCTGCGGTGACAATATGGGGTCAACGCTGGGCGCAGGGGCCGCGACCCCCGGCGACGCGGTCCTGACCATCGGCACCTCTGGCGTCGCCTGCCTTGTGGACGCGAAATTCAGCCCCGGCCCGCAAAGCGCCATCCTGACCTCTGCGCATGCGGCCCCCGACACCTATCTGTCGATGGGCGTCGTCATGGCCGCCACCGCCGCGCTGGACTGGACGGCGCGCCTGACGGGCCAGACCGCCGCCGCACTGGTGGAGGCGGCCACCGCCCTGTCCCCCGCCCAGATGTCCGAGGCCCCGATCTTTCTGCCCTGTCTCAATGGCATCCGCACCCCCCTGAACCGCCCCGATGCGATGGGTCGCATCGACGGGCTGCACCCCGGCGTGACCCCCGCCAGCCTCGGCTATGCCCTGCTGGAGGGCGTGGCCTTTCAGTTCGCCGATTGCATCGCGGCACAGCGCGCGGTCGGCGTCACCCCACCGAACCGGTTTCTTGCCGTGGGTGGCGGAACCCGCTCCACCCTGTGGGTGCAGCTTTTGGCGACCATTCTCGACCACCCCGTCGACCTGCCCCAAGGGTCGGAGGTCGCCGGTCCCGCCGGGGCCGCACGGCTGGCGCTGGTTGCCGCGGGCGCACCCCTGTCGGTGCTGTCTTCGCCGCGCCTTGCCTGCGCAACGGTCCATCCCGATACGGCCCTTGCCACCCTGATCGCGCCGCGCAAGGCGCGGTTTGACCGGCTGACCGCCAGCCTGTGACTAAAGGTCCGACCAACCCGCCGCCGCCGTCTTGAGATGCGCGAGGAACTTCTGCACTTTCAGCGTCCGGTGCAGATCGACATGCGTGACCGCCCAGAGCTGGCTTGCCCATTCCGGTTCGGGCGGCATGATCTCCACAAGCGCAGGATCGGCCTCCGCCTCTGAGGGCCGCACAAACCCGATGCCCATGCCGGCGCGTACCGCGGGCAGGACGGACACCACCTCGCTTGCCCGAAACACGATGCTGGCCTCCGGCACATGATCACGCAGCCAGACATAAAACGGGGCCCGGCTGTCGCTTGTGTCGGTGCCGATGAACCGGTGATGCGCCATGTCGTCGATCCCTGCCGGGCGGCCATGCTTTTCCACATATCCGGCGCTGGCATAAAGCCCCACGCTGAGTTTTGCCAAGGCCTGCACGACATAGTCAGGCTCTTTCGGCGCACCGCCCGCGCGGATTGCCACATGCGCCTCGCCCTGCTCCAGCCGGAACAGCCGCATGTCCGAAAGATAGCGGATGCGAACGCCTGGATGGTCTGCCTGAAAGGTGGCCAGCACCGGCATCACCAGCAGCGCGATACCCGCGATGGAGGTGATCACCAACTCTCCGGTGACATGGTCGCCAAGCCCCTTGATCCGGCTGACCATCTGGGTGAATTGCCCTTCGGCCGTATCGGCCACCCCCATCAGGTCACGCCCCGCCTCGGTCGGCGCATAGCCGCGCGCATGGCGCTGGAAAAGCTTGGTGCCAAGGCGTTTTTCAAGCGCATCGACATGGCGGATGACAGTGGCGTGATGCACGCCCAGAACTTCGGCCGCGCCTGACACCGTGCCGAGCCGTGCGACCAGATAGGCGGTGCGGATTTCGTCCCAATTGTTCATGCCATTACCCGGTCGTGCGCAAGCGCACATTGGTCCAGACTGTCAGGCGAATTGCAACCCCCCAATGCGGGCGCAGCCATCAGGCAGCGCGACCTTCCCTCGTGGATTCCCGCGGAACATCCGGTCAACTTAAAATTGAATATCCGAATGGTGCGGGCGGATGCGGCTTTGCTGCTTTTCCTCTGCGTGTTCCAGACGCTCACCCAATGCCCCGGGAAAATCGCGCCATCGCTTCATGCCAACGTGCTGCGGAAAAGCAAAAAAATCGCGAATTCGTGTATTGAACTGAACAGTACAGTTTTTATATAAGCCTCGTGACGCGCTGAAACGTCCATTTTGACGGCGCTGTCCACACTGACGCTCTGCCTTGGGTCGGTTTCCGGCCCGCAACCCTGACGGGAACCTTGCCAGTCTCTGGCTGGGCCGATCCCGCTCAACCTTGAAGGAACAGATCATGTTCAAGAAAATTGCCGTCGCCGCGCTGGTCGCCACGCTTGCTGCGGGGACCACCTACGCCCAATCCGTATCGCAGGGCGACGCCCAGCTGGCCGCCATTGCAGGCGTGCCCGCCGGTGCGCTTTCGACCTCCGATCTGATCAATTTGATCGACGCGCAAAACGAAGGTGACCAAGCCACGGCCGCCTTCATCCGGTCCAAGGCCGCAATCGGTGTGACGCGCTCGCGCGACAGTGGCGACGTGATCGCATCCGGTCCCGGCTGGCAGCAGATCGCCAATGCCAACGGCGTCGAGCTTGGCCAGTACACGCAGTCGGAACTGTCGCAGATGGAATATGACCGTCTGAACTGATCCACACGCTAGAAAAGCCTGACCCGGGCTCCGTGCTGGCACAGACCGCGCTGCGACACCCGTCGCAGCGCGGTTTTGCATTGCGCATCATCCGTGCCGCGCCCCGGTTCTTGAGCCGATAGTGAATTGACGCCGCACCGAACTGACCCGACACTTCGCACCGACAGGGGGCAGCTTGCCTGCGGGAAATTGCGATGCGCATCGTCGAAAACAGCCCGGACCGTCTGGCGATGCAGGACAAACCCGTCGCGCTGAGCACCCTGCTTGCAATCCTGATCATCATTTGCCTCTGCGCCGCGTTCTGGACCTTTTCCGCGGCACCTCTCGTCGCGGTTGGCGCGGTCCTCGCGACAGCGGTTCTCGGCATCTGTCTGGCTGCTTTCACACGGCGGGTTTTCGTCGTCTTTGACCGCGCTGCCGGGGCAGTTGTGATCCGTAGTGCCAGCCTCTTTGGCCAAACCGAGATCCAGGTCGTTCTGAACGACATTGCCGAAGCGGTGGTGGAAACCACGACGTCCATCGATGATCACGGGTCGACCACCGCAAGGGCGCTGCTCTCGCGCGCCGCCTTGCGCCTGAAGGATGCACGCCCGAACCTGCCGCTGACCGAGGTCTATTCCAGCGGCAAAGGGGCCGCCAGGGTCGTCGATACGATCAACCGCTGGCTTGTCCTGTTCGACGCCGCCGATACAGCCCCGGCCGCTTGACTTCGCACCCCTGCCGGCCTATCAGCCCCCAATTCCCCGGAGGCACAGGCTTCCGGTCCCTTGGCCACATGCCGGGATCGCCATCTGCCAGCGCGTTGCGCCCGCAGGTGTCGCCTTGCATTGGGTTTTGGGGTTTTCACCGCCGGACCCCATATTCCGGCCAACCGCAGCGGTAGGAGCCGACCATGTTCGAAAGCCTGTCAGAACGCCTGGGCGGGGTCTTTGATCGTCTGACCAAACAGGGCGCGCTGTCCGAGGCCGACGTCGACACCGCGCTGCGCGAGGTTCGCGTGGCACTGTTGGAGGCCGACGTCTCGCTGGAGGTCGCGCGCAACTTCGTCAAGGCGGTCAAGACCCGCGCCATCGGACAGGCGGTCACCAAATCCGTCACCCCCGGCCAGCAGGTCGTCAAGATCGTCCATGACGAGCTGATCAAGGTGCTGGCAGGCGACGGCGAACCCGACGCGCTGAAGATCGACAATCCGCCCGCGACCATCCTGATGGTCGGCCTGCAGGGGTCCGGCAAGACCACCACCACCGCGAAACTTGCCAAGCGGCTGAAGGAAAAGAACGGCAAGCGCGTTCTGCTGGCCTCGCTCGACACCAACCGTCCCGCGGCGATGGAACAACTGGCGATCCTGGCCGGTCAGGTCGGCGTCGACAGCCTGCCCATCGTCAAGGGCGAAACCGCCGTCCAGATCGCCAAGCGCGCCAAGACCCAGGCCAACATGGGCGGCTACGACGTCCTTTTCCTCGACACCGCCGGACGTCTGCACATCGACGAAGTCCTGATGGATGAAATCCAGGCGGTGCGCGACATCGCCCAGCCGCGCGAAACGCTGCTGGTCGTCGACGGCCTGACCGGTCAGGACGCGGTCAACGTCGCGACCGAATTTGACGGCAAGGTCGGGATATCGGGCGTCGTGCTGACCCGCATGGACGGCGACGGTCGCGGTGGTGCGGCCCTGTCCATGCGCGCCGTCACCGGCAAGCCGATCCGCTTCGTCGGGCTTGGCGAAAAGATGGACGCGATCGAGACCTTTGAGGCCGACCGCGTCGCAGGGCGCATCCTTGGCATGGGCGACATCGTGGCCCTTGTCGAAAAGGCCCGCGAGTCGTTCGAGGCCGAACAGGCCGAACGCATGGCCAAGCGGTTCGCCAAGGGGCTGTTCAACATGAACGACCTGCGCGCCCAGTTGGAACAGATGCTGAAAATGGGCGGCATGCAGGGTCTGATGGGCATGATGCCCGGCATGGGCAAGATGGCCAAGCAGGCCGAGGAAGCAGGCTTTGACGACCGCATGCTGCGCCGCCAGATCGCCCTGATCCAGTCGATGACCAAGAAGGAACGCGCCAATCCCGACCTGATGGCCGCCAGCCGCAAGAAACGGGTTGCCGCCGGTGCCGGCATGGACGTCTCGGACCTCAACCGCTTGCTCAAGCAGCACAAGCAGATGGCCGAGATGATGAAGAAGATGGGCAAGGGTGGCATGATGAAACAGGCCATCAAGCAGATGATGGGCAAGGGCGGCATGCCCGACCCGTCCAAGATGACCCCCGACCAGCTTGAAGAAGCCGCGCGCGGCATGAAGCAGGGCATGGGCGGAATGGGTGGCATGGGCATGCCGCGCGGCTTGACGCTGCCGGCAGGGCTGTCAGGGCTGATGAAAAAGAAATGAGTCAGCCGCTGCGTCCGCAACTGATCGGCCTGCCCGTTCTGGAAACAGACCGTCTGATCCTGCGCGCGCCGCTGGCGTCCGACTGGCCCGCCTTTCGCGACTACCGTGCCTCGCCGCGCACGGCCTTTACCGGCGGGCCGAAAAAGACCCCGGCGGCGGCGGAACAGTTTGCCTCGTTTTTCGGCCACTGGGTGATGCGCGGCTTTGGCCGTCTGATCGCCGCCGAACGTGCCACTGGCGCGCCCATCGGCCATTTCGGCCCGATGCAATGGCAGGATGACGGCGAGGTCGAACTGACCTGGTCGCTGTGGACGGCCTTAGCCGAGGGCAGGGGGCTTGCGACCGAGGCCGCCCGCGCCATGCATCGCTGGGTTTTCGGCACGCTTGGCTTGGTGACCGCCGTCGCCGCCGTGCACCATGACAACGCGGCCTCCCACGCCATCGCGCGGCGTCTGGGCGGACAGCTGATCGCGGGTCGCCGCCCGGAATGGTTCGACGAAGGGTCGATGTATCAGTTCTCGCCCCCGGTGGCCGCATGATCGCCCCGACCCTTCAGACCCGGCGCCTGACCCTTCGCCCCTTGCGGATGACGGACTTCGCGGACTATTCCGCGTTCCTCGCCTCGGACCGGTCGTCGGGCATGGGTGGCCCGATGGGTCGCGACAAGGCTTGGGCCTATTTCTGCCATGACACCGCACTCTGGGCGTTATTCGGCCATGGTGCCCTGCTGATCGACACAGCGCCGGACGCCACCGTGGGCCAGGTCGGCGTCAATGCCGGCCCCCTTTTCCCGGAGCCGGAACTTGGCTGGTTCCTTTATGCCGGACATGAGGGTCAGGGCTACGCGACCGAAGCCGCCGCCGCCTTGCGGGACTGGACCTTCGCCCATTGCGCGATGCCGACGCTCGTCAGCTATGTGGACCCCGCAAATCACGCTTCGGCGCGCGTCGCCGAACGCCTTGGCGCCGTCCTTGATCCCGCCGCAGCAAGGCAGGACCCGACCGACCTTGTCTATCGCCACGCGAGGGCCGCATGATCGGCCTTGCAAACACCCCTATGCTGCAAACCGCCCGCCTGACACTGCGCGCGCCGCAGGCGTCGGACTGGCCGCACTGGCTCGCCTTTGCCACCAGCCAGCGCGCTTGCTACATGGGCGGCCCGATGGTCGAAGGCGTCGCCTGGCGCGCCTTTTGCCATGTTGTCGGCATGTGGATCGCGCGCGGCTATGGCAGCTTTGTGTTTACGGCCAAAGGCAGCGACACGCCGCTTGGAAGTGCCGGACCCTGGCATCCATGGGACTGGCCTGAGCGGGAGATCGGCTGGACCGTCTGGTCCCCCGCCGCCGAAGGGCAGGGCTATGCCCACGAGGCCGCCGCCGCCACGCGCGACTTTGCGTTTCGCACATTGGGCTGGGACACTGCGGTCAGCTATATCGACCCCGCGAATGCCCGGTCGATCGCTTTGGCCGAACGGCTGGGGGCAGTCTTCGACCCTGACGCGCCGCAGATTGGTGACGCCAAGGATCTCGTGTTTCGTCACCCCAGGGTGCAGGCATGACCGCAGCCTGGCTTCACGCGCCCCAGGGCCCGGCCGCCGAGATCGCGGCCAGGATCGCGGCGTCCGTCCCCGTCATCCGCACGGACCGCCTGATGCTGCGTGCCCCGGCGATCACGGACTATCCGGCCTACCGCGCCGTATTCACCAGCGACCGCGCACAGCACATGGGCGGCCCCTTCACCGAAGAGGACGCCTTTGCCGACTTTTGCCAGGGCATTGCGGGCTGGATGCTGCGCGGGGCGGGGATGTGGACGATCACCCTGCGAGACGACGATACCCCCCTTGGCTGGGTCTATCTCTGGCAGGAAATGGGTGACCCGGAACCGGAACTTGGCTGGGTCCTGACCGACATGGCCGAGGGCAATGGCTACGCGGCGGAGGCGGCTCGCGCCGTCCTGCCCCATGCCGTGACCTTGTATGGCCCGAACGGTTTCGTCAGCTATGTCGACGCCGCGAATGCCCGCTCTGCCCGCCTTGCCGTCGCCCTCGGTGCCATGCGCGATCCCAAGGCCGAGGCCCAAATGGAAGCCCTGGGCGAGACCGACCTGCACGTCTTTCGCCATACCGGAGTGCCCGCATGACCGACGCCATCACCCGTGCCGCGTCCCTGCTCAGGGATCACCGCGATGCCATCGACCGGCTTGATGCGATCCTTGTCTATACCCTGGCCGAACGGTTCAAGCAGACCCAGGCCGTGGGTCGGCTCAAGGCCGAGCACGACCTGCCGCCGTCGGACCCCGCGCGCGAGGCGACGCAAATGGCCCGGCTTGAACACCTGTCGAAAGCGGCCGATCTCGACCCCGATCTGGCCAAGAAATTCCTGACCTTCATCATCCAGGAAGTCATCAGGCATCACGAGAAACTACTGAAATGACAACTCTATGCGGTGCATCCCGCACCGATTTCCAAAACCCAAAGGAGACGACCCAATGTCAATGAAAATCCGTCTGGCCCGTGGCGGCAGCAAGAAACGCCCGTTCTATTCCATCGTGGCCACCGACAGCCGCATGCCCCGCGATGGCCGGTTCCTGGAAAAGCTCGGGACCTACAACCCGCTCTTGGCCAAGGATGACGAAAACCGCGTCAAGATGGACATGGACCGCGTCAGCCACTGGCTGAGCCAGGGCGCGCAACCGACCGACCGCATCGCGCGTATGCTCGAGGCTGCCGGCGTTCGCCCGAAAACCGCACGTTCCAACCCCAAGGCTGCCGTTCCGGGCAAGCGCATGACGGAACTTGCCGCCAAGAAAGCCGCACGCGCCGCCGCGCCGGCCGAGGCCGCGTCCGAATAATCGACGCAAGCTTGTTCCCGTGCCCCGACCGGGGCGCGGGCACCTATCAGGACCGCACGCTCAGGACCGCCCGCCATGACCCCGGAGCCTTGCCCATGATCCCCGGTCTCGGCCTCGTGCGCCGGACGATCACGCTTGTGCTTTGTGCGGGCTCATTCTGGGCGGGGACACAGTTTGTCCGCATGGGGCAGGTCGATGCCTGTCTCGATGCGGGCGGATCATGGAACGCGCGCGGCTATTGCAACGGGGGACAGCCATGACCGACCGCATCTGTGTGGGTGCCATCGCGGGCGCATTCGGGGTCGCGGGCGAAGTGCGCCTCAAATCCTTCTGCGCCGACCCTGAGGCCATTGCCGCCTATGGTCCGCTGACGACCGAAGACGGCAGCCGCAGCTTTGCCGTCAAGCTGACCCGCCCCGTCGCGGGTGGACTTGGCGCGCGCATCGCGGGGGTGGCGACCAAGGAACAGGCCGACGCGTTGCGGGGCGTTGCGCTTTACGCGTTGCGCGAAAAACTTCCCAGCCTGCCCGACGACGAATACTACCATGCCGACCTGATCGGCCTTGGCGTCTTTGATCCCGGCGGCGTGCAGCTTGGCGCGGTGCAGGCGGTGCACAACCACGGCGCGGGCGACCTTTTGGAGGTGACTGTGGGGCAGGGGCCCGCGACGATCCTGATCCCCTTCACGCGTGCCATCGTGCCGACCGTCGATCTCGCCGCGCGCCGTCTGATCGTCGACCTGCCCGAGGGCCTCGATTAGCCCGGGGGTACGGGGTAATCTGCGCGGATTGTTGCCGCGCGCTGGTCAATGTGTCGCCACATTCGCATGCTCTGGTGGTCCCAAATCCAGGGGATCAAGACCGACATGACAATGCGCAGACGCATCCTGATGGGCCTTAACGCCCTTTTGTACATTGGGCCCCTGCTGGCCGGACTTGCGGGTCAGGGCTGGAACATGGTCCCGCTTTTTTCCATGATTTTCCTGCTGTGGCTTTCGGTGATCCAGCCCGGCGACTGGCCCCACGGCCGGGATCAATGGCGCCAGCGCGACCGCCAGTTGTCGGTCGTCACGCAGTCCGCGGTGCATGTCCTTCTGGTCGTTGTGCTGTTTACGGT
Organism: Rhodobacterales bacterium; assembly: GCA_031426185.1. GTDB lineage: Bacteria > Pseudomonadota > Alphaproteobacteria > Rhodobacterales > Rhodobacteraceae > JAJNPS01. Next base: position 2,824 of record JANPKV010000111.1, on the reverse strand, counting down.
CGGCCGCGGCCTCGGCGGAATCCTTGGCGTGCTTCCCCTTTACCATCCGATGCTGCCGGTGACCCTGGCGTTCCTTGCCATCCCGATGGCGCGGCTGGCAGGGGCGATCCCCGTCCCCCCCGTCACGAAAGAGGCTGCGGCCGATGCGCGCCTGCAGGCTGCGGTGCGCGTGACCGAAACATTGAACGCCCTGCCGCATGACGTCGACCATGCCGTGATCGAGGCGCATATGAAGGCCATCGCCGCCGAAATCGGGGCAGAGGATCTGCGTGAAGCGCTGATCGCACGCGCCAAGGGCGGCGAGGCCGGGATCACGACGATCCGTGCCCTTGTCAATCTCGCAAGCAGTGCCACCTGGGCCCCGAGCCTGGATCAGACCGCAGCGGAACGGGTATTTGCAGCATTCTCGGGTGACGCCTCTCAGGCCATGTATTTCGCGACCGCGATGAACAGCCATGTCTCGTCGCGACCCGAACTGGCCAGCCACTGCCCCTCTCCCGCCACCCTGATCGCCCGCGCCGAAGCCCTGAAAGGGACCGATGCCGAGGTGCCGCTGCGCTCGCTTGCGGCCCGGGTCGCCCGGGTGACTGACGCAGCACTCGCGCCGGACGCCGAGCCGCCCGCCGAACCAAGGGCGACCGCAACCGCCGCATGACGGCAATAGCTGGTCCGCGCTGCCGCGGTTTCCTGCTTTCGCCAGGGGCCGTGCGGCGCTAAGACCCTTTGCATGACCGACGCAACCAAACCCGCTGCCACCAAATCCCATGGCCGTCTGTCGATGCAGGCCAGCGTCAGACCCCGCGACCTCATGGCTGAAACGCGCGTGATCAAGGGCGCGTGGACCGCCCGGATCATCACCCTTTTCCCCGAGGCGTTTCCGGGCATCCTTGATCTTAGCCTGACCGGCAAGGCGCGCGATTTCGGGCTTTGGCAGCTAGAGACGCTCGATCTGCGGACATTCGGCATCGGCAAACATCGCAACGTCGATGACACGCCTGCGGGGGGCGGGGCAGGCATGGTCTTGCGCGCCGATGTCGTCGATGCGGCCATCACTGCCGCCGATTCCGGAAAACCGCGCGACCGCTGGCCCGTCATCTACCTGTCGCCGCGCGGCAAGCCCTTTGATCAGGCCACCGCGCAGCGCCTTGCCGCCTGCGACGGCATCACCCTACTTTGCGGCCGCTTCGAAGGCGTCGACCAGCGCGTCCTAGACCATCACGCCGTGGAAGAAGTCAGCCTTGGCGATTTTGTCCTGACCGGGGGGGAAATTGCGGCCACCGCCCTGATCGACGCCACCGTGCGCCTGCTGCCGGGCGTGCTCGGCAACGATGCCAGCACCGAGGAGGAAAGCTTCTCCCAAGGCCTCCTCGAACACCCCCACTACACCCGCCCGGCCATATGGCGCGACCTGCCCATCCCCGAAGTCCTGCAATCCGGCAACCACGCCGCCATCGCCAGATGGCGTGAGGAGCAGGCCGAGGCGATCACCAAGACCCGCCGCCCGGACCTGTGGGAAAAGCGGCGGAAGTAGCCTTGGCAAAAGCTTGCCACCGGTCCGCATACAGCTTTTGTTTTCAGCGCCTGCCGCTTGGCCCTTCCTTCTTTAGTCCGGAATCAAGGCGCGAACGCGCCGCCGGGCAGCGCCTGACCGCCCCCTCGGGCAGGCGTTTTTGCAACGCTCCGCCTAGAACTCCGGTGGGAGTAGTTGATCCATAAAGCGCCACGGAACCAGCGGCGCAGCGCCCACCCGGCGGTCAGGCGTTGCCCTGTGGGGTGGAGATCGAAAGGTGGTTCTGAGCCGGAACCTCGGTGCCGCATTTGGCCCCACAGTCTCAAATAAGGCCGGCGGATTCTGCAAAAGGGTCCCAGTCGGCGTCGCTATGCCATGCGTATTCACAGCCTTCGGCCATCTCCTCCGCCCTCTCGCGGCCAAATAGGTCTGCGGCGACAGCCAGAGCCATGTCCATTCCTGCGGAAACACCCGAAGATGTGAAGAACTTGCCATCCTCGACCCACCTTGCCTTTTTCACCCAATCAACGTGCGGGGCAAGATGTACGGTATCGTTGAAATCAAGCTTGTTGGTTGTCGCTTTTCTTCCGTCTAGAACACCAGTCATTCCCAGGAGCACCGTCCCAGTACAAACCGCCATTACGCGTTCCGCTGTGGCGGATGCCTGCCTGATCCATTGGCAGAGTTCCTCATCAGCAGCGGCAGTGAGTGCGGAATCGCCTCCGGGAATGAACAGCAAATCGTAGTCGTTCTTTTCAGCCAAAATCCGGTCAACAACAATTCTTTGGCCATGACGGCTCGGCACTGGTTCCGGCCCTTTTGCCACCGTCACGATTTCAATCTCGTCGCGGAAACCTCCCAGCATTTCGATAGGGCCAAAATAGTCCAGAGTTTGAAAGCCAGGAAAGACCAGCGCTGCCATTGTTCTCATGGGCTGTTCCTTTGCTAAATTTGAGTCGATACGGTTCGGTCCCCGACGTTCCACCTGAAGTTAACGTTGCAGCTTAACTTTCAATAGCAGACATTCGGCCAAGTCAGTTCAAACGCCAGCTTCACCCGCATTGCCGACACCCCCACCCCCCCGCTTGACCCAAGCCCCCCCACCCCCTATACGCCGCCTGTCCGGGGTCGCTTGACCCATCGGGCCCGATTCTTTTTGGCCATCGCACCAGCCTTCTTCGTCTGGCGCGGCCAACATGAACCGGTTTGAGACAAAGCAGGCCCCATCTCTGGCGGGCTGACCATCTCGGTCGGGACCCGGTTGAAGACCAAGAGCTCTGGTGCGGCATCACCTCTGCGGCAAACGCAGGCAAA
>JANPKV010000110.1:0-5001 GCA_031426185.1 Rhodobacterales bacterium | reverse complement strand
CTGCTACGACAGAGCGATGGTGGAAACGTTCTTCAAAACCATCAAGTCCGAGCTGATCTGGCCGGTCGCATGGCAATCCCGCCAGCAGGCCCAAAACGCCGTCGCCAGATACATCGACGGGTTCTATAACCCCGTCAGGCGGCATTCATCGCTCGGCTTCCAGAGCGGCATCGCCTTCGAGCGAAAGGTCCGGGAAGTGAGCTAAAAGCTCTCTACAAAAGTCGGGCAAGTCCAGGTTCGTATTCATCTGAGAGCCCGCGCCGGGTTCTGCGGTACATGTGATGAGCCGAAAACTACGACTATCGAAAAGCAACTCGGGCCAAGCCGGCAACTAGACCAAAATCGTTGCAATCACGGTCAAGCGATGCGACGAAGCTATGGTAGCTGTTTCGGCAGTTACAGGTTTGCAGTGGTCCAACGCCCAATATCGGGCCCCCTCGCTGGTGAAGCCTTGGCTTCGATGAATGACCGCACAGCACGACCCTGCCAAAGCGTCCGCGAACACCACATCGCATCACGACCCGGAGGCTAATGCTGGCGATAGCTGTCTGGTCGTCGGCATGGGCGCATCTGCAGGCGGAATTGAGGCGTTCAGCAAGTTCTTTGATGCGATGCCGCATGACAGCGGCGCGGCCTTTGTTCTGGTCTTGCACCTTGATCCCACACGCGAAAGCCAGATGGCCAAGGTGCTGGCTGCCCATACAACAATGCCCGTGGTTCAGGTCGAGGATCAGATGAAGATCCTGCCCAACCATGTCTATGTCATCGCACCCGACCGGGATTTGACGGTGACGGCGGGTATTCTGAACCTGATAAAGCCTGCGGAAAAGCGCGGGCACCGCCATCCGGTGGATGTGTTGTTCCGCTCACTTGCCGCTGATCAAGGCGAACGGGTCATCGCCGTGGTGCTGTCGGGAACCGGCAGCAACGGGACCGACGGGTTGAAAGAGGTGCGCGCGGCGGGCGGGCTGATCTTGGTGCAGGACCCCGAGACCGCAAAATTCGACGGCATGCCCCGCAGCGCGATTGCCGCTGGCATGGCCGACCACATCATTGCCCCTGAAGGAATGCCCGCCATTCTGGGGCGGTATTTCCGCAACGAATACGTTGCCGAGCCCAAAGGTGGCGAGACGTCGGAAACCAGTTCGCAGCACCTGATTGATCAGGTCCTGACAGTGGTGCGCACCCGCACCGGCCATAACTTCAACACCTACCGGCGCAGCACCCTGCAGCGGCGTATTCAGCGGCGCTTGAGTTTGTATGGTATCGACTCGCTGGATGTTTATCTGACCGATTTGCGAAACGATCCGACCGAAGCCGCCTCCCTGGTCAAGGATCTGATGATCAACGTCACAAGCTTCTTTCGCGACGCGGATGCTTGGAAAACATTGTGCGACCTTGTGATCACGCCGCTGGTCACGGCGCGCGAAACTGGATCGGCCATCCGCGTCTGGGTGCCGGGGTGTTCGACCGGGGAAGAAGCCTATACGGTCGCCATGCTAATTGCCGAGCAGGCGACGCTGGCGGGCAAAGCGTTCGACGTCAAGATTTTTGGCACCGACGCACGCGAAGACAACCTGCAAACCGCGCGCGACGGTATCTACCCGGCGGCTGCTGTCACGGGTCTTGATGCCACCCGCAAACGCCGGTTCTTTGATGCGTCCGAGTCCACCTACAGGGTGAAGAAAGACCTGCGCGCCACCGTGGTTTTCGCACCGCAAAACCTGCTCAGCGACCCGCCGTTTTCGCACCTTGATCTGGTGACCTGCCGCAATCTTTTGATTTATCTGGAACCCGACGCGCAGCAGGGCATCATCGCGCTGTTCCATTTCGCCCTTGAACCGGGGGGGGCGATGATGCTGGGCAATACCGAAACGGTCGGGCGGCACAGCGGAGTGTTCGAGCCACTGTCAAAGAAATGGCGGATTTACAAAAGGCTGGGTGCGCGGCTGGATATTGTCAACTTCCCGGTTCTGCGCGGCCAGCCCGCCCGCCAAAGACCTGAGCAGCAAACGGTTTCCGTGCTGTCGTCCGATCAGTACCCGCCTGCGGGCGATCTGGCGCGGCGTGCCTTGCTTGAACGATTTGCGCCTTCCGCCGTGCTGATTGATGCGGCGAGCCGCGTCGTTTATTTTCATGGCTCTACCGGGGCTTATCTTGAACAGCCGACGGGCGAGCCTTCGAGTGATGTCTTCACCATGGCGCGCGAGGGGCTGGTGACAAAACTGCGCAGCGCGGTGCGCAAAGCCCGTGACGATGGCAGCGATGTCTCGTTCGAGGCAAAGCTGCGACACAGCGGCGGCCACCATCCGATCATGGTGACCGCGTCACCGATCAGCGGGGTGGGCAAGGGCCACATCCTGATCAGCTTTGCCCCTGTGATTGCCGGTGAAGCGCGGACTATGCCCGCCCCCCAGGAAAACCCGTCGCAAGTGGCAGATCTGCGGGATGAGCTGGCAACCGTACGGTCAGAGCTGCAGAACACCATCGAGCATCTGGAAACCGCAAACGAAGAACTAAAAGCGGCCAACGAAGAGGCCACCTCGATGAACGAGGAACTGCAATCCACCAACGAGGAATTGGAGACCTCAAAAGAAGAAATGCAGTCGTTCAACGAAGAATTGCATACGGTGAATGGCCAGTTGCAAAGCAACGTGCGTGATCTGGAAGACAGCACCAATGATCTGAATAATCTGCTGGCGGGCACCGATACCGCCACGCTGTTTCTGGACGATAAGTTCTGCATCAAATGGTTCACCCCCGGCTTGCGGGAGCTGCTTGACCTGCTGCCCTCAGATATCGGCAGGCCGCTTGAACATTTCGCGCTGAAGTTCCGCGATGATGACCTGTTGTCAGACGCAGGGCGGGTCATGCACAAACTTCAGGTGCTCGAAACCGAAGTGTCAGGTGTCGGGGGCCGCTGGCATCTGCGCCGGATGCTGCCCTACCGCACGCTGGATAACCGCATCGCAGGTGTGGTGATCACGTTCTTTGACGTGACAGACGCCCGGGCCGCGCGCCAAGCCAGCACCGAGGCCCGCATTTATGCGCAGGCAATTGTCGAAACCATCCGCCAGCCACTGTTGGTGATGGATGACGCGTTGAACCTTGTCTCGATCAACCCGGCATTTGAGGCGCTGTTTCGGGTGTCGGAAGTCCAGGAAATTGGGCATTCGGTGTTTGATCTTGCCAACGGCGGCTGGAACCTGCCGCAACTGCGCGACCTGCTGGCAAAGTTGGTTCTGGACGCACAGCCCTTCAATGATGCCCAACTAGACCAGTCATTCCCGGTTATCGGGCTGCGCCATCTGCTGATCAACGGGCGTAAACTGTTGCGCGAGGGCGGGCGACAAAGCCTGATCCTGCTCGCAATCGAGGATGTGACGGTTCGGCGGCAGGCCGAGACTATTTCACGGCAGTTGTCCGCCATTGTGGACAGTTCGCGCGACGCGATCATCAGCATTGACGCATACGGGCTGATCGACAGCTGGAATCCGGCGGCGGAAACGATCTTTGGCTTTGCTGCGGCCGACATGGTGGGCAAACCGTTGTCGGCGATGAATGATCCGGCACAACCCGGTGAACTGCCCGACTGCCTTACGCTGTTCTGTGAAAGTGCCGCGACGCTGCATTATGAGATGTCGCGGATCAGGGCCGATGGCACGCCGGTCTGGGTGTCGGTGACGGAATCGCCGTTGTTTGACCGGTTTGGCGCGCTGGTGGGGGCGTCCAGCATCGCACGCGACATCACTGACCGCCGGCAGGCCGAACACCAGCGCAGCATTCTGATGAACGAACTTAACCACAGGGTCAAAAACTCGCTGGCAGTGGTGCAGGCCATCGCCTCGCAAACCCTGCGCGGCGACATTTCCCTGCCCGATGCACGGATTGCCTTTAGCGAGCGGTTGCGCGTGATGGCCCGCGCACATGATCTGTTGGTGACCTCTAACTGGTCAAGCACTGATCTGGCCAGTGTGATCGAGGCCACGATTGACCCGCATCAGGGTGGTCAAAGCCGGCTTGTCGTCTCGGGTCCGTACGTCGCGCTTAGGCCGCAACTTGCATTGACATTCAGCTTGGCCCTGCACGAACTTTGCACCAATTCCGCAAAATATGGCGCACTTTCGGTGCCGGAAGGCCGCGTAGATGTTACGTGGACGGTCACTGGCCCCCCTGACAAACCCCGTCTTTGGTGGCAATGGGCCGAGTCCGGCGGCCCAGTTGTGAAAGCGCCAGTTCGCAAGGGGTTTGGGTCCAGCCTGATCGAGCAGGTACTTCCGATCGAACTTTTGGGCGAAGTAAGTATTACGTATGATGCCACTGGAGTAATTTGCTTGCTGCAGTCGCCGGTGCCGGGCTTGGACTCATAGTTGGATATGACAATGCCCGTCGATACCGGCTTTCTACGTTTTATGATTTTAGATGATGAAGCCATAATTGCGCTTGATCTCGCCGGTATGCTCGAGGACCTTGGGCATTCAGTTGTGTCGATGGCGACCCGTGTGGCTGGTGGGATGGAGTTTGCCAGACATGGTGATCTTGATATGGCTATTCTTGATATCAACGTGCATGGCGTCGCGTCATTCCCCCTTGCCGCGATTTTGCAAGACCGCGGCATCCCGGTCATCTTTGCGAGTGGATATGGCGAAAGTGGCCTGATCGACGGGTATCGCGATGCACTGGTCCTGACCAAGCCTTACGGAGTGGATCACCTGTCACTCGTTGTGGCGAAGGCGCGTCTAGGGGCGGCCTGACCCTGATCGGGGCTTTACCCGCCTCCACCCCGTGACCAGTTCCGTCGTCTCAGGCTTTGAATATGACGTCGAAAGGGCGGTCAATTTTGGACGCTGATATAGCGTGGGTGACCTGCCACTGGTCTTTCATCCAGCCACGACCGGAGCCCGGTGGTCATTTACGCCTGTTGGCGCGGGTTGAGCAATCGTCTGGCGCGCGGAACTCTCATCGCGTGCAGCGGGTCGGGCGATTGCGGTGGTCAGATGC
>JANPKV010000109.1:0-9867 GCA_031426185.1 Rhodobacterales bacterium | reverse complement strand
GCTGACGCAGCTGGCTACCGAAGACATGATCATGCCCGAGCTGGAAGCCGAGTTGTTGGCCAATGCACAGGTCTACAACGTTGTCCTGCGCCGCGACGAGGTGCGCCAGCTTGTCTTGTCGTCACCGATCCCCGGCGAGATGTGGGCAAGCTATGATCTGCGGATGGCGGGACCGTGGGAGCTGATCCGTGATGCGCTTGTCGCGCTGACGGATCCGCAGAACCGCATCATCCGGGTGATCGGAAATCCTGTCCAGGATGCAGGTGAGCTGATCGAGGTGACGATGGACACCAAGGATCTGCGCAGCGCCATGCTGGATTACGGTCTGCGCATCCTCTTTCTGTCAGCACTGATATCGGTGGTCACGGCGTTCTTGTTGTTCCTGTCGGTGCAACGGCTGCTGGTGCAGCCGATCCGCCGCGTGGTCCGGCACATGCAGGCCTATGCCGCATCCCCCGAAGACGCGCGGCAGGTGATTGAGCCTTCGGCCAGTGTGGATGAGCTGCGCATCGCCGAAGAGGCGCTGCAGTCGCTGCAAACCCAGATGACGGGTGCGTTGCGGCAAAAAGAGCGGTTGGCACAGCTGGGCGGCGCGGTGGCCAAGATCAGCCACGACTTGCGCAACATCCTGACGACGGCGCAGCTTTTTGCCGACCGGCTGGAAAATTCGGCCGATCCCGTGGTGGCGCGGGCGGCACCGAAACTGATCGGTTCGATCAGCCGGGCAGTGTCGCTGTGCGAGGCCACGCTGACCTTCGGGAAAGCAGAGGAAGCCCCGCCGCAGCTGAAGCGGTTCTTGTTGCGCCCGCTGATAGACGAAGTCGTCGAAGGCGAGGGGCTGGGCGGCGAAGGCGCGATCTCGGTTCTGATCGACGTGCCGCCCAGCCTTGCGCTGCGCGCCGACAGCGAACAACTCTACCGCGTGCTTGGCAACCTGGCGCGCAATGCCCGCCAGGCGATCGAGGCAACCGGTCAGCCCGGCACCATCGAAATCGGCGCGGGGGAAGCCGAACAGGAATGGTGGATCCGCATCGGCGATACCGGGCCCGGCCTGCCGGCCCGCGCGCGTGAACATCTTTTCACCGCCTTTCAGGGCGGCACGCGCAAGGGCGGGTCGGGCCTTGGCCTGGCCATCGCGCAGGAACTCGTCCGCGGTCACGGCGGTACGCTCGAACTTGTGCGCAGCGACAGTGACGGGACCGAGTTCATGATCCACCTGCCCAAGTCCGCCGAGGGAAATGGCGCCGGTTGATCCGTTTTCGCCCTTGCATTGACGCCGCTGCGGCGATACATCGCCCGTCACTGCGGACCCGTAGCTCAGCTGGATAGAGCATTAGACTACGAATCTAAGGGTCGGGCGTTCGAATCGCTCCGGGTCCGCCAGTTCCCACGATAATAGCCGGTTGAAAGATGATCCATTGTAATGGGTTAGGTCACTGGTTGCCCGTGGTGGGGCCGGATGTCCCGGTTTTCGCTTGGGCGGTCTCCACGAGAGCCGGCCGCTTGGGACCAGAAATCAACCCGAGGACTCTTCCCTAGCAGCAAGGATGACGGCGTTCAGGTCATCCACCAAGTCGCTTCGGCCAAGTTAAAATCCATGGACTGGCTGGACGGGCCAGACGGGTCGGTGATCATTGGCACTGCCCGCCGATAAACCGTCGGTGGCTCACTCGTCGGGGTGCAGGTGTTCAGTGGCTCGATCGACGTCGGGTAGCCGTGCCACGGCTACGGCTGGTTAGCAGACCGTCTTGCAACGGAAAAAAACTGTTTCCACGGTTGATAACTATTACTCTTGCTTATGGAGCATTACTTAACGTAAAAGACAACTATAGCATGTGTCTAAATCCCTTCTGTGATCGTGTTTCACCTAGTTCCGGCCGCGTGAGCTCCCCTCACGCGGCCATTTTTTTCGCAGGAATGCGTGCTCTTGCTTTGGTGCTTCCAAGAACGCCGCTGCAGAAATTTCCCTTTAAATCAATATGTTGTCGTTTTAAATGTGGGCGCGAAACGAGCGGGCGGCTCCGCACGGCCAACAGTTCTGGAAGGCCGGACCTTCATCATCCGGCACAGTCGTTCAGTCGGGAGAGTCCTGCGCTGTTCTGAGATGAACCCGTCATTAATGCCTTTTGCTCGCGAAGAACTGCGTGCATTTTTAAGGAAGTTCCTCCCCTCTTTGAGGGATGAGTTCGGCAGGATCAGCGCCGCATCCTCGCGAAACCGCTCCCTTGCGACTGCCGATGCGTCATCTCTCATTCTGCAGCTGATCTAAGGGGCGGCACCAAACCGCGACAGGTGCCCATGGTCGTGCCACGGCAGATATGCCTTCCCGATCCGCCCATGCTCGACCTTTTAGCGGACCTTGCCGCGCGCGGCGACTTTCACGCTGCGGGGGGGAGATATTCCGTCCAGCACGATCACCTCGTCGAAAAGGTTCGTCACGACGCAAGCATGGTTCGGCACGATCCGGAGACGTTCCCCCACTCGAAGCCCGATCGGGCCTTCGCTGACCAAGCGTCCATGCTCTTCAGACAGCTGATCGATCACGATATCGGGCCGCCCGATAACATGACCGTAGCCAGTCAGCCCAAGCAGATCGGACGTAAGCGCCTTGCTACCCGCGTCGATAACAGCGCGATGCGGATTGGGCGTCGAAACTACGGTTGCAAGGACCGTCAGCGCGCAATCTTCCCAGCTGCAAACCCCGCGTGCCACCAGAGAGCGGTCATTGTAAACATAAGTGCCCGGCCGGTATTCGGTCGCCACGGGGGCGTCTGCGGCCTGCGCCATTGAGGGTGTGCCACCGGACGACACGATTTCGACCGAAAGGCCATGGTGGGCAAGAAGCGCAATCGCGCGCGTCATGAAGGCTTGAACCCCGGCGGCACCGCCAACGGGTGGATAGGTCATCAGACCCCGAAAATGAAGGCCCGGCGCCGCCGCGATCCGCTGGCCAAGCTCGCAAGCCTCGTCCGGAGTAGCCACGCCGCAGCGGTCAGCACCGGTGTTGCATTCAACCAGCACCTGCAACGGCGCCGGTTCCGTGGCGAAAGCCGCAGACAGCTCTGCGATCACGGTCGCATTGTCAGCGACAACCGTCAGATGGACGCGCCTTGCCAGACGCCGCAAGTGGTCAAGCTTTTCCGCGCCGAGGATATTGTAGGTGATCAGAATGTCCGAAATCTCGGGGCACGCGTCCAGCATCGCCTCCGCTTCCGAAACCTTTTGGCAGGTGATGCCGATTGCGCCCGCGGCGAGTTGCATCCGCGTCACTTCTGCCAATTTGTGCGTCTTGATATGCGGGCGCACTTTCATCCCAATCCCGTCCGCCAGACGTTGAAAGCTGTCGATGTTGCGTTGCACGACCGGCATGTCGACCAGCACCGCCGGCGTGTCGATGCCATCTTCGATTTTCACTGCGCCTTCTGGCATTGCCACCCCCCATCAACCTGCTGCGACAAGACTGGCAGCCTCAGGCTTACAAGGCAACGCACCCTAAGGAGAGGCATGCCGTGACGGCATTGTTTCATGCTGAAATCAGCCGCTGAGCGCGCCGAGTGACGATTTGCGCATCCCTTTCCTGCGCAAACCCTCGTATCATGGCGCTGGCTTATGGAACTGGAGACGCGTCGCATGGAAAGCCGCTGGCTTGAAGACTTTCTCAGCCTTGTGGACACGCGCAACTTCTCGCGTTCGGCGCAAGCGCGTTACACCACGCAGCCTGCCTTCAGTCGCCGTATCAAAAGTCTGGAGGAATGGGTCGGCGCGCAGTTGTTCAATCGCACGTCGCAACCCGTAACCCTGACCCTTGCCGGCGAGCGCTTTCGCGGTGTGGCCGAGGATGTGTTGCGCCGCCTGCTGCAGGGGCGCGAAGAGGCGCGACGGATCGGTGACACCACCGCCAGCACCATCCGCTTCGCCGCCACCCATAGCCTCTCGCTCAATTTCTTTTCGGGCTGGCTGCGGTCTATCGAAACGCGAAGCCACACGTTCAACACACGGCTCGACACAAGCCAGTTTCATGACTGCATCCAGCTACTGCAGCGCGGCGACAGCCATTTTCTGATCAGTTACACGCATCCTGAGATTCAGATGAACCTCCCGCACGAGCATTTCACCTCCAAGATGGTGCTCAGTGACAAATTGGTGCCCGTAACGCTGCCCGATAGTGCAGGCCAACCCATTGACCGTCTTCCGGGGACCGAGGATGAGCCGGTCCATTATCTGGGCTATAGCGAAACCTCGGCCATCGGGCGGGTGGTGGAGCACCTGATGTCCAGAAACGCCGGCGAACTGCATTTGAAGCGGGTCTTCGTGTCGCACATGGCTGCGGTGCTGAAAGTCATGACAGCAGAAGGCCGGGGGACCGCCTGGTTGCCCGAAAGCCACCTGGCACTGGAATTCGCCAATGGCAGCCTGGTGCGTGCGGGCGATGAGCGCTGGGAAATTCCCATCAATGTGCGCGTCATCCGGGCGCTTGACCCCTTGCCGACGGCGTCGGAAGAGCTATGGGCATTGATCCCGGGTGAGGAAGATTCCGACTGGGGCTGACCATGCCCGAAAGACATTGCTGATGCCGGTTAAGGCATTGGCCGACAGGCCGAAACCTACGCTAGATAGACCGCATTTGCCGAACGGAGCCGAGATGACGACGCTTGCCAGTCTTGAAACGCCCTGCCTCATCCTGGATCGCGCGCGGCTGCAAAGGAATGCCGATCGCATGACTGCAAGGCACCACGCCACCGGCCTGCAGTTGCGCCCCCATATGAAGACGGGAAAATCCGTTGACGTGGCGCGCATTGCGCTGGCAGGAAATTTCGGCGGCATCACCGTTTCGACGCTGAAAGAGGCCGAGTATTTTGCCGACCACGGCATCGATGATATCACCTATGCCGTCAGTCTGGTGGCCGACAAGATGCCCCGCATCGCCACCCTTTTGCGGCGTGGGGTGCGTCTGGGCACGGTGACCGACAGTGTCGCGATTGCAGCCGAAGTCAGCCGCCGTGCCGTGGCGGAAGGGGTGGTGGTCCCCGTCCTGATCGAGCTTGATTCCGGAGAGCGCCGCGCAGGTCTGATGGCCGGGACGCCCGAAGTCACCGCCCTTGGCCGCGCACTGCACGACCTGCCTGGCACGGAGCTGGCGGGCGTTCTGACCCATGCGGGCAATTCCTACCAATGTCGCAGCCTCGAGGCCCTTCGCCGCGTGGCCGAAGAAGAACGGCTGTGTGCGGTGACTGCGTCTGATCAGCTGCGTACCGCCGGCTTGCCCTGTCTAACGGTGAGTGTTGGCTCGACCCCGACGGCGACGCATGGACAGCGTTTCGACGGGCTGACCGAAATGCGCTGTGGCGTCTATATGTTCGGCGATGTGTTCCAGTCAGAAATCGGGTCGCATGATCTGGATGACATCGCGGTGACCGTTCTCGCCACGGTGATAGGCCACCGTCCGGACCTCAACGCTGCCTTGATCGACGCCGGAGGACTGGCCTTGTCAAAGGATCGCAGCACCGGCGCCGAGGGCTTGCCCGAAGACGCGGGCTTTGGCCTGCTTGCCGATGCGATGGGCCGCGCCCGCATTCCGGGCCTGCGCGTGGGCAAGGTCTATCAGGAACACGGGCTGCTTGAAGCGGATGGCCCGTTTCCGTTTGACCTGCTGCCTGTCGGGTCCCGCGTGCGCGTCCTTCCGAACCATGCGTGCATGACCGCAGCGATGTATGACGCTTACCGCGTCGTGGACGGGCAGACCCACCAGGTCAGCGACCTCTGGCCCCGTGTCAACGGCTGGTAATTGCTTTGGGTCGGCAGGCAAGCCCCTGCCTTGCTTGCCGCCTTTAAATGCGCGCGCCGCTGCTGGCGTCAAACAGATGAATTTTGGCTTCGGGAAAGGCCAGATGGATGGTGTCGCCAGGGCGGAATTCGTGCCGATCCGTGAAGATGGCACAAAGATGGGCCCCGCCGACCTTGGCGTAAACCTGAATGTTCGCCCCTGTCGGTTCGACCACTTCGACCTCAAGCGGGATGCCCGTGGCCGCGTCGGCCAGAAGCGTATGCTCCGGGCGGATACCGAAGACGACTTTCTGTCCTGCCAGCGCCGCATATGTCGCGGGCACCGGCAGGCGCAGTCCGTCCGCTATTTCAACCCAGGTGGCGCCGTCTTGGGTTCCTATTGTTCCGGGCAAGATGTTCATCGACGGTGAGCCGATGAAATCGGCGACAAACAGGTTCGCGGGAGTGTCGTAAAGCTGCAGCGGAGTGCCGATCTGCTCGATCCGGCCTGCATTCATCACCACGATCCGATCGGCCATGGTCATCGCTTCGATCTGGTCATGCGTCACGTAGACCGAGGTCGTCTTCAGCCGCTGGTGCAACGCCTTGATTTCGGTCCGCATCACGACGCGCAGCTTTGCATCCAGGTTCGACAGCGGTTCGTCGAACAGGAAAACCTGCGCATCGCGCACCAAGGCCCGCCCCATCGCAACCCGCTGACGCTGTCCGCCGGAAAGCTGCCGGGGCGAGCGGTCAAGAAAGCTTGTCAGGTTCAGGATCGACGCGGCCTCGCGCACCTTGCGATCAATCACCTCCTTGACCTGCTTTCGCAGACGCAGGCTAAAGCTCATGTTCTCATAGACCGACATATGCGGGTAAAGCGCATAGTTCTGGAACACCATGGCGATGTCGCGCGCCTTTGCGGGTACGTCGTTGACGACGCGGTCGCCGATGAAGATCTCACCCGAAGATACGGTTTCCAGGCCTGCAATCATCCGCAACAGCGTGGACTTGCCGCAGCCCGATGGGCCGACCAGCACGACAAACTCCTGATCACGGATATCCAGATCGATGCCGTGCAGCACAGCCGTCGAGCCGTATTTCTTCTTTATGGCGCGGATGGTGACTGAAGACATCTGGGGTTCCTGCAAGAAAAGGGGGCCGTCATTTTACTGCGCCAAGGGCCATGCCCCGGATCAGGTAGCGTTGCAGCCAGGAAAAGACGATGGCGACGGGAACGGTCGCCAGAACGGTCCCAGCCATCACGTGATGCCATTCGACCTGATAGCGCCCGGCCACCTGCGCGTAGATCTGCACGGGCAGGGTGAAATCTTCCGACGATCGCATCAATGTCAGCGCAAGGACGAATTCGTTCCAGCTGTTAATGAAGGTAAAGATTGCCGCCACCGCGATGGCCGGAACCGCCAGTGGCAGGAAGATACGCACAAGGCTTGTCAGGTGGCTTGCCCCATCGATCCAGGCGGCCTCCTCAAGATCACGCGGGATGGAGTTGAAGTAGCTTTGCAGCATCCAGATGGTGAAGGCCAGGTTGAAGGCAGCATAGGTCACGACAAGCGAATTCAGGTTGTTCACCAGCCCCAGCGCCATCATCAGCCGGAACAGGCCCAGCACCAGCACGATGGGCGACATCATCTGTGTCATCAGCAGGAAGTTGCGGTAAAGCCCCTTGCCCGCGAAACGATAGCGCGACATGGCGTAGGCAGCAGGGATCGCCAGCAACAGCGCGATGGCCGTCGACAGTACGCTGACATAAAGGCTGTTCATCAGCGCCCCGCCGAAATTCGTCTTGGTCCACATCTCGGCAAAGTTGCTCCAGCGGAATTCGCTGAAACCCCAGGTTGGCGGATAGGCGAAGATCTCTTCGCGCGGGCGGATGGCGGTGACGAACATCACGCCAAATGGAAACAGGATCACCACCACCAGCGGCGAAAGAAGGACCCAGTACAGCAGGCTGCGCGACAGTTTTCTGGACATGTCTAACCCTCCTTGTCGGCTTCGGGGGCGGCGTCCTGCTCGCCTCGGCTGACCAGCGCGACATAAAGCAGCGTAAACATCAGCAGCACGCCGAACATGATCAGCGAAATCGCTGCCGCCTCGCCCAGTTGTCCAAACCGAAACGCCAGTTTGTAAAGGTAGGTGACAAGGATATCGGTCCCGTTCGCCGGCCCGCCTTCGGTCATGACCCAGATGATGGGCAGTGAATTGAAGACGTAGATCACGTTCAGCACGATGGCGATGTTGATGAAGGGCTTCATGAGGGGCAGCGTGATGTAACGGAACTGATGCCACCCCGACGCGCCGTCGACCATCGCGGCTTCGTAGGTGTCCTGCGGCATGGCCGAAAGCCCGCCCAGCAGGATCGTTGTGGTGAAGGGGATCGACACCAGGATGCCAATAAGGATTTCAACCGTGAATGCGGTCCCCGCCGTGGCAAGCCATTCCACCGGCTGGTCGATGATCCCGACATCCATCAGGGTTGCGTTCAGCAGGCCCGCCCGACCGTTCAGCGCCCACCGCCACACGACGGCGGTCATGGTCAGCGAAAGGGACCATGGCAGCATGATGATGACGCGGGCCAGGCCGCGGCCATAAAACTCGTCGTTCAGGATGATGGCCACCGGAAACGAGATGGCAAGCGTTCCCACCACCACAAAGAATGTCCAGATCCCGGTACGCCAAAGCGACGCCCAGAACAGTGGATCGGCGAAGACCTCAGCAAAGTTGTCCCAGCCCACAAAGCCGGTGAGTTTGCCAAACCGGCTGACTTCCTGCGTCGAGGTCCAGGCCAGGTCAAAGACCGGATAACCGATGATGACCATCGCCATCAAGAGGCTTGGCACAATCATCAGAAGCGGTATGGATTTCTGCACGCGTGTCGCCCCTGATCCGTTAATACCCGGCACCGTCAGACAGAAAGGGGCGGCCCGTAGCGGCCGCCCCTTGTCGTTCCGATCAAAGACCGCGGATCTTGTTGATCTCGGTCGCGGCGGCCTTCAACCCGTCTTCGGGCGTCACGTCGCCAAGGTAGATCTGCTGCATGGTGCGCACCGTCACGTCGGCGATCTCTTCCCAGTTCGCGATGACCGGGGCGAACTTGGCATATGGCAGACCGGCCGCAAAGCCGGCAACGTCCGGATCGGAGGTGAAGTGATCCAGCGCCGCGACGCCCTTAGTCACCGGCAGGAAGCCTTCGCCAAGGTCGAACTCTTCGCGATACTTGTCCTGATAGGTGAATTCGATGAACTTCCAAGCCGCTTCCTTGACGTCGCTGTCGGCGAACATCATCAGCGTGTCGGTCACACCATAGGTTGCCTTGGCACCTGCTTCCGGGAAGGGAAGGATCTTGTATTTCAGGTTCGGCGCCTCTTCTTTCAACTGCGGGATCAGCATCGGAAAGGTGAAGATCGTCGCAAGCTGGCCCTGCTTGAACATGTTAAACACGTCTTCGCGGGTGTAGTTGGTGGGCGATGGCTGCGTCAGCCCTTCGTCGATCATCTGCTTGTAAAGCTTGGCCGCTGTGATTGCCGCTTCGCTGTCAAGCCCGCTGGTACCATCGGCGTTCAGGATGTCGCCGCCATGGGTCCACAGGTTGTAATAGAAATAGGCATCGGTCTCGATTTCCTTGCCCTGAAGGCCGAATGCATAGACGTCGGGAAGTTCGGCAATCTTTTTGGATGCTGCATAAAGTTCGTCCCACGTCGTGGGCGGAGCAACCCCTGCCTTGTCGTAAAGGTCCATGTTGACCATCATCGCGCGGGCCGAGGCGGCCACGGGAAGGCCCATCATCTTGCCGTCGATGATCCCGGGATTCATGAACGTGGCGATGAAGCTGTCCTTGAATTCGGGCGTCAGATAGCCGTCGACCGGTTCGGCAATGCCCTGCGAGGCAAAGTCGAGCAGCCAGCGCGTGCCGATGATCGAGATATCGGGCGAGTTCCCGCCCGCGACGTCGGTCGTCAGGCGCTGAAGCAGCGTGTCCCATGGCACGACTTCGATGTTGATCTTGATGTCGGGGTTTTCTGCGGTGAATGCGTCAGCCACTTTCTGGAAATACGGCCCCGTCTTGGAGCTGTATTCCGCGAC
>JANPKV010000108.1:0-10915 GCA_031426185.1 Rhodobacterales bacterium | reverse complement strand
AAGGTCGCGATCCTGGGCTATGGCTCCCAAGGCCACGCCCACGCGCTGAACCTGCGCGACAGCGGCGCCAAGAACGTCGTCGTGGCGCTGCGCCCCGGTTCGGCCAGCGCCAAGAAGTGCGAGGCCGAGGGCCTCAAGGTCATGGACATCGCCGAGGCCGCCAAGTGGTGCGACCTGATCATGTTCACCATGCCCGATGAACTCCAGGCCGACACCTACCGCAAATACGTCCACGACAACCTGCGCGAAGGCTCGGCCATCGCCTTTGCCCACGGCCTGAACGTGCACTTCGGCCTCATCGAGCCGAAAAAGGGCGTCGACGTCATCATGATGGCCCCCAAGGGCCCCGGCCACACCGTGCGCGGCGAATACACCAAGGGCGGCGGCGTGCCCTGCCTTGTTGCCGTCCACCAGGACGCGACCGGCAAGGCGATGGAAATCGGCCTGTCCTACTGCTCGGCCATCGGCGGCGGGCGTTCCGGCATCATCGAGACCAACTTCCGCCAGGAATGCGAAACCGACCTCTTCGGCGAACAGGCGGTTCTCTGCGGCGGCCTCGTGGAACTGATCCGCATGGGCTTCGAGACCCTCGTCGAAGCCGGCTACGAGCCCGAAATGGCCTACTTCGAGTGCCTGCACGAAGTGAAGCTGATCGTGGACCTGATCTACGAAGGCGGCATCGCCAACATGAACTACTCCATCTCGAACACCGCCGAGTACGGCGAATACGTCTCGGGTCCGCGCATCCTGCCTTATGACGAGACCAAGGCCCGGATGAAGGCCGTCCTCAAGGACATCCAGTCCGGCAAGTTCGTGCGTGACTTCATGCAGGAAAACGCCGTCGGCCAGCCGATGTTCAAGGCCACCCGCCGCCTGAACGACGAACACCAGATCGAGCAGGTCGGCGAAAAACTGCGTGCCATGATGCCCTGGATTTCCAAGGGCAAGATGGTCGACAAGTCCCGCAACTGACCGCTTCCAGACCGCGAAAGGGCGCCTTTGGGCGCCCTTTTTTGTTGTTCGCTTCGCTTCTCACGGGATTATGCGACCGACCTGATGTGGATCGCCCCGCGCGCGGGGCGGCAAGCCCGTCAGGCGCCCCGTGGCAAGCAGGCGCGGGCTTGGCAAGTCACTCGAGCACGGGTGGCACCGAAGGCTTGCTTGCCGGTCGCTCGTCCAGCGGGGTCAAAGCGGCGATGCCGCCTTGCGGTCCGTCTTTGGCAAGCGTTGATTTCGGAGCGTTGGGATCGTGCCGACGCTCGTCGGTACGCACCTTGCTGACCAGGGCAAAAACGCCAACGGCAAGCAGGGTGAAAAGCGACAGGAACGGGATCAGCCAGGAATAGTCCATCGGGGAAGACCTTTGCATGAGGGATGCCGGTCAACGCCCGTAGACGCCCCGGGTTCCCGATCACTGCGGTCGTGCCCGCTATACCGCCGCCTCGACCGCCCCCACGATCTCGTCCACGACTTGCGCCAGCAGACGCGCGTCCTCGCATTCTGCCATCACGCGGATCAGGGGTTCGGTGCCTGACTTGCGGATCAGGATGCGCCCCTTGCCCCGGATACGCTCGGAACTGGCGCGGATCACCGCCTTGACCGCATCGGTTTCCAGCGGCTGCGTTCCGGCGGCGAACCGCACATTCTTCAACAGCTGCGGCACGGTGTCGAAATTGCGCATGATCACACTGGCAGGTTTGCCGGTGCGGACCATCTCGGCCAACACCTGAAGGCCGGCGATCAGCCCGTCGCCCGTGGTGGCATAATCCGTCATGACGATATGGCCCGACTGCTCGCCGCCAAGGTTGAAGCCGCCCTTGCGCATCGCCTCCACGACATAGCGGTCGCCGACGGCGGTGCGTTCCAGCCGCAGACCGCGCGCCGACAGATACCGCTCCAGTCCCAGATTGGACATCACCGTCGCAACCAGCGCGCCGCCCTTCAGCCGCCCTTCTTCCGCCCAGCGCCCGGCGAGCAGCGCCATGATCTGATCGCCATCCGCCTCCACCCCTTGCTCGTCCAGAAAAATCACGCGGTCCGCGTCGCCATCCAGGCAAATTCCGACATGCGCCCCATGCTGCAAGACCGTCTCCGCGGCAGTTTCGGGGTAGGTGGACCCGACGCGGTCATTGATGTTCTTGCCGTTCGGCGTCACCCCGACCGAGATCACCTCGGCCCCCAGTTCCCACAGCAGTTCAGGCGCTGCCTTGTAGGCGGCACCGTTGGCGCAATCGATCACGACCTTCAGGCCATCCAGCCGCAAACCCGCCGGAAAGGTCGTCTTGACGAACTCCTGATAGCGGAACCGACCGTCGTCGATGCGCTTGGCCCGCCCGATGGCATCAGGCGCGGCCACCTGAATTTCCCCCGCAACCAGCGCCTCGATCTCGGTTTCCACCGCATCTGACAGCTTGAACCCGTCGGGGCCAAAGAACTTGATGCCGTTGTCCTGATAGCCATTGTGGCTGGCCGAAATCATCACCCCGAGATCGGCGCGCATCGACCGGGTCAGAAAACCCACCGCCGGTGTCGGCACAGGCCCCAAAAGGAACACGTTCATCCCCGCCGAGGTCAGCCCAGCGGTCAGCGCATTTTCGATCATGTAGCTGGACAGCCGCGTGTCCTTGCCGATCATCACCCGGTGGCCGGGCGATCCGTCGCGGCGGAAATGGTTGCCCACCGCCGCCCCCAGCCGTAACGCCAGCTCCGCCGTCATCGGATGGCTGTTGGCACGGCCCCTGACGCCGTCGGTCCCAAAGAGTTTACGTGTCACCTGAAACCTCCCCCGTCACGGCCCGCCACAGCGCAAGCGCCTGCGCCGTTTCAGCCGTATCATGAACCCGCAGGATTTGGACACCCTGCGCAATTGCTGCCAGCCCGACGGCGATGGAGCCGGGTGCACGCGCCTCTGCCGCCTCCACACCCGCGATCGTGCCGATGAACCGCTTGCGCGAAGCCCCCACAAGGATCGGATGCCCAAGGCCGTGGAACAGCGACACGCCACGCAGCAGCAGCAGATTCTGCGCCAGCGTCTTGCCGAACCCGATGCCGGGGTCAATCACGATGCGCAAAGGATCGATCCCGCAGGCCACCGCATGGGCCACCCGGGCGGCCAGCGCGTCATAGACATCAAGCACAACATCGTCATAGCGCGGGTCGTCCTGCATCGTGACGGGCGTTCCCTGCGCATGCATGATGACCACCGGGGCATCGGCGCGGGCTGCGACCAGGGCCATCTCAGGATCATGCGTCAAGCCACTGACGTCGTTTATGATTGTGGCACCCGAGGCCAGTGCCGCCCGGGCCACCGAGGCCTTGCGCGTATCGATCGAAACGGGAGTCCGGATGCCAGCCGCCTGCAGGGCTGCGATCAAAGGGAGGGTGCGCCCGATTTCGTCCTCATCGGCGACCTCTGCGGCACCGGGGCGGGTGCTTTCGCCCCCGATATCAAGGATATCGACCTCTGCCGCCATCGCCGTGGCCCGCGCAAGTGCTGCGGCTGCGTCCGTCAGTCGCCCGCCATCCGAGAAACTGTCCGGCGTCATGTTCAGGATGCCCATCAGGCGGGGCGACGACATCGCAAGGCCGCCCCAGTCGGCGCGGGTCGCCGTCAGTCGTGCAATCGCCTGCTCTGGCGCGTCGGCGGCGGGACAAAGGCGCGGCGCCCTTCCCCGTTCCAACAACTCCACATGGGTAAACCACGCCCATCCGCTGGCCAGGCAAAGCGCCGTGTCTGGCCTTGCTGTCCCGGTCTGCACAAGGGGGCGGGCATAGATCATAAAGGCTGGAATACGGGGTAGTGTGACCCATGCGCAAGTGCGCTCAAAGCCTGCTGACACGCAAGGTTTCACTGACCGGCAGCGGCACGTCGCCCGCCACGCGCAACTCTGCCGCATCCATCATTTCGGCCAGCCACAGCGACAGCGCGGCCGGGTCCTGCCCGCGTGGCCCATTGGGCGTATCCAGCACCATCTTGGACGGGGCCCAGACCACCGTCTGCCCCCGCCGCACCGCCCAGTCGATCTCGGTCCGCGAGGCGACGACGACACAGCGCGGATCGCGCGCCGCCAGAACCCAGGCGTTCTGCTCGATCGCCAACAGGTCGACGCGCCGCTGCGTCGGGCGATGCCCCGTCAGCGGACGCGGCAACTCACCCGGTCCCACCGTCAGGATCAACGGAGCACCCTGCGCGAGCAGGGCATCAAGCCGCCCGGCAAGATCGGCCGCCTGGATCGTTGCGTTGTCCAGATGCACGACGATGGGATGCCCGCCCTCCAGCGGTCGGGTATTGGGCGCTGTCCGGTGGTCGCGCACGATCTCCACCCCGAGTGCATAGGGACCCACATCCAGCTTTTCGATGCGCAGATACACCCGCAGCGCCTGTGGTTCGGCCAGGATCCGTTCGGCGACCCGTTCCGCCAGCGTTTCCAGAAGGTTCAGCCGCTCCGCCGCGAGTTCCGCCGCGATGGCAAAGGTGATCCGGTCATAGCTGAGGATCTTGTCGACGTCGTCGTCCAGCGGCACGGGACTTGGCCGCACCTCCACCACCACGTTGAAACGCACGCGCTGACGGTGGCCGCGTTCCTGCTGAAACGCGCCGATGTCAACCTCGACGACGTGATCGCGCAACGAGATACGGTCACATGGCGCTGCGTCCGCTGCGGCGATCGCGCGTTCCTCGGGATGGGCAAAAGCCAGCGTCAGATCGGTCGTCATTCGTGCATCCCGGGAAATACCAGCCATAGGGAGCGGCATCATCCGCCCCTTCTTGTCACGCGCCAGACGCGGGACCCGTCAGGCAAACGGCATCCAGCCCTACGGGCGCGACATGGCGACGATGCCGCCTTGCGTCAATGCGCCCCGATCCGGGGTCGCGTCAATCGCGGCGATAAAAGAGGTGTTCGCCGATCGCGGCAGTGCGTTCGAACCGACGAGACCAGCCCGGACGCACGGCGTTGGTGTGAAAATAGGTCGCACCTTCGGTCAGTGTGCGCGGAGCGCCGTTGAGCATGACATAGGCAATCCGTTCGGCGATATCGCGTGCCTCGGGGTCGCGCATCCGGTCAGCGTGGCCATCGCAGACATAGGAGAACTGGCAAGCGCCTCCGCCCCGCTGGTTGACGACGCCACATACCGACCCCGCGAACTGGCCGCTATCGACACGGTTCAACACGACCTCGGCCACTGCGAACTGGCCCTTGATGCTTTCGCCGCGCGCCTCGAAATAGACGGCTTGTGAAAGACATGCCCAGGCGTCGCCGCCTGTGGGCTTGGGCTGTTCGGCCAGCCAAGCCGCATCATAGCGGATGACGGTGGCACCCTTTGCGGATTTCTGATTGGCCTTCGGTCCGGTCGCGATGGCGGCAAGTTTCGCTTCGGGCACCGCGCGAAGGGCGGCGCTTTCGGCACCCAGCAGACTGGTCATTGCCCCGGCGATGTCTGCCGTGGGTGCATTCGACTGGCTCACCGTAACATCGGCATTGGCCGCTCCGCAGAGGACGCTCAGGACAAACGCGCCCCCCATCCAGCTTTGACGCAAGCTCATGTGATCGTATTCCTGGTCTTGTTTCACCAATCGCCAAGGCAATGTCCTGCCGTTTCCGGCAAAGCCATGGACCGCCCCAAGCGTTGTGAAAGCCGCTATGGCAGAAAACCGCGCCCGTCCACCGCCGTGGCAAAAATACAACGAACTGTGGCGAAAGTTGGGCGGAATCCCGCCGAATTCCTCATGCACTTTATCAACATGGGGGTGTATTTGCTTGATAAAGAACAGATAAATCTACTTCTCGTTTAAGGCGAGATGCGCCGCCGCCAGTCGCGCTAAAGGCACCCGGTACGGTGAACAGGAAACGTAATCGAACCCGGCCTTGCGACAAAAATCGATTGATTCGGGATTGCCGCCATGCTCGCCGCAGATCGACAGCGTCAGGTCGGGCCGCGTCTTGCGACCGCGTTCCGCGCCGATATGCAACAGCTCTCCCACCCCGTCGACGTCCAGGATGTGGAACGGATCCTCGGGGAACACACCAAGGCGCACATAGGTGTTCATGAATTTGCCGGCGTCGTCACGGCTTAACCCGTAAGTCATCTGCGTCAGGTCATTGGTGCCGAATGACAGGAAGGACGCATGCTGGGCAATGTCGCCGGCGCGCAGGGCGGCACGCGGGGTTTCCACCATCACGCCCAGCTTGTAGTTGAAATCCGCGCCCGCCGTGCTGCGCACCTTGGCGGCAACCGCATCGATCCGGCTTTTGACCAGTTCCACCTCGCGCCGTGCGCTGACCAGCGGAATCATGATTTCCGGCACCACCTGCGCCCCCCGCCGCGCCGATTCCAGCGTCGCCTCGAAGATCGCCTGAACCTGCATGTCGTAGATCTCGGGCAGGACCACGCCCAGGCGAACCCCGCGCATCCCGAGCATCGGGTTGAACTCCGACAAAGCCTCGGCCCGCCGCGTCACCTCTGACAGGGGCCGGTCCAGCGCCTCGGCCAGATCGCGCAGACCCTCGCGGCTATGGGGCAGAAACTCGTGCAGCGGTGGATCGAACAGGCGGATGCAGACCGGCAGACCCTGCATGATCTCGAACAGCTGCACAAAGTCATCGCGCTGCATCGGCAACAGCCGCACCAGCGCCGCCGCGCGGTCATGGGCGGTGTCGGCAAAGATCATCTCGCGCATCACCACAAGACGATCTTCTTCGAAGAACATGTGTTCGGTCCGGCAGAGGCCAATCCCCTGCGCCTCGAACCGCCGGGCGGTTTCCGCATCCGCAGGCGTGTCGGCATTGGCGCGAATGCCGATGTCGCGAAACGTGTCGGCCCAGGCAAGCAGCCGGCGGAACCCGTCATCAAGCGCGGGTGCCAGCATTTCCGTCGCCCCCGCCAGTATCTCGCCCGTGGTGCCGTCGACCGTCACCACATCACCCTCGCGAAAGACGCGACCATCGGCGGAAGTCAGGCGGCGATCCTTGACGTCCAGCCGCATCTCCGACGCGCCGACCACGCAAGGGACGCCAAGCCCCCGCGCGATCACCGCCGCATGGCTGGACATGCCGCCGCGTTCGGTCAGCACTGCGGCCGCCGAATGCATGCCGCGAACATCCTCGGGCGTGGTTTCGCGCCGCACCATGATGCAGGCCTCACCCCGCGCGGCCGACGCTTGCGCTGCATCAGACGAAAAGACGATCCGCCCGGTGGCACCGCCCGGGCTGGCCGCGATGCCGCGCACGATCACGTCGCGCACCCCTCGTGGATCGACCTGCGGGTGCAAAAGCTCGGTCATCGACCGGGGTTCGACCCGCAGCACCGCCTCGGCCTTGGTGATGATCTCGTCGTCACAGAGCGCCACCGCGATCTTCAGCGCGGCGCGCGCCGACCTTGCCACCTTGACCGCATCAAGGACCGCCAGACGGCCATCCTCGATGGTAAATTCGATCTGCATTTCCTCGCGCAGCTTGGTCCGGCACGCGGCACCGTGACGGACGAGATCGGCGAACATCTCTGGCGCGAGGTCCTCCAGCGATACCCCGCGCGCATCCTGCGTCAGATAGATCGCCTTTTCGGTCGCGAGCGCATCGCGGCCCTGGCTCTGGCCCAGATACCGTCCCGTCACCTGCCGATTGCCCGTGACCTGATCGACATAATGGATCACGCCGGAGCCCGAAACACCCTGCCCGATCCCCTTTGCCATCGCCTGAACCACAAGCCCAAGTGCTGCCTCGGCGGGCGCACCCTTGGCCTGGCGCAAGAGACGGGCAGAGGTCCCCTCCCACGCGCGGGCCATGGACCGCAAGACACCCTGCAGCTGCACCGACGCGTCTTCGGGAAAAGGCTCGTCGGTTTCGGTCGCATAACGGCGAAGTGCCTCGGCCAATCCCATCGCCCCGGCGGGCAGGCCATCGAACAGATCGGGGTCCACGCGCGCGACATGCACGGCATAGGACTGGATGAACCGCTGATACAGCGCGTCCGCCGCCTCGGCCCCGTGAGTCTGGGTCAAAACCGCGTGGCGTTTGGCATTCAGACCGATGTTGAGGACCGTGGACGGCCCGCCCCAATCGGGATTTTCAGGACTGGGCCGGACCGAGATCACCGGCATGGCCCCGAAATGCGCCAGAATCCCGCGCGCATCGACGCCGTGGCCCGCCGCGATCTGGCGCACGGTATAGGCGGGCAGCGCGACCGTCGCCGGCACCGGAAGGTTCAGCCGCACCAACCGCTGCAGGCATTTCGCGCGCCAGCCGTGATCGGCGGTGCTGATCTTCGCCGTCGGCGTGATCTCGGCGAAATCGGGGATGGGGTCGTATTTCTGCACTGCAGCATCCTTGTTGCAGTAGCAGCATACGCCCGAATCAGCGTCACGCAATCCTTACATTGTCGCATCTGCCGCATTTTGCGACAGTTTGCGGATGGCAGGTCACAGCGACGGGTCCCTGGGGCGGGTCGCGGGGGCGGTCAGCCCTCGATCTTTGACAGGTCCGCCACGCCAGAGCAGATGGTGCGGATGCGCGACAAGAGGTTCAGCCGGTTGCGCCGGATGATGGCGCTATCTGCATTGACCTGCACGGCGGTAAAGAACGCATCGATCGGCGCACGCAAGGCGGCCATGGCGGTCATTGCGGTGGCGAAATCCTCCGCCGCCATGGCGGGGGTGATGACCGCGTCGGCGGTGTCGAGCGCGGCGAACAGCGCGCGTTCCTCGTCGGTCTCGGCGAACCTGATATCCGCACCGTAGGAGTATTCGACGCCATCCTTTTCCTCGGCCTGCGCCAGGATATTGGCGGCGCGCTTGTAGCCCTGCAGCAGGTTCGCCCCGTCCTCGGTTTTCAGCGTGGCGGCAAGGGCGGTGGCGCGTTTGACGAGCAGGGTCAAATCGTCATTCCCCGGCATCGCAAGGCAGGCGTCGATGATGTCGGGCCGGATGCCCTGGTCGCGGAGCGTGACCTTGAGGCGGTCGTGGAGGAAGGCGAGGAGGTCGGCCCGCTTGTCGTTAAGACCGGTCAACTCAAAGACAGCGCGAGTCTTGAAGTCAGCAAATCCTCCTAGACCCAAGAGCGCATTGGATGAAGCCAGTGCGTCTTGCCATTGACGAGCGATTTCATTCTCAACCAAAGCGTCAAGCAATGCGGGAGACAGCGCAGTCTTGATGCCATTCCCGACCACCAACCGAATAACCCCCAACGCCGCCCGCCGCAGTGCGTAGGGGTCCTTGCTCCCCGTGGGCTTTTCATCAATCGCCCAGAACCCGGTCAGCGTGTCGATCTTGTCGGCCAGTGCCACGGCCACTGACACCGGCTCGGACGGCACCGCATCCGATGGCCCCAGCGGTGAATAGTGATCCCGCGCGGCGTCGGCCACCGCAGGCTTTTCCCCCGCCTCCAGCGCGTAATAGCGGCCCATCACGCCCTGGAGTTCGGGAAACTCCCCCACCATGGCCGACCGCAAGTCCAGCTTGGCCAGCCGCGCCGCCCGCTCGGCCATATCCGAATCCGCCCCGACCAGCGGCGCGATTTCCCGCGCAAGGGCGGCGATGCGATCAATCCGGTCGGCCTGGCTCCCAAGCTTGTTGTGGAAGGTGACCGCCTTCAGCCCCTCGGCCCACGCGCCCATGGGTCCGCTTTCGGAATGGGCCTTTGCCACCCGCAGATCGTTCTCCCAAAAGAACTTTGCATCCGACAGGCGCGCGGCAAGCACCTTCTGGTTGCCCTTCAGGATCGTCTCGCCATGGTCCGGCGTCTCGATGTTGGCGACGGTCACGAAGCCTTCGATCCGCCCGGTCTTGGCGTTGCGGCAGGAAAAGAACTTCTGATGTTCGCGCATGGATGTCTGCAGCACCTCGGGCGGCAGGCCAAGAAACGCCTCGCCGATCCGGCCCATCAGCGGCACCGGCCATTCGACCAAGCCCGCAACTTCGGCCAAAAGACCCTTGTCCTCGACCACGTCCATCCCGGCGGCAAAGGCCAGGTTCTGCGCACCCTGCCAGATCGCGGCCTCGCGCTCGGCGGTGTCGAGCATCACCTTGGCGCGTTTCAGCTTGGCCGCGTAATCGTCGAAACCCGACACGGAAAACCGCCCCGGCGCCATGAAGCGGTGACCTTCGGTCGTATCCCCCGCCACCATCCCGTCGACGTTCAGGGGGACCACCTCCGCCCCGCCTTCATCTGACAGAACACACAGGATCGACTGCAAGGGGCGCACCCAGCGCAGCGCGCCCGACCCCCAACGCATCGATTTGGGCCAGGGGAAATTGCGGATCACGCCTTCCAGCACCTCGGCGACAATCGTCGCCGCCGCGCGCCCCGGTTTCTGCACCACGGCAAAGTAGACCTGCGCCTTTTTGTCGTCGCGGATTTCAAGCTGTTCCAGCAAGAGCCCGGTCGACCGCAGGAACCCGTCCAGCGCCGCCTGTGGCGCATCCACGCGCGGCCCTTTGCGTTCCTCGCGCACCGCGCGCGATTCCGGCGTCAACCCTTCGACCGCCAGCACCAGACGGCGCGGGGTGGAAAACGCCCCCGCCCCCGCATAGGTCAACCCGGCCTCGACCAGCCCATTGGTCACCAGAGTCTTGAGATCCTCGCGCGCACGCGCCTGCATGCGCGCCGGGATTTCTTCGGAGAAAAGCTCGATCAGAAGGTCAGGCATGGGGATGTCTTTCCGTGGGCGTATCGCTCAATTCTCAATCCCCTCGACCTTTTCGGGCTGCACCTGATGCCAGGCAAAGGCGCGCCCGTCCGCGAACACGGCCACCACGCGGTCGATCTGCGGCGAGATGCCCTCCTGGCTCAGGAACGCCAGCGCCTCGCCCTTTTCCAGGGCCGCGCCGATGGCCTCGGCGTCAAAGCAGTCAAACCACGACGGCGCGATGGTCGGGACCGCGTTGGGATAGCTGCGGTAGGTCTCCGACAGCATCGCCTGG
>JANPKV010000107.1:0-7316 GCA_031426185.1 Rhodobacterales bacterium | reverse complement strand
ATCGGCGACAGTCTCGGCTGGCTTCGATGGCTCTGAGAGGGTCTCTGGCTTTGGCACTTCGGCGGACGCGATCGCCTCGGCGGGCGCAGGGGCGAGGACTTCGGGAGCTTCGGGTGCCGCCACTGCCGTTGCGACTTCGGGCTGCGGCGCGTCTGTGATGGTTTCCCCAGCGGTTTCGACGGGTGCGGGCTGTTCGGTGGCAGTCTCCGCCGTTGCCTCGGCGACGTCTTCCCGTGCGCTGGGGGCTTCGCTTGGCGCGGTGGCCGGATCTTCTGGCGCGGACTCTTCAGGCGCGGACACGTCAGCGGCTGCCGCTTCTACAGGCGCCGCGTCGGTTTGCACGGTTGGTTCCTTGGTCTCGGCCTTGGCATCTGCATCCAAGGCCGACGCGGTCGGAGCTGCAATCGGTTCCTCCACCACGATATTGGAATTGTCGTTGGCGGGGCGCGCCGGAAACAGCGCCGAGCCGACGACCAGACCGCCGGTCACCAAGAGGCCACCTGAAACCATGCCGAGAAGGAATTTACCGACCACTGCTGCCTCCGACTTTGCGCCGCTGTGACCGTTGCGGAACCGGCGCTGCGCCTGTCCCTTTCGGATCACCCGTTTCCCCGACGCCGTTTTTCCCCGACGCCGTTTTTCACTGTCGGCACTATAGCCGCTGCCAGTGCAGGCTTCACGCCTTTTTCCGCAAATGCTCAACAAGTTGCCGCCACCGTGGCAGGCGAGCAATCCTGCGCGCGGGGTGGCCCGAGATGGCGGTGGATCTTGTCAGGAAGGCGAGGTGGCCACCACGACGAGACCGGTCACCACCAGGAGGATACCGATGCTGCCGCGAAGGCTGACGTACTCGCGCAGGAAGAGATGCCCGAACAGCGAGACCAGCACGATGCCAAGCGCCACGAAGGCATAGGCCCTGGACACCGGAATATCGCGCAGGGCCACAAGCCAGATCAGGAAACCCATTCCGAACAGGACCATCCCGATCACCACGAAGGGGGACAGAAGCGCCCCACCAAGAAAGCGCAGAAGTTCGGGTTCGCGTGGCATCCTCTGGATTCCGTGCTTGAACAGGATCTGCGCTGCCGCAGTGAGCGCGACGCTTATCATCAGCAAAAGGTAGGCCATCGTTCGGGGGGTCCTAATTCGCGGGATGTCACAGGGGTGGCAGAAGGCGCGCAGCCTCTTGCAGCCGGGTGTAGTTGTTGACGAGATTGCACAGGATGCACAGAGCCATCACGACTGCCATGACGCGGCCGTAGCGCCCGGTCAGCGACAAAGCTGCCACCACGACAAGCGCGGGCAGGAAGTGCAGTGAATACAGGAAAGGCTCGTCACCATAGACCAGGTGGAGCAGAAACTGAAAGGCCAGGAACCCGCCAACAACGATCAGCAAATCGCGTCGCTGTTCCATCCGGAATGTTTGAACTCCACCGGCCACAAACAGCAAAGCCCAGCCCACCGCGCCGATCCAGCCGGCGATGCTGAATTGCAGGGAACTTTGCAGCACCCCCACGTCCGAAAGGATCGGTGCGGGGGCCACCATGGCCGCAAAGAGGAAGTTGAGCGCCCGCTGGGCGTAAGGCACCAGATTGGCAAGTGCGGGCAAAAGGACGTAGGCGGGCTCTTCGGCCACGGCACTTGGCAGAAAGAAGACCCCCGAACTTGGGATCAACGCCTTTTGCCAGACCGCGACGATGGCGGTGGCGACGACCGCCGCCATGCTGATCGACGCTGCGACCGGCCAGCGAAACCGGGCAAAGCTGGCGAGCAGACCCGCCATCCAGTTGGTCGTGGTGAACGCCAGGGTAAGGACCTGCAGCAGCACATGGCCTTTCGCCTGCACGTTCAGCACGAAAACCCCGACGAACACAGCAGCGATGGCGGCGCTGCCAAAGACATAGGTCTCGGGCACGCCCGCCCAGTAGATGTAGGAGGCCGAGCTTAACAGCAGGGCGGTGGCAAGCAGACCGAAAAGGATGCTGCCGGTCAGGCTGCGGATCAGGACATAGACCAATCCCGCCATCAGCGCGGACGTGAGCGAAATGGTTACCCCGACTGCGGATTGCCCGTCGACGCCGGGCAGGGCGGACATGATCTTGGTACTGGGCAAGATCAGGAACGAGAACAGCGGATGCACCTTCGTCCTGAAGTGATCACTGGTGACATCGGTCATGTTGGCGACGACACGTGGAATGTCGGCTCCGAACCAGAGATCATAGCGCACATAGACGGCTGCGGGGATCAGCGTGGCCAGGTGCAGCGACCAGAGCAATGCCCCGATCACGACCAGCGCGAAAACCAGAAATTCGACCGGGGTCACCTTGAGTTTGTAAATCATTTGCATCCCGATTACGTCCCGTAAAGCATCAAGCCAAGAATTGTCAGAAGGCAGAGCCGGCTAATTCCGTCGCGGGCGCTGAACACGACGGGGTCGTCATGCATCCAGCCGCGGTGCGCGATCATCACCATCCGCGTGACCCAGTAAAGCAGGACTGCGCAGACGCCCCATAGCGCCTGTGGCTGGCTGTAAAGTTCGACGACGGCGGGAGAATCTACGTAAAGCACCATCACCAGGACCGACACGTAGCCCGCAGCTATCGCAACCATCGAGATGATGGGCAGATCATCGACATGATACCCGCGACCGCTGGCGGTCAATTTCCCGCGCGCAGCACTGTCAATCAGCTCGGCCTGTCGTTTGACGGCCGCCAGCGACAGGAAAAAGAAGGTTGAAAAGGCCAGAAGCCAGACAGAAAGCTCGATGCCAGTTGCAACTCCGCCGGCGATGATGCGCGCGGTGTAGAGGCCGGCAAGCACACAGATATCGATGACGATCCGGCGCTTGATGAAGAGGGAATAGGCGGTCGTAAGGGCCAGGTAGCCCAGCATGACAATCAGAAAGGAGCCACCGAGTAAAGTTGCCAGCAGCACTCCGGCCGCGATCAGTCCTGCCGCCATCCAGGTGCCATGCGACAGTGGAATCCGCCCCGATGCAAAGGGCCGGTTTCGTTTGCGGGGATGGGCCCGGTCCGCAGAAAGGTCCAGAAGGTCGTTCAGCACATAGACGCTGGACGCGATCAGGCTGAAACAGACAAAGGCAAGAACCGAGGCCAGCAGCGTTTCGTTGTCCAGTCGGTGCGCCGCCAGCATGGGCAGAAAGACGAGCAGGTTTTTCAGCCATTGGTGCGGCCGAATTGCCTTGAGGTAAGGTGACGCCGATCTGGTTCGAGTGTGCAGATGCTCGACATTGGCGCAGACCCGCTCGGCCTCACGGCGCAATGCCGCAGACGCGTTCACGGTGACGGCCTTGGCCGCGCCCGCCCAGACCGCAATGTCGGCAGTAGCATCCCCCGCATAGGTGAATGCGCCAGCCCCATATTGACGCTCCAGAAAGGCCGCCTTTGCACCGGACTTCAGATTGTCTTGCCCGTTGGATCCGTGCACCTCGTCAAAGATGCCAAGGTGGCGTGCGATCTGGTCTGCGAGCTTCTGATCTGTCGCCGTGACGAGCACAGCCCGCCCCCCGTCCTGTCGCCAGCGCTCGATATACGCCAGAACATCGGGATCATAAGGAAGGGTCAGCACATCTACGCTAGACGCTTCGGCCAGATAGCGCTTCAAAGAAGCCTTGCCCTTCTTCACTGCAATCAGGGATAGCAGCGGGCTACGCCAATTCCGTCCGAAGGCTGACCAGAAGGTTTCGAAAAGCATGTCGCCCTGCAGCAGCGTGCCGTCGAGGTCGACCACAAGAACGTCAGTCATTTCACTTTTCAAAAACGCACAGCTCCAAAGTCGTGGTCAACGTTTACCCGGGTCAATCCTTACATTGCCGGTCGGTTCGTCAAGCAACATTGGCGCTCTTCCCACTCTTTCCACCGGAAATAGTCGTGCAACGGCACACAAAGCCGTCCTGGCTGCATGAATCCGCGCAGGCGATTGCCTTTGCGCGCTGTCCGACCGGACGGATTGCGGGTCGCTGGAATAAGGGAGGAACACTCTGGAGGCGGGTACCGGAATCGAACCGGTCTTCACGGATTTGCAATCCGCTGCGTAACCTCTCCGCCAACCCGCCGCGAGAGTGGGTGTGGGATAGCGGAAGGCAGCGACGGCTGCAAGGGCTTCCTCCGGTCGGTCGCAGTCTTGACTTGCCGCAGGGTGCCGCAGATTGTCCGGCCCGAGCAGGGCAGGTTGAAGCAGGTCGGGGCGTGCAGAATATCCTCATCACCGGAAGCGCAGGCTTCATCGGGTTTCACCTGGCACGGCACCTGCTTGCGGCAGGTCACCGGGTGCATGGCTATGACGGATTTACGCCCTACTACGATGTTTCGCTGAAAGAAAAGCGGCATGCCATCCTGAACGGGATGCCAGGGTTCACCGCGACCGAAGCAATGGTTGAAGACGTGGCGACCCTGGTCCGCGTCGGAAGCGACTTTGCACCCGATGTCATCATCCATCTCGCCGCGCAGGCTGGAGTGCGCTACAGCCTGACGCATCCCCGGTCCTATGTGGAAACGAATTTCACCGGCACGTTCAATGTGTTGGAGCTGGCGAAGCTGTGCCGGGTCAAGCACCTTCTGATCGCTTCCACTTCTTCGGTCTACGGTGCCAACCCCAAGATGCCCTTCGCCGAGACTGACCAGACCGACCATCCACTGACCGTCTATGCGGCAACAAAGAAGGCGGTAGAGGCGCTGTCGCATTCCTATGCGCACTTGTGGGACTTGCCGGTCACGCTTTTCCGCTTCTTCACTGTCTACGGGGCCTGGGGTCGCCCGGACCTTGCCTATTTCAGTTTTGCCAAGGCAATTCTGCAAGGCCAGCCCATCGACGTGTACAACCACG
This sequence comes from Rhodobacterales bacterium, assembly GCA_031426185.1. Classification (GTDB taxonomy): domain Bacteria; phylum Pseudomonadota; class Alphaproteobacteria; order Rhodobacterales; family Rhodobacteraceae; genus JAJNPS01. The sequence goes on along the minus strand of JANPKV010000107.1, from coordinate 2,471 downwards.
GCGAGCTGTGGCGCGACTTCACGGCGGTGGAGGATCTGGTCGAGAGCGTCAGCCGCCTGATCCCACTTGCCCCCCCCCGTTTGGCAGCGCGTGGATCGCCGGTCGAGGGTGACAGCCTCAGTCCCGTCGCTCCGCACCGGATCGTCAATGTCGGCAACTCTGACAAAATCCACCTGATGGAGTTCATCGGCACACTGGAAACCCTGCTGGGGCGGAAAGCCACCTGCAATTTCCTGCCCATGCAGCCCGGCGACGTGCCGGCCACCTGGGCGGACTGTTCGCTGCTGGAGCGGCTGACAGGCTTCAAACCGGAAACCGACCTTGCCACCGGCCTTGGTCGCTTCGTAGAGTGGTACCGCGACTACTATCGGGTCTGACTGGCTCTATCGGCGACGTTGCTCTGGTCCTAAGCGGGCTGGGTGCAATCCCTGATACTGGCGCGCGAAACGCATTCGAAAGGACAGGCCATGGAAGGCTTTGCAGGCATGAACGACATTGGTGCCGTGGTCGAGGCCGACCGCGCCCATGTCTGGCACCACCTCTCGCAGCACAAGCAGTACGAGACCGTCGATCCCCGCGTCATTGTCGAGGGCAAGGGGATGCGGGTCTGGGATGCCAAGGGCAAGGAACACCTGGATGCGGTCTCGGGTGGCGTCTGGACGGTCAACGTCGGCTACGGCCGCGAAAGCATTGCCAACGCCGTCCGCGACCAGTTGATCAAGCTTAACTATTTCGCGGGCGCTGCGGGGTCGATCCCCGGGTCGCTGTTCGCACAGAAACTGATCTCGAAGATGCCCGGGATGAGCCGCGTCTACTACTCGAACTCGGGCTCCGAGGCGAACGAGAAGGTCTATAAGATGGTGCGCCAGATCGCGCACCGGCACCATGGCGGCAAGAAGTGGAAGATCCTGTATCGTGATCGCGACTATCACGGCACCACGATCGCCGCCCTTGCCAGCGCCGGCCAGGACCAGCGCGCCATGCAGTACGGACCGTTCCCGGACGGTTTCGTCCGCGTGCCGCATTGTCTGGAATACCGTGCGCAGTGGGACGTCGAGGCTTACGGTCAGCGTGCGGCCGACGCCATCGAGGAAGTGATCCTGCGCGAAGGTGCCGACAGCATCGGTTGCCTGATCCTGGAGCCCGTCACCGCAGGCGGCGGGGTCATCGTGCCGCCCCAGGGTTACTGGGAACGGGTGCAGGAGATCTGCAAGAAGTACGACATCCTTCTTGCCATCGACGAAGTTGTCTGCGGCGTCGGTCGCACCGGCGTCTGGTTCGGCTATCAGCACTACGGGATCAAGCCCGACTTCGTGACCATGGCCAAGGGTGTCGCCTCGGGCTACGCCGCGATCAGCTGCACGGTGACGACGGAAGCCGTCTTCGACATGTTCAAGGACGCCCCCACCGATCCGATGAGCTATTTCCGCGACATCTCCACCTTCGGCGGCTGCACCTCCGGCCCTGCGGCGGCGCTGGAGAACATGCGCATCATCGAGGACGAGGGGCTGCTCGCCAATACCCTGGCAATGGGTGACTACTGCCTGTCGAACCTGTCCGCGCTGATGGACAAGCACAAGGTCATCGGCGACGTCCGCGGCAAGGGGTTGTTCCTTGGGGCCGAGCTGGTGGCCGACCGGACGACGAAACAGCCGGTGGAGGAAAAGCAGGTCCAGGCCGTCGTGGCCGACTGCATGGCGCAGGGGGTGATCATCGGCGCCACGAACCGGTCGATTCCGGGACTGAACAACACGCTGTGCCTCAGCCCCGCACTGATCGCGACGAAGGACGACATCGACGAGATCACCGGGGCGATTGATGCCGCGCTGACCCGGGTTTTCGGATAGGTCCGGTCGCTTTTGAGCGGAGGGGTGTCCCAGGTGGACCCCTTTCGCTCAAGAGTCCACGGAATGAATGCTTAAGGGTGGGTGAGCGACTTCGAGAAGACGTTCACCACCACCACCCCGACCAGGATCAGGCCAAGCCCGATCATCGCCGCAAGATCGAGGGTCTGGCGATACCAGATCCAGGCGACAGCGCTGATCAGGACGATGCCCATCCCCGACCAGATCGCATAGACGATTCCCGTCGGCATCACCCGCAGGGGGTAGGACAGGAGCCAGAAAGCGATAACGTACCCCACGACGGTAACGACCGATGGCCAGAGCCTGGTAAAGCTGTCCGACCGCGACAGGGCGGTAGTGGCGATGACCTCGGCCATGATGGCAAGGGCGAGGATGGCGTAGGTCTTGGTCATTGCAAGCTCGGCCGTGTTGGGTCCGGTTCCGGGGAACACAGGGATCAGCCTAGCAGGCGACTGGTCCGCAAGAGCGCTGGAACACGCCTGAACGGGCGACGATTGCGGCGTTCAAAGGCGCGGGCGCGGGCGCGGGCGAAGCGCCTTTTGTGACAGGATTACGCCACGCCATAGCGGCGGCGAGCTTCCTTGAAGCTCATCAGCTTGCCTTCGA
>JANPKV010000106.1:0-8515 GCA_031426185.1 Rhodobacterales bacterium | reverse complement strand
AATGGCATCCATCGCAGCGGCGGCGGTCTTCTTGTCCGCGCCCATCGCGTCGGCAACAGCGGCCACAAGCTGTGTCTTTGTCATTGCTTTGGACATTATGCGTTCCTTTTCCATCCCGAGTTGGCAGATTTATGACGCCCCAAAGGGCACATCCCCCGCTACACAGGTTTTTGACCCGCAAATCAAGCCTGAAACGCGCGGTTTTCAGGGGATAAGCCCACAATCACAGGAAAGCGGTCTCTTCAAAGCTGCGCAACTTGCGGCTGTGTATGCGGGCGATGGGCGTCTCTCGCAGACGCTCCATGGCGCGAATGCCGATCTGAAGGTGGCGGCTGACCTGGGTTTTGTAGAATTCGGACGCCATGCCCGGAAGCTTGAGTTCGCCATGAAGCGGCTTGTCGCTGACGCAGAGAAGGGTGCCGTAGGGCACCCGGAACCGAAACCCGTTGGCGGCGATGGTGGCGCTTTCCATGTCGAGGGCCACGGCACGAGACTGCGACAGGCGACGCACCGGACCCGATTGGTCACGCAGTTCCCAGTTCCGGTTGTCGATGGTGGCGACAGTGCCGGTGCGCATGATGCGCTTCAGCTCATACCCCTCCAGCTGGGTCACGTCGGCCACGGCGCGTTCAAGGGCAATCTGGATTTCGGCCAGCGCAGGGATCGGGACCCAGATCGGCAGATCGTCGTCCAGCACATGATCTTCGCGCAGATAGGCATGCGCCAGGACAAAGTCGCCGAGCGACTGCGAGTTGCGCAGGCCGGCGCAATGGCCGACCATCAACCAGGCATGCGGGCGCAGCACGGCAATATGGTCGGTCGCGGTCTTGGCGTTCGAGGGCCCGACGCCGATATTGACCAGCGTGATGCCGTTGCCGTCGGCGCGTTTGAGGTGAAACGTAGGCATTTGCGGGGTCTTGGCGCTGGGGTGGATGACGCCGTCCGGGGTGGTGATCTCCTGGTCGCCGGTCGCCACGAAACCCGTATAGCCGCTGGTCGGATCAGCCAGCACCTGACGGGCATAGCCTTCGAACTCTTCGACATAGAACTGGTAGTTGGTGAACAGGACATGGTTCTGGAAATGCCTGGGATCGGTCGCCGTGTAATGGGTCAGGCGGGCAAGCGAATAATCGACGCGTTGGGCGGTAAAGGGGGCCAGCGGGGCGGACCCGTCGGGAAAGCGTTCGCGCACCCCGTTGACGATGTCGTCATTGGTCGTGGACAGGTCCGGCACGTCAAAGACGTCGCGCAGGGAAAACTCCAGCACGCCTTCCTGCGGGACCGACACGGTGGGGTTGCCGGCAACTGCAAAATGCACCGGGATGGGCGTGTCTGATGGCCCGACCGACACTGCGACGCCGTGGTTTTCTATGAGCAGGCTGATCTGCTGAACCAAATAGTTGTGGAACAGGTCGGGACGCGTGATGGTTGTGGCATAGGTGCCGGGGCTGGCGACGTGACCGAAGGACAAGCGGGAATCGATCTTGTCGAAGCTGTCCACGGTCAGGCGGATTTCCGGATAGAAGGCCCGAATACGCAAGGTCGGGCGGCCCTTGCGCACAACATCGGAAAACTGCCGCACCAGAAACTCGGTCGCCTCGGCATAAAGCTGTTCCAGCCGCGCGACGGCGGACTCGGCGTCGGTGAATGCCTTGTGCGGGATGGTCTTGGGGCGGAGAAATCCGGGCGGTTCGTCTTGCATGGGCGTCTTTCGTCGAATGATCCGGCATATAAGCCGAAAGCGATGTCACAGCACAAGTGACGCCGTGATGACACGCCGCCCGCAAAGCGCGCAATGCTGCGCTTGCACACCGGACGCGCGCCGGGCATCGTGCCGGGCATGAGCACGCTTTTGTCCCTTGGTCACGGTTATTCGGCGCAGGCTTTGGCCGACCGGCTGATCCCGAGGGGGTGGACGGTGATCGGCACAACCCGCAGTCAGGACAAGGCAAACGCGTTTCGCTTGGCCGGGGTGGAGCCGCTGATCTGGCCCGGAGATCTGGGACCCGCATTGGACCGGGCGACCCATATCCTGATCTCAGCGGCCCCGGATGCAGCGGGGGATCCGTTCCTGCGCGCGGTGCCCGCGATTGCGCAGGCCCGGGCGGATTGGGTCGGCTATCTGTCCACCACCGGGGTTTACGGCGACCACCAGGGCGGCTGGGTCGACGAGGCGACGCCCCTGACACCCCAATCAGACCGGGGTCTGTGGCGGGTAAAGGCCGAGGGTCAGTGGTTTGCAACCGGCCTGCCGATGCATGTGTTCCGGCTGGCAGGAATTTACGGACCCGGACGCGGACCTTTTGAAAAGGTGCGAGACGGCACAGCGCGGCGCATCATCAAAGAGGGCCAGGTGTTCAGCCGCATTCATGTCGCTGACATCGCTCAGGTGCTGATGGCGTCCATGGCGCGCCCAAATCCGGGGGCGGCCTATAACGTCTGCGACAACGACCCGGCCCCCCCGCAGGATGTGCTGAGCCATGCGGCCGCACTGCTGGGGCTTCCCGATCCGCCGGCGGTGCGGTTCGAGGATGCCGACCTCGGGCCGATGGCGACCAGTTTTTACAGCGAAAGCAAGCGTGTCCGGAACGACCGGATCAAGGATGAGCTTGGCGTCAGACTTTTGTACCCGACCTATCACGAGGGATTATCGGGGCTGCTCGCCGAAGAAACGGCTGCCTTGCCAAAGGACTGATTGCGGATCAGTGTGCCGAAAAATTCATCATAGGTTCGCTTGATGTCCACCGCCCCGATCCAAGCCGAAGTGCTGCTGCCCACATCCGAACTGCGCCATGACCTGCCGTTTTACACCAAAGTTCTGGGCATGCGGCTGGACAGCATTTTTCCTGCCGATAACCCATCCGTTGCGACCCTGTCCGGGCATGGCTTGCGCGTTCGGATCGAAAAGGGTGCGGACGTTTCGCCCGGTCGGTTGCGCATCCTGACCGACAGCCCGCAGGACTTTGCCGGGGGCCAAAGCCGCCTGACCGCCCCGAACGGGACCGAGATCGAGGTGACCCCCCTGTCACCGGTCCTCCACCAGCCCCAGACGGTGCATGAATTCGCCGTGCGACGGCTAGCGGATGAGGCCCCTTGGGTGATCGGGCGGGCGGGGATGCATTACCGCGACCTGATCCCGTCACGCCTTGGCGGGTCGATCATCGCCAGCCACATCCGCATCCCAGATGGCGGGCCGGTGCCGGACATGGTGCATTACCATACCGTGGGGTTCCAGCTGATCTATTGCTATCGCGGCTGGGTCGATGTGCTTTACGAAGATCAGGGCGGCATGATGCGCCTGAATGGGGGCGACTGCGTCATCCAGCCACCGGGCATACGGCACCGCGTCTGCGAGGCCAGCGCCAATATTGAGGTGATCGAGCTTGGCGTTCCGGCAGAGCATGTGACCACGATCGACCATGACTTTACCTTGCCGAACGGGGTCGGTGATCCCGCGCGGGAATGGCAGGGGCAGCGGTTCGTGCATCACGTCAAGGCTCAGGCGGTCTGGCAACCGTTTCGCATTCCCGGCTTTGCCTGCCGTGACACCGGGATTTCGGCGGGGACCAAGGGCGTCGCGAATATTCAGGTGGCGCGGTTTGACGGCGGCGTGCCGCCCGCGACACGTCATGACAGCGACATCCATTTCACCTTTGTGATGGAGGGATCGATGGTCCTGCAGGCAGAGGGGCAACCGGATCGGGCGCTGGCCCCCGGCGATGCCTTCGTGATCCCGCCGGGGATGGCGGCACGCTATGCGGACTGTTCTGCGGATCTGGAACTGCTGGAGGCGAGCCTGCCGGGTGGGTTCGCCACCACCGTGATCTAAGACAGCCCCAGCGCCGTCCGCGCCCTGCCCGAGGCGAAAAGGAACCCGACGCGCAGCAGGGCGTCCGTCACCGTCCATTCCACTGGATTCGGGATCGTGATCCGGAAGCCGGGGGCGCCGCCAGCCGCTTGCGGTCGGCGTTCAGTCGTCGCTTGATCCTGCCGATCAGGCCCGTAGTCCCACAACCGCCACGCCAAGGGTTTCCAGGACCTTGGCCTCTATCTGGGCCGCGTCCATCCCGGCGACGCGGTACATCGCCTCGGGCGAGGCCTGATCAATGAAGATGTCAGGCAGGACCATGGAGCGGTATTTGAGACCCCGGTCAAACACGCCCTCGTTGGCAAGAAGTTGCGCCACGTGGCTGCCAAAGCCGCCGATGGCCCCCTCTTCGACGGTGATCAGGACCTCGTGGTGGGCGGCAAGCTGCAGGATCAGATCGCGGTCCAGCGGCTTGGCAAAACGGGCGTCTGCCACGGTCGGGGCAAGTCCGCGCTGGCCAAGCGACTCGGCGGCCTTCAAAACCTCGGCGAGCCGGGTGCCAAAGGACAGGATCGCGACGCGCGCACCCTGCTGAAGGACGCGACCCTTGCCGATGGCCAACGGCGCGCCACGGGCAGGCATCTCGACCCCCATCCCTTCGCCGCGCGGATAGCGAAAGGCGATGGGCCCTGCATCATGGGCGGCGGCGGTGGCAACCATGTGGACCAGTTCCGCCTCATCCGCGGCGGCCATCACGACAAACCCCGGCAGATTGGCAAGGAACGCCACATCGAACGCGCCCGCATGGGTGGCACCATCCGCCCCCACCAGCCCGGCACGGTCGATTGCGAAACGGACGGGCAGACGCTGGATTGCAACGTCGTGGACGACCTGATCATAGCCGCGCTGCAAAAAGGTGGAGTAAAGCGCGCAGAACGGCTTCATGCCCCCTGCAGCAAGTCCGGCACTGAACGTCACAGCATGCTGTTCGGCGATCCCCACGTCAAAGATGCGGCGCGGGAAACGGCTGGCAAAGGCGTCCAGTCCGGTGCCGTCGGGCATCGCGGCGGTGATCGCCACGATCTTGTCGTCCCGCTCTGCCTCGGCAATCAGGGATTGGGCAAAGACCTTGGTATAGCTGGGCGCGTTGGACGCCGCCTTGGCCTGCACGCCGGTCAGCACATCGAACTTGGCCGTCGCATGACCTTTGTCGCGCGCAGCCTCGGCGGGGGCGTAGCCTTTGCCTTTCTTGGTGATGACGTGGATCAGCATCGGACCGGTCGCGCGGTCATGGACCGTGCGCAGAACGGGCAAAAGCTGGTCCAGATCGTGCCCGTCAATCGGGCCGACATAGGAAAAGCCCAGTTCCTCGAACAGGGTGCCGCCGACGGTCAGGCCCTTGAGCATTTCCTTGGCGCGGCGGGCACCTTCCTGCAGGGGTTCCGGCAAAAGACTGACCACGCCCTTGGCGGCGTTCTTCAGTTCCTGAAACGGGGCCTCGGCATATAGGCGCGTCAGGTAGGATGACAGGGCCCCAACCGGCGGGGCAATCGACATCTCGTTGTCGTTGAGGATGACGAAGATGCGTTTCTTCAGGTGGCCTGCATTGTTCAACGCCTCAAACGCCATGCCCGCCGACATCGCACCGTCACCGATGACGGCCACCGCGTCGCCCGGATCGCCGCCAAGGTCGGCAGCCAGCGTGAATCCAAGCGCCGCGCTGATCGAGGTCGAGGAATGCGCCGCGCCAAACGGGTCGTAGGGGGACTCGCTGCGTTTGGTAAAACCCGACAGCCCCCCCTCGGACCGCAGGGTGCGGATGCGATCCCGACGGCCCGTCAGGATCTTGTGGGGATAGCACTGGTGGCCCACATCCCAGATGATCTTGTCGCGGGGGGCGTCGAAAACAGCGTGCAGTGCTACGGTCAATTCCACCACGCCAAGCCCGGCACCAAGATGACCGCCGGTGACCGACACCGCCGAGATCGTCTCGGCCCGCAGGTCATCGGCCAGCTGGCGCAGTTCGCGGTCGGACAGCGACTTCAGATCCGTCGGCAGCTTGACCCGATCCAACATGGGGGTATTTGGTCGATCAGCCATGGCGCACCTGTCAGTTGTCGCGGGAGATAACGAAACGCGCGGCTTCGATCAAGGTTGCCGCTGTCGCACCATAGGGTGCAAGGGCGGTCTCGGCTTCATCCACCAACGCGGTGGCACGGGCGCGTGCCGCATCAAGGCCCAAAAGCGATACGAAGGTTGCCTTGCCGGCACCCGCATCCTTGCCGACAGCCTTGCCGGTTTTGGCGGCGTCGCCCGTTACATCCAGAATGTCGTCGGCGATCTGAAAGGCGAGGCCGAGCGCAGCGCCGTAAGCCGACAGCGGCCCGGTATCCGCCGCGCCCATCCGCGCGCCTGCGGTTGCCGACCAGGTGATCAGCGCACCCGTCTTGCCTGCCTGCAAGGTGGTGATCTGTTCCAGCGTCAGCGGGGTCGCCGCCGTTTCCGCGGCGATGTCCAGCGCCTGACCCCCGACCATGCCCCGGATCCCCGCCGCCCGGGCCAGGGTCGCGACAAGGTCCAGCCGCGCGACGGGCGCGCAATTGGTTCGGGCAATCAGTTCGAACGCCAAGGCCTGCAAACCATCGCCAGCCAGTACGGCGGTCGCCTCGTCCCATTTGCGGTGAACCGTGGGCTGACCGCGGCGCAGATCGTCGTCATCCATGCAAGGCAGGTCGTCATGCACCAGCGAATAGGCGTGGATGCATTCGATTGCGGCGGCGGCGGGCAGCGCATCCGTGGCCGAAAACCCGTGCAGACGCGCGCCTTCCAGCACCAGAAATCCGCGCAGGCATTTGCCCCCGGCCAAGGCATAGAGCATCGCTTCGGCCACCGGCTGATGCAGGTCGTGCGACGCGCTGCGGACACAGGCCTCAACGCTGTTGCGTGCGGCTGCCATCGCCTGAGAGAGATTGACCCCTTGGGCCGGACCCGTGGCGTTCACATCCCCTCCACCGGAGTGGTGCCGATGGCGCGGCCTTCCTGGGCGCGGATCAGTTCGACCTTTTCCTCGGCATCCTTCAGCTTGGCTGCACAATGCGCCTTCAGAGCCGCGCCGCGTTCGTAAAGCGCGATGGACTTGTCCAGCTCGACATCGCCCTTTTCCAGCTGGCCCACGACCTGCTCCAGTGCCGCCATCGCCTCTTCGAAAGACATCTCTGCCACTGGTTTGTCGGTCATCTGCCCCGTTCCTCCAACACGCCCACATGTGCCGCGACGGACGCCGCGAGTGCTGGCAGATCATAGCCACCCTCAAGCGCGGATACCACCCGGCCCTGACAGGTTTCGGCAAGGTCGCAGATTGCGTGGGTCAGGCGGGCGAAATCGTCGGTGTCCCAGTTCAGGCCCGCGAGCGGATCATCACGATGGGCATCAAACCCGGCAGAGACAAGGACAAGCTCGGGACGCCAGGCCGCCAGGTCCTCCAGCACCGGTGACCAGGCCGCCCACATTTCCGCCCCGCCGGAGCCTTCGCGCAGCGCAAGGTTGGTGATCTGGCCATGCGCGCCCTGTTCGGTCGGGGCGCCAGACCCCGGATAAAGTGGCATCTGATGCGACGACACAAACCGGATGCGCGGCTCTTCCCAAAGCAGGTCCTGGGTGCCGTTGCCGTGGTGGACGTCAAAATCCAGCACGGCGACGCGGTTCAGGCCATGGTGGTCCAGTGCACGCAGCGCGGCGACTGCGACATTGCCGAAAAGGCAGAATCCCATTGCCGTCTCACGTTCCGCATGGTGGCCGGGCGGGCGGCAGGCGACAAAGCCATTGGTGGCATTGCCCGTCAGGACGGCGTCGACTGCAGCGCAAGCGCCGCCAACCGCACGCGATGCCGCCTCCAGCGTACCCGGCGACATCCAGGTGTCCGGGTCGAGCGCGATGTTGCGGCTGGTCGGTGCGGCAGCGCGCAGCCTGGCAAGATAATGTGCCGGATGACAGCGCAGGATGTCTGCGTCATCGGCAAGGGGCGCCTGACGGCGTTCACCCCTGACGCCAGCCAGCCCAATTGCGACCGCCTCCATCCGCGCGACCTGTTCGGGATGGCCTTCGGGCGTTTCGTGCCGCGAAAAGGCGTCGTGTTGATAGATCAGCGTGCTCACCTGCGCCTCGCATTCACGTTGGAGAATTATCTTCAGGGGTTCGGGGGGCGATGCGCCCCCGGGCGGCAACCAGCCACAGTCGGGGGACAGCCTCAGTCGGGGGCCAGCATGTACCCTTCGCCCCGCACGGTCTGCAGATATCGCGGCTGGCGGGGGTCTTCTTCGATCTTGCGGCGAAGACGGGTGATCTGCACATCGACCGCGCGTTCGGCCCCGGCCGCACCAACATCCTTGTCCAGGTCGCCGGTCAGCTTGTCGCGGCTGACCGCCAATCCCGCAGATTGCGCAAAGACCCGCATCAGTTGCGCCTCGGTTGCTGTCAGGCGCACGGGCTGGTCTCCGCGCCACATCTCGCCCCGGTCAATATCGTAGCGCACCGCCCCGAGATGCAGCACTTTGGGCGCGGCCTCGGTCTTGACCGTCGGCACACGGCGCAAGATCGCGTTGATACGCAGCAACAGTTCGCGCGGCTCGAACGGTTTCACAAGATAGTCGTCGGCCCCGGCCTCCAGCCCCTCGATGCGGTTCGCAGCTTCGCCCTTGGCGGTCAACA
>JANPKV010000105.1:0-11433 GCA_031426185.1 Rhodobacterales bacterium | reverse complement strand
CAACCTGACCAACTGGACGGGCATCGGTGAAAGCTTCGTCAAGGCCTCCGACAAGTGGGAAGCCCGCGCGCAGATCGTCGGCCAGATCTGGACCGACGAAAGCCAGACCGCCCTGAACATGGTGCCGACGGTCTACAACTTTGACTCCATCGGCTACCGCCCCGATCTGGTGGATGCCGAGGAAGCGTCCAACTGGTCGGCACTGTTCGATCCGAAGTTCAAAGGCAAGACCGGGCTCAACGTCGACCCGCTGATCGCCTTTGGCCAGGCGGTCATGGCGATGAACGAGTTGGGCTTGCTGGAAGTGAAGAATCCTGGCAACCCGGACGCCGCCGCCATCGAGGAAGCGTCCAAGTTCCTGATCGCGAAGAAGAAAGAAGGCCAGTTCCGCGCGCTGTGGGGTGACTTCGGCGAACTGGTGAACTTGCTCGCCTCGGGCGAGATGATCATCGCGGATGCGTGGCAGCCTGCTGTCATGGCCGTCAAGGCGCAGGGTGTTCCCTGTTCTTACGCGACTATGAAATCTGGCTATCGCGGCTGGGCCATCGGCGTCTCGGCGCTGAAATCTTCGCCCAACCTCGACGCAGTCACTGCCTATGCTGATTACTGGCTGTCCGGCGGACCTGCCGTCGCGGTATCCGAACAGGGCTACTATTCGCCCAATGACAAGGTCAAGGCGGCCATGGCCCCCGAAAAGTACGCCTTCTGGTACGAGGGCGCGCCATGGGTAGGTGCCGAAGATCGCGGCATCAAGGAAGGCGATCTGCGCGATGGTGGCTCGCTGGCGACCCGGGCGGCGAACGTCGCCTACTGGCACCAGTGGCCGGATGAGTATGACCTTCTGATCCAGAAGTGGGACGAGTTCCTGTCCGCCTGATCTGTGACAACCGGGCCGGGGCGGCACACTGCCCCGGTCCATCCCGACCCGAACGCGAGGACGACCCCCAGTGACCTTTGACTTGCAACTGTCTCATATCGGCAAGGTTTACGACAACGGCACGCCGGCTGTCATCGACTTCAACCTTGACGTGGACAAGGGCGAGTTCATCGCTTTTCTCGGGCCGTCCGGCTGCGGCAAGACCACGACGCTGCGCATGATCGCGGGCTTCGAGACGATCACTTCGGGCGATCTGATGATCCGGGGCAAGCGCATCAACGATCTGGCACCGGAGCAGCGCCCGACATCGATGATCTTTCAGAACTACGCGCTGTTTCCGCACATGACGGTCCGGCAGAACGTGCATTTCGGCCTTGAAGTAAAAAAGACGCCGGTCGCAGAGGCCAACCGCAAGGTGGACCGTATCCTTGACAAGCTGGGCCTGACCGAAGTGGCCGACGCGCGGCCCACCCGTCTGTCGGGCGGCCAGCGTCAGCGCATCGCGCTGGCCCGCTCGCTGGTGGTCGAACCTGACATTCTGCTGTTGGACGAACCCCTGGGCGCATTGGACGCCAATCTGCGCAAGAGCATTCAGAACGAGCTGAAACTGCTCCAGCGTGAACTTGGCATCACCTTTGTCTTCGTGACCCACGCCCAGTCCGAGGCCCTGGCCCTGTCGGACCGGATCGTCGTGATGAATGCGGGACGTGTGGAACAGATCAGCCCGCCGCGCGAATTGTACACCCGGCCGTCCAGCCTGTTCGTGGCCCGGTTCATCGGGGCGAACACGCTGATTGCCGGCACTGCCCGGACCGCCGGGGACGGCACGCTGACCGTGGATTCCGCCTTTGGGCCATTGGCCGCGACGCCACACGGCGCACCTGCGGCACCTGGTGCTGCGGTCTCCATCGTGTTGCCCGCAGAGGCCATCAACGTATTGCCGGGCACCCTGTCGGAGGCCGAAGCGCGCAGCCATGGTGCCAATGTCATCGCCTGCCACATCGACCGGCTGCAGCTCGTCGGGCACATCATGCAGATCGCGCTGACGCTTCCGAACGGCGATGCAGTGTCGCTTGAGGGGCATGTCGACAAGTATCGCGGGCTTTTGGTGGCAAACGCGGCGGCCTATGTCGCGTGGTCTCCGCAAGACGCCACATTGATCGTCGAGTAGGTCCAAGCCATGTCCATCGGTACAGTCCGGACTTTGGCCAAGGCCCTGCGCGACGGCCACCGTGATCCGGTCGATCTGGTCGCAGAGGTGTTTGACCGCATCGAGACGCATGGCGACAGCGCCCTCTTCATCCGCACCCTGCGCCCGCGTGCCGAAGCCGAGGCCCGCGCCGCGCGCGAACGGCTCCGGTCGGGCAATCCGGCCAGTCTGGTCGACGGCGTGCCGCTCGCGTGGAAGGATCTGTTCGACATCTCGGGCAGTGTCACCACGGCGGGTTCCGCCGTTTTGCGCGACGCTGCGCCTGCGCCCCGCGATGCCGCGCTGGTCAACGCGGCGCTGCGGGCGGGCATGGTCAGCGTCGGTACGGTGAACATGACCGAATTCGCCTATTCCGCCATCGGGCTCAATCCCCATTACGGCACCCCGCGCAACCCGCGCGATCCGGTTGTGGCGCGGTCGCCCGGCGGGTCGTCCTCGGGCAGCGGCGCGGTGGTGGCTGCGGGCATTGTGCCGGTCTCGATCGGCACGGATACCGGCGGATCGGTGCGCATTCCTGCCTCGTTCAATGGCGTCGTGGGCTACAAGACATCCGTCGGACACTACCCGATGGAGGGGGTGTTTCCGCTGTCCCGCACGCTCGATACCCTCGGCCCGCTGGCCGGGACGGTGGACGATTGCGTGCTGACCGATGCGGCACTGCGCGGCCTGCAGACCCCGTTGGTAACCGCCGCAACGATAGAGGCGCTGGATCTGGTGATCCCCGATACGCTGCTGACCGAAGACCTGTCGGACGCCGTTGCCGCCAATTTCGAGGCGGCCGTGGCGCGTCTGACCCAAGCGGGCGCGCGGGTGCGGTCAATCCAGCTGCCCGAACTGCGCGAGGTGTACGACCTGATGGGCCGCTATGGCCCGCTTGCCTCGGCAGAGGCGATGGATGTGCATTCCGACCGCCTGGACGGCCCGGACGCGGACCGGATCGACCCGCGCGTGGTCCGGCGCATCCGCATGGCCGACAAGATGACGGCGGTGGGCCTGATCCGCCTGATGCGCGCGCGCGCGGACTGGATCGCCCGGATTGATGCCCGGCTTGGGCATGCGCTGTTGATCTGCCCGACCACCCCGACCGTGGCGATGCCGACGGCGGCACTGGAGGCCGATGCCGAAGTGTTCTTTCAGCACAATATCAAAACCTTGCGCAACACGGCGATCGGAAACTTTCTTGACTGGTGCGGGCTGTCCATGCCGTCGGGTCAGGACCCCGACGGCATGCCGACCGGCTTCATGCTCAACGCGGTGCGGGGTCGTGACCGGGACCTGCTTTCGGCCGGTCTGGCCATCGAACAACGTGTCAAAGGATCATGATGCCCGAAGCTTACCCCACGCTTTTCTCGTCCCTGACGCTTGGCCCGCTGACGTTGCGCAACCGCATTGCCATGGCCCCCCTGACGCGCCAGATGGCCGCGGCCGACGGCACGCCAACCGACGAGATGGCCGCCTATTACGCACGCCGCGCGCGGGGCGGGGTCGGGCTGATCATCACCGAAGGCACCTATGAGCAGGATGCCTGGCAGTCGAAATCCTATCTGTCGCAACCCGGTATCGCCAACGCGGCCCATGTCGCAGGCTGGTCCAAGGTCTGCGACGCGGTGCATGAATATGACTGCAAGATCATCATCCAGTTGATGCATGGGGGCCGTGTCTCTGACCCGCGCGTCCTGAACGGCGCCCCCCCGGTCAGTGCTTCGGCCACGCAAAGCGGCGGCTGGTCGCTTTACACCGACAGCGATGCCGAAAAGGGCATCCGCAACATTTCCGGGGATTGGCCAAAGATCACCTTCGGTCCCGCCCGCGCACTGAGTGTGGAAGAGATCCACGCCGTCGCGGACGGATTTGCCGAAGGCGCGCGGCGTGCGATTGCCGCCGGGGCCGACGGCGTCGAAGTTCACGGCGCAAACGGCTATCTGCTGTGGCAGTTCATCAATCCCAAGACGAACAGTCGCAGCGACGAATTCGGCGGATCGCCCGAAAACAACGTCCGCTTTGCCAAGATGATCGGCGACAGGATCCGCGCGGCGATCGGGCCGGGCAAACTGATCACGCTGCGCCTCAGTCAGGATGGCGTCGATGACTTCGTGGGCGCCTGGCCCGGCATGGCCTATGCCGAGGCGGTGGGAGCGGCGCTGAAGGACTCGGCCTTCGATGCGCTGCACTGGTCCAGCTTCGACTATCTCGACAATCGTCAGACCGACAGCTACACGCCCTTGTCGGCAGTCCTGCGCACCGCGTCGGGCAAGCCCATGATCACCAACGGCGGGATCGCCGAGGGCGCACAGGCAGAGACAGCACTTGCAAGCGGCGCCGCGGATGTGGTGGCCATCGGACGCCCGATCTTTGCGCATCCCGACTGGCCCTACATCGTGCGGTCCGGCATGCCCTATGACTGGCTTCCCTTTGACCGCAAATACGTCATCCAGCCCCCACTCGACTTTGGTCTTGCCTATCCGACGGGTCTGACCGACCCGCACTGGCCCACTGCATAAACCTTCAGGAGGAACGAAAATGGCCAAGAAAATCTACTGTGCTTTCGGCACCGACATCGACTCCGTCGCGGGCTGGATCGGCAGCTACGGCGGGGGCGACAGCCCCTCGGACATCCAGCGCGGCATTTTCGCGACCGAGGTGGGCATCCCCCGCCTGCTGCGCCTGTTCAAGAAATACGACCTCAAGACCAGCTTCTTCATTCCCGGCCACAGCCTTGAGACATTCCCCAAGGAAATGGAGATGATCGTCGAAGGCGGTCACGAGGTCGGCGCACACGGGTATCTGCACGAAAACCCCATCGCCATGACCCCGAGCCAGGAAGAGGACGTGCTGGTCAAGTCGATCGAACTGATCAAGGGCCTGACGGGGTCCGCCCCCCGCGGCTATGTGGCCCCGTGGTGGGAAATGTCGAATTCCACCGCCGCCTTGTTGCTCAAGCACGGCTTTACCTATGACCACAGCCAGGGCTACCGCGACTTCCAGCCCTTCTATGCCAAGGTCGGCGACAGCTGGAACACCATCGACTATTCCAAGACCGCCAAGGAATGGATGCATCCCCTCAAGCATGGCCACGAGATCGACCTCGTCGATATCGCGGCCAACTGGTATGTCGACGACCTGCCACCGATGATGTTCATGAAAAAGGCCCCCAACAGCCACGGCTTCGTCAATCCGCGCGATATCGAGGAGATGTGGCGCGATCAGTTCGACTGGGTTTACCGCGAGATGGACTATGCCGTCTTTGCCTTCACCATCCACCCAGACGTGGCGGGCCGCCCGCAAGTGCTGTTGTTGCTGGAACGGCTGATCGAATACATCAACAAGCATACCGGCGTGGAATGGGCGACGTTCGAGGATATCGCCAACGATTTCCGCAAGCGCTATCCCTTTGGTGGCACCAACCGCCCCGAAGTGATCTGATCCGTTTGGCCGGGGCGGCGATGGCTGCCCCGGCCGCAGACTGGAAAGACGACATATGTGCAACGCCTGCGGCAACCCCGCCGTGCCGGGCCACTGGACGGATGCCGGGGCCGCCACCCCCGGCGACCGTCTGCGCGCGCGTTTCCACCGCGCCGGCGTGCTGAACGCGATCCTGCGCCCCTATGGGCTGTCCGCCCATGATGGGGGCACGGTGCCGGGCATCCAGCTTTCGACCCTGTCGGGCGCGCAGGTCATCGTGCCGACCCTCGCCGACGTCTGGAGCGAGGCGGAACGATTGATCGGGCAGCCGATCGACCCGCTTGACCCGCGGTATCTGGATGGCGATTGACGTGATTGACGGGCGGATCCGCCTGACGATCCTTGGCGGGTATCTGGGATCGGGCAAGACCACCTGGCTGCGCCACCACCTGCATGTCGGGACATTTGGGAAAGACGCCCATGTGATCGTGAACGAGGCCGCCGAAACCCCTGTGGACGACGCGCTGCTGGGCAGCGTGACGCTGCTGGCGGGGGGATGCTGCTGCTGCGCGGGGAAGGCGGCGTTGATCGCCGTGCTGCGCCGCATCTGCGATGACCGCAGCCGGACAGGTGGCACGCGGTTTGACCGGATCGTGCTGGAAACCAGCGGGCTGGCGGATCCCGGGGCGATTGTCGCGGCCATTCAGGGCGACCCGGTCCTGGTCAATCACATCGTGCTGGACGAAACGCTGGTGGCGGTCGATGCGCTGCACGGTCTGGCCCAACTTGCGACAGAACCCCTTGGGCGGCGACAGGTCGGTGCGGCGGATCGCCTCGTTCTGACAAAGGTCGACGCCTGCGCGCCCGCCGATCTGGACATCTTGCGCGCGACCTTGGCGGTGTTGAACCCCGGTGCCGAGGTGTCTGCCGCCGTGCTCGGCGATGCAGCCGACCTGCCGCCCTTGACGAAGGGGACGGCTCCGGCGCGGTTGCCGACCTTGCCCGAAGACGACAGCCGGGGCCCCATTTTTCCAACCGAGGTTCATGTGGCCGACGATCTTGACTGGTCGTCGTTTGCCCTTTGGCTTTCGGCGCTTTTGCATGCGCGGGGCGATAACCTCGTGCGCGTCAAGGGCGTGATCCGGACGCCTGCGGGTCGGCTGCTGCTCCAGACCGTCCGCAAGGTCGTGCAGTCGCCCGAAATCCTGCCTGAACAGTCTGACCATCGCCTGGACAACAAGGTGGTGTTCATCGGTCGCGGATATCGCCCCGATCACCTGGAACAATCGTTGCACCGTTTCCTTGGGCGACCGCAGCCCGGGGCAAGCTGAAAAGGAATGCCGATGGCCGATATCATCATTCGCCCCCTGCGCCCGGAAGACGAGGCCGCTTGGCGCAGGCTTTGGACCGATTATCTGTCTTTCTACAAAACCAGCGTGCCCGAGCCGGTCTACCAGACCACGTTTCACCGACTTCTGGGCGACGATCCACGAGACTTTTCGTGTCTGGTGGCGGAACGACACGGGCAGCTGATCGGGTTGACGCATTACCTGTCGCATCGCCATGCCTGGAAGATCGAGGAGGTGATCTACCTTCAGGATCTGTATGTCGATCCGGCAGTGCGCGGAACGGGGGCAGGGCGGGCGTTGATCGAAGCGGTCTATGCCGTGGGGGATACCGCCGGCACGCCCATGGTCTATTGGCTGACGCAGGATTTCAACACGCAGGCGCGCCAGCTTTATGATCGGGTCGCTGCCGTTACGCCGTTTATCCGCTACAGCCGCAAGGTCTAGCTGCGGGCCTTGCGATAGGAATCCTTCAGCGCGATCAGGTCCCCGTCAAAGCGGAAGATGTCGCAGCCTTGAACATCGACCTGCCGGCCCGTCCGGTCGGTGCCGACAAAGCGCCATTCCGAAAGGCCGGTCTCGCCCATCACCGTGTGGCGGTCGTCGGTCCATGCGGCTTGCGGAAAGGTGTCGAACATCGCGGCATAGCTTGCGCGCACCGCCTCGCGCCCATGGTGGCGGGTGCCTTCGGCCTCTGCGCCGACCGAGGTGTGAAAGGCGCAATCGGCCGCCATGCACGCCATCAGCCCGTCGACATCGCGCGCATTCCAGGCGGCCATGAACCGCACCAGCACGTCGCGGCGCCGGTGGGCGACCGCGTCATCCACCACCTCGACCTCCAGAAAGGCCAGCGGCGTGCTGCCGGCATTGGTGACGTTGTGCGATACACCCACGCGGCGCGAATAAGGGACGCCTTGGGTCAACCCCGCCTCGCGACGCAGGCCACCCGGCTCGTCCAGTCCCAGGATGCCGTCGGTCAGGGGCACGATCACGTAATCATGGCCATGGACATGCCAGCCGGTCTCCGCGCCCGCAGCAAAGCGCCATTCCGTCACCTTGAAGCGCGCGTCATCAATGTGAACCACAGCCTCGGCGTTGGGGCGATTTGTCATCAGGTGCAGCCTTTTCTCATGGGGTCGCAGCAAGATCTGCGGGTGAAGGGTGGCGCCATACCTGCATCAGTCCCAGCCGAACGTGGAGGAAATCGCTTTCGCGCCGGCACCCCATCTTTTCAGCCAGCCGTACGGACCGCGCGTTGCCCGGGTCGATCATGCTGATGGCGGTGGACCATCGCAACGTCCGGTAAGCATAGGCGCGCGATGCAAGTGCGGCCTCAAGCGCGATGCCGCGCCCTTCGGCGTGTTCCATCATGACCCAACCGACTTCGGGTTCCGGCCAGCCTTCGGGATGCCAAAGACCGACATGGCCACAGAATGCGCCCGTCGCCTTTTCCTCCACTGCCCAGAAACCGAAACCGCGCAGCGCCCAATGACCCAGATGCGTGGCAAGTCCGCGCCACGCCAGTTCGCGTGTCAGCGGCCCCCCGATGAAATGCGACCGCGGTGTATCGTAAAACGCGGCAAAGGCGTCAAAATCCGCCTGGCGATACTCGCGCAGGAGCAGGCGATCGGTTTCGAGATGGGGAATTGTGAGGTGGAAACTTGACATCGGTCCGCCAGAACTACGATCTCGTCCGACCATCTGACAAGCAAAATCCGCCGGGCAGCACCTCTTGGTCAGGGCGGCATCGGGTCGACTGGATAGTGCCAGCACACCTGACCTTGCCGGCGTGTCGGATGTCCGGGAATTCGACAGTTCGACAGCCTTGCTGACCCATCAATAGGGCGGCGAGTTGACCCAGACGATGCGGGCCGTTGTCGTGCCCACATTGCGATACCGGTGCGGCAATTCCGAGTGGAAGAAGAATGAGCCACCCGGGCCCACAAGATGCCGTTCATTGTTGACCGTGATCTCGATATATCCTTCGACAACAAAGCCCACTTCTTCGCCTTCATGCGACAACACCCCGGCCGATCCGCCCCCGGGCGGGACGACATGCAGGTTCGCGTTCAGTTGCCGTCCCTTGGTATAGGGGATCAGCCGCTCCAGCATGGTATGGCCGTCCTCGGTCTCGGTGCCGAGATTCAGCTTGGGCCGCTCCCCTTCCTTGTAGACAAAACACGATTGCTCGGGCGCATCGGCAAACAGACCCGCGACCGAGGTGCCAAGCTGGTGGGCCAGACGCGACAGCAGGTCCAGGCTGGGCACGACATGGCCGCGCTCTGTCTTGGACAGCATGCTTTCCGAACACCCCGTGAAGTCGCCAAGTTCCTTCAGCGTCAGCCCGTGCTTGCGCCGCAGATGGCGCAGCTTGTCCCCCAGTTGGGTCGTGGCGTCATTGGAAACGTCGGCCGTATCGCGTCGGGTATCGGGCATATGCGCTCCACTGGATGTTGCGGGACCATTGGCTAGCAAGAAATCGGGCGAAAGTCAGAATACAGTTTGCAGCAGTCGCGAGGCGGGTCGTTTTCCCCTGTCGGGGAGGAGGAATCTGCTTGTGCAGGGGGCATTCTGTAATAGTGTTCAAGTTCATTCAAGTTCCGGGACAGGACTCGGCACACGCAAGAGGAGCATAGAATGGCTGGTTCCAAAACGGTTAGTGGTTTGAATTTGACCCGTCGCGGTCTGCTGTCAATCACAGGTGCCGCTGCAGCACTTGTCGGCTTGTCGGCGTTTCCGGGCGTGGTGTTGGCGCAAGATACGCCCGTTCCCGGGGGTATTCTGAAGGTCGCCTTTTCGGCAGACCCAGCCGGGTTCGACCCGGCGATGGGCCCCTCGGGCATGTCGCATGTCGTGATCGAACAGGTCTATTCCACACTGATGTCGGTCGACCCCGACGCCGTGCCCTACGCCGATCTGGCCACCGGCTACGAGGTCAGCGAGGACGGGATGACCTATACGTTCACGCTGCGCGAAGGCGTGACGTTCCACAATGGCGACCCGCTGACCGCCGATGATGTGAAATTCACCTTCGACCGGCTTGGCGCCGAGGATTCCGGCTATTCCTACAAATCGCAGATCGAGACGATCAAAAGCGTCGACGTGGTCGACCCCTTGACGGTCAAGTTCACGCTGACCGTGCCGACGGGACCGTTCCTGACCTACATGGCCTTCCCCGGCTCGTCGATCGTGCCGAAAAAGCTGGTCGAGGCGGGCCACGACCTGAACGCACAGCCCATCGGCAGCGGGCCGTTCAAGTTCGTGTCCTACCAGCCGCGTTCAATGGTCAAGTTCGAGAAGAACCCCGATTTCTACGAAGAGGGGAAGCCCTATTTCGACGGGATGGAGTTCCAGCTTATCGCCGATGTCACCGCCCTGACGAACGCGGTGATTTCCGGCACCGTGGACTTCACCAATGAAGTGCCGCCAAAGGACTGGACGACCGTTTCCACCTCGCCGGGCATCGTCGGACAGACGCTGGAAGGCTCGCGCTATTACTGGCTGTTGATGAACAACACCGTGGCCCCCCTGGACAACCCCAAGGTCCGTCAGGCCATCGCATATGCCATCAACCGCGACGCGATCACTGCGGCGACCTTCTTCGGGCAAGCCAAGCCCCTTCTGGGCGGCGTGATCCCGGAATGGAACTGGGCCTATGCCGGCCTCACCGCCTTCAATTCTCAGGGCGATGTGGAGAAGGCCAAGGCGCTTTTGGCCGAAGCGGGCGTGCCGGACGGCTTCGCGACCTCGATGACGATGGCATCGTCGTTCCCCGCAATGGTGGCGATGGCGCCTATCCTGCAAGCCAACCTTGCGGCCATCGGGATCACGGCGGAGATCAAGACCATGGAAATCCCGCGCTACTGGGACGAGGTCTGGGCGCCGAGCGCCTTTGATATCACCACGATGTACTGGGTCAGCCCGCTGGCCGATCCAGATGATTTCGTCTACAACAACTACGCCACCGGCACCGGCATCAACGTGCAGAAATCCTCGTCGGCGGCGATGGACAAGCTGCTGAAAGACGCGAAATCGGCCAAGACGATCGACGAGCGCAAGGCACTTTACAAGCAGCAGCAGGAACTGGCGCTTGAGGAAATGCCGATCGTGCCGCTGGTCAATGCCTACCTTCTGATCGCCCATACCGACAAGCTGCAGAACTACAAGCCGATGCGGACAGGTTTCCTGAAAACGCTGAAGGATTCCTGGCTGGCGGCCTGAGCGGACTGAACCCAAACGCAAGGCTGCCCTTCGGGGCAGCCTTCTCTTGCTGAACTGGAAAAGACACAACGCATGCTCCGCTTGGTTCTGACGCGTCTTGGCGCGTTCATCCTGACCTTGACTGCGGCGTCAGTCGTCCTGTTCGTCGCGATCAGCGTCGTGCCGGGATCGGCCGCGCGCTCAGCGCTTGGCATCGACGCCACACCCCAGGCCATCGCCCGGTTCGAAGCGACACGCGGGCTCGATCGTCCGCTGGTGGTTCAGTATTTCGACTGGCTGGGCAAGACGCTGCAAGGTGACTTCGGCGTCAGCTTTCAAAGCGCCGTACCCGTCGGACCCGAGCTTTGGGCGCGGCTGCCGGTGACACTGGAACTGGC
>JANPKV010000104.1:0-36786 GCA_031426185.1 Rhodobacterales bacterium | reverse complement strand
GCCGACCCGCCGGACAAAGCCTATGGCAACCACTCCGCCCCTTGGATGTCGACTGCCATTGCCGGAATCTTGACAAGCGCCAAAGCCGAGGTGCGGCTGATTACGCCCTATTTCGTGCCTGGACAAGCGGGCATCGCGGGGTTGACCAGGCTTACGACGCGGGGTGTCAGGGTCAGCCTTTTGACCAACGCGCTGGCGGCGACAGACATGCTGCTGGTCTATGGTGCCTACCGGCGCTACCGAAGCGCGCTGCTGG
The DNA here is from genome assembly GCA_031426185.1 of Rhodobacterales bacterium. Lineage (GTDB taxonomy): Bacteria > Pseudomonadota > Alphaproteobacteria > Rhodobacterales > Rhodobacteraceae > JAJNPS01. The sequence goes on along the minus strand of JANPKV010000104.1, from coordinate 36,530 downwards.
CAGCAGGTGCGGTGATCCATGAATTCTCGCCGCTGCCGAAAAAGGGCCGCAAACGCGATGTGCTGCACTCAAAGGTATTCGTGATCGACGGCACACAGGCCATTGTCGGGTCGCTCAACTTCGATTTGCGCTCGGCCTTTACCAATACCGAGTTGGGGCTGTTGTTCGAACACCCGGCGCTGGTGGCAGACATCACGGGCATGATCGACGGGCTGATCGCCCCTGATCAGGCCTACGCCGTTTCGCAAAGTAACAATGCGCTGCACTGGACCGTCGCGCGCCCCGGTCTGCCTGCAGTGATGACCGTGGAACCTGAAGCGAGCACGCCGCAGCGGGCGATCTCCTGGCTGGTGGGACGGTTGCCTATTCAGGCCTATCTGTGATTGTCCGGTCCCGGCAGGTGTGATCATTCGGGATCGAACACCTAGAGGCCTCCAAGCCGGTCGGCCCAGTATCATTGCGACCGTCAGTGGCTGGACCGGGGTGATTGCGCCGCAAGTATTCTTAATCAGTCAAAGCACGGTGAATTTCTGCATCAGCCTTTTTACAGTGCTTGGGCGGCCATTCCGAAGACGGTGATGATCGATGCGGCCTACCTCAAGGCACATCGCAATGCGACCAGCCTGCGGTCAAAAGGGGTGGTCGATCAGTCATCAGCAGAAATAATTACGACCAACACGGCGATAAGGAACTTGCGCGGCATCCCGGAACTACTTTCGGCAGTTTGAAGCATGACTGACCAAAATCCCATTAGTCGCGCTGCAGACATGATCTGGGTTAGGACGCTGTCCAAGCTGTCAGCCTAGAGAGGAGTTAGATCTCTTTGGTAATTCTCGCTGAGGCATTCGTCTCGGCACCGCCGTCCCTGCCTTTGTTTAAGAGAGAACGAGAGAGGCTAAGGTCATGGAAATTCAATCCACGCGTGCAACGGTTGGCACAGGCGACCTTGGCGTCGGGCACATTATCCCATTCTTCTTGCTTACCTTTGCCCTGACCTGGGGAATGGGCGCGGCCTTTGTGGTTTCCCCCGACAAGATCACTGCCATGTTTGGCGAGTTGAGTGTGACGAACCCGATTTACCTGATCATGACATGGTCGCCCGGTCTGGTGGGGATGCTGCTGGTCGTCACTACGACTGGCTTGTCAGGATTGCGCCGGTTCTTCGGAAGGCTTTTCGACGCGTCGGTGCCCTTGGCCTGGTGGGCTTTCGTGCTCTTCGCTCTTCCGGCACTAAAGATGACCGGAGCGCTTTTGAACGGAACGCCGATCACGGGCCTTCTCAATCTGAGCCCGTTCGGAGAGATCCTTTCGATGTCGGTCTTCATGCTGTTTCTTGGGCCGGTGGAAGAATTTGGCTGGCGCGGGGTCGCTCTGCCGTTGATGCAGCGATTGACGGCACCGGTCTGGGCCGGGGTGATCGTGGGGTTTATCTGGGCGTTCTGGCACATTCCCGCGTTCTTCGTCGGCGGAACGCCACAATCCGCCTGGGCCGTCCTTCCGTTTCTTCTCGGGGTGACGGCGATCGGTGTCGTGATGGCGGTCATCTACAACAAGACGGGCGGCAACCTATTGTTCCCGATCCTCACCCATTGGCAATTGAATATCGCCTTTTGGCCCGAGGCGCAGCCTTGGGAGAACTATCTGAGCGTGGCACTCGCGCTGGTCCTCCTATGGGTCCACCGTGATGTGATGTTCGACCGCGAGAAAGGGCTGACCGAGGTCGTGCCGCCCCCTCACACCGCCACACCCTGCAAGCCCGCTTAGCATGAAGGAGGTCACGATGCTGCGCTTTATTCCTGCTTTGGTGTTCGCACTCTGCGCTGTAACCCCTACCCACGCACAGGATAGCGCCGAGCTGCAGGATGGATTGCAAAGCGTGCTGGACAGCTTCCGGGTCCGCTATGGCTTTCCCGGCGCAACTGCGGCCATCGCTCTGCCGGACGGCACCGTGAATGTCGCCGCAACTGGGCTTGCCGACGTCGAATCGGGGACAGCGATGACGCCGGACAGCCGGATGCTGGCGGCCAGCATCGGCAAGACGTTTGTGGCAGCGACGGTGCTCGCGCTGGAGAGCGAGGGGCACCTGTCGCGCACCGATCTTCTGGCGGATCACCTGGGCGACCGTGCCTGGTTCCGCGACCTGCCCAACGCGCAGACCATCACCATCGGACACCTGCTGCATCATACTGCCGGCCTGCCCGACCATGTCAATCTTCCCGCGTTCCAATCATCTTGGACGCAGATGACGACTGGTGATGCAACGATTTCGCCCGAAGACCTCATCGGCTTCGTAACAGGCATGGACCCTCTGTTCGAGGTCGGCACCGCCTGGTCCTACAGTGACACTGGCTACATCCTTCTTGGCCTCGTCATCGAGGACGTGACGGGCGCGCCATGGGAGGACGACGTGCGCGCCCGCTTTCTGGGTCCGCTCATGCTTTTCGGCACGATCCCCTCGGATCGCCGCGACCTGCCGAACCTCGCCGTCGGCTATGTGGCGCCGGACAACCCGTTCGGCCTGCCTGCGCGAACGGCTGGCCTCGACGGCCAGTTGCTTTGGAATCCGGCGGTAGAAGGGGCTGGCGGTGGGCTGGCTTCAACCTCCCACGATCTTGCACTCTGGGGTCACCTTCTTTTCACCGGCTCCGCCATGGAACGACCGTATCTCGACCGGCTTCTCGATTCAGTAGCGGTTTCAGACGATACTCCGGATGTGCACTATGGCGCGGGTGTCGCAATCTATGCCGATACACCACGCGGGCAGGTCTATGGTCATGGTGGTTGGATACCGGCCTATGTCTCAAGCCTGCGGCACTATCCTGACCATGGCGTCACCGTGGCCTTTCAGATTAACACCGACATCGGCTTTCTGGACGACACGAGCGATCTGGCCCCCGCCCTTGAGGTGGCGCTTGCGGATATGGCAATCGAAGCTTTGCAGTGAAGCGCGAGAGGAAGGACGATGCGAGCCGCCCTCGCGCTGAAAATGTCCTTTGATGAAACCCAGATGACCATACCAGGACGCAAGAAATGAAAAATGTTTGCTCGGCTTTTATGGTCTGTGCAGCCCTGGCCGCTCCTGACGTGGCTGCGTCCGACACGCTGGTGAGGAACGTAACGCTGGTTGATGTCGAAACCGGGACACTTGCCGGTGGGCAATCCGTTCTGATCACCGGAACCCGTATCGCCGACATCGGACCAACCATTTCCGCGCCAGAGGGGACGCCAGAACTTGACGGCGGCGGTGCATATCTGATCCCCGGCCTGTGGGATAGCCATGTCCACATTTTCTCGTCTTCGACCGAGCCGGACAGCGCGTTGCCACTATACCTGATCAACGGCGTGACGGGCATCCGTGATATGGGCGCGCTCTGGCCGATTGCCGATCAGCTGGCGTTGCGAGCGCGGATCGAGACTGGCGAAACTCTCGGTCCCCGGCTGGTGCTTTCCGGCGCATGGGTCGATGCATCGCCAGGTTCCTGGCCGGGGATGTTTCTGGCCGACACACCCGAAGCGGCCCGCGCCGTCGTGGCGCGCATCACCGCCGAAGGCTGGGCCGCCGTCAAAGCGTATTCGATGCTCGATAAGCCGACCTATCTTGCCCTGGCCGATGCGGCCGATGACGCAGGGCTGCCTTTTGTCGGGCATATTCCGGAAAGGGTGTCCCTCGGCACCGCCCTTGCGGCAGGTCAGGATGGAATGGAGCATTTCGGGCGCGTCACGATGGCTTGTTCGACTGCTGAGGCCGAGATGCTTGCTGCCCTGCGGGATGCGATGGCTGCGGGTACGGATCGCGACGGGATTTTCGCAGTCATGGCTGCCCGCAACCGGATCATTCTGGAAAGCTGGGACAAGGATGTGTGCGATCAGGTTCTTGCCAGCATGGCCAAGGCCCATATGCATGTCAGCCCGACCCTCGTGGTTGCCGGATTTTATGTTGGTGACCGCCCCGCCGATGACGCCACTAGGGTTCGCATGCTGCCCCCAGTGGTGCGCGCGGCTTGGTCCGGCCCTGACTTTCGGCTTGATGCGATGACTGATGAGGTTCGCGCCTTGGCATCGGACTCCATTGCACTTGGCCACCGGACGTTTCTGATGGCGCACCGGGCGGGCGTGCCAATCCTCGCCTCGACCGATGCGTCATTTGCGAACCCATGGCTTTTCCACGGCTTCTCGCTGTTGGATGAGCTCGATCTCTATGTCAAAATTGGCCTGAACCCGCGCGAGGCGCTTTACACTGCAACCGTAGCCCCGCCTCGCTTCTTCGGACTTACCGATCAAGACGGCACTCTCGCGCCCGGGCGGCGGGCCGATTTGGTGCTCCTCGACGCCAATCCGCTGGAGAACCTTTCGACGCTGCGCCGTCCCCTGGCGGTCATCGTCGGCGGGCGGGTGCTGGACCGGCAGGCACTTGACGACATGGAGGAGCAGCTTCTGGACCAAGGAAAATAGGCATGCTGCCAGAAGGAATTGGAGCTGAAACATGTCACCTGAAAACAAGAACCTGCCCCGAGCGACCGGCAGTTGGCAATCAGGGGTCAAACCCACCATGACCGTGGCGGCTCTACTCTTCGCGGCGGTCCTCTTGGTCGGGGTCGGCTATCTTTTTGCCATCAGTCCAGGCCGCCCGGCCCCACTGCGCGATGCCCTTGGCAACCTGATACCGGGCAGCCTTTCCGAACGCGTAACGGTCAAAATCGGCGGCATCCCACAAAGCATGATCATCCAGAGTTTAAATCCCGCAAATCCGGTTCTGTTGTTCGTTCACGGCGGCCCCGGTATGCCCGAGTTCTTCATGGAACAGGACTACCCCACGGGCCTTGAGCAGCATTTCACCATGGTCTGGTGGGAACAGCGCGGTGCGGGCATGTCGTTCTCCTCCGATATTCCGCCCGAGACAATGACCATGGACCAGATGATCTCGGATACGATTGAGGTTGCCGACTATCTGCGTGACCGTTTCGGACAGGATCGCATTCTTCTCCTTGGCCATTCCTGGGGCAGTTATCTTGGCATTCAGGTCGCGGCACAGTCACCTGACCGGTTCCTCGCCTATGTCGGCATGGCCCAGATCGTCCACCAGCTCCGGTCCGAAGTTATGGCCCACGACTATCTGCTTGGTGCCTACCGGGCGCTAGGCGATGGAGGCATGGTCCGCAAACTCGAGGCTGCATCCGTCAGCTTGGAAGACGGTCTCTCACCCGCGTGGATGCGGCTGCGCGACGCCGCCATGCACGGCGCTGGCGGCGGGCAAACGCGCGACATCAACTCGGTCATCACCGGAATCTTCCTGCCCATCTGGCGCGTGCGGGCTTATACCCTCATGGACAAGATCAACGTCTGGCGTGGCAAGATCTGGTCGCGGCCGTTCTTTTGGGAGGCCATGCTGAGGGACGACATCAGCACACGGCTGACGACGTTCGAACTGCCGGTCTATTTCATCGTCGGCAAATATGACCAAACCGCCAGTCCAACGCTGTCCCGCGCGTATTTCGACGCAATCGAGGCGCCAGTCAAAGGGTTTTACGTATTCGAGGACTCAGCACACAGCCCGCTCTTTGAGGATCCCGAGCACGCAACGCAGATACTTTTGCAGGACGTTCTGGCTGGGACAAACGCGCTTGCAGACGGGGCAGGGCAGCAAAGCCACGAAATCGGAAACGGTGAATGAGACGGTCCGCTTCGGATGTTCGACTGTCCCAGACGGCTATTCCATCATGGGGCGACGGTGTCGTCTTTGCTTGGGCTATCCCGCAAATTCATAGCCCACCGTCTCAATCGTCCCTTTGAAATATGGCTTTTCGCCTTCCGGCGTGATGTAAAGCACCTCGCCCGTCAGCGGTATGCGCATGCCGTCGCGGGTTTGGTAGTTCGACATGCGGCATTCCCACGGCATCAAAACGGTTTCGGTGCCCACTGTTGTGGCGCGGCCTTCGACAAAGATGGACTCAACCAAGCCCTCCGTGCCAAAGCGAAACAGCATTGTGACGGTGATCGGCCCATCAGTTATGGTGGCGTTGGCAGATGTATCATCCACCGCCTGCCAGATCACACCTTGGCTCGGCAACAATGCCGTTGGAAACCACACGCTTTCGGCAAAATGGCGCAATAATTCGCCGCGCGCGATTTCACCTTTGCCTTGAATTGTGCCCATTGAATACAGCCCCAATAGCGTCGGGCGCAGCAGGCCCTCGCCGTTGGTAAAGGCATCCACCACCAGAACAGGAACGCCGGGAAGCATCATGATCTTGGCGTCCCACACAAAGCCCGGCTTAGCAGTTGTAAAGTGCTGCACGGCGGTGAACGGCTTCCATTGAGGCGCAGTTTTACCCAAGTTGAAGATACCGCTCTGTGTGAGTTTCACAGCGGTGACAACAGGTTGCCCATCCGTCAGCGCGGCGCGGAAATAGCGCTGCACCGGCGCTGGCAAGGATGCCAGTTCTGCCTCATCATAACGTGTGACATCACGCGCAACCCGGCCTGCATTCAGTTGTGCCACCAGACCATCGGTTGCACTTGTCCAGCGCCAAGCCCCAGTAGCCGAGGCCGTGGCATAGGCCGCCCCAAGCCCAGCAAGAATAATAAGCGTGCCTTTTAGTATCTGCATGGAGTTTCCTTTCAGTGTTGGGGTAGCTTTTTATTGCGCGCCCAAACGATGCCATATCCGCCCACCGCCAGCATGACCGCCCCGATAACCACCCAAGTTATGGACGGTCCCTGAACGGGCACACAATCGGCAAAGCACAGAATGGGCCGCAGATGTACGATCCCCAGCCCTTGCAACTGCCAAAGTCCGCCAAGCAGGATGGCGATGATGCTTAAAACCAAAGCGATCATGCGTATCATTGTTGTAAACCTTGTGGAGATGGATGTGGGCCAGGTTTCAAAAAGACCACGGCGGCAATCACGACCAACAGTCCCACCACCAGAAAATAAGGCTGCGTGACGCCGCCTTGCGGGGTGACCGGGATGACCCATGATCCCGCATTGACTGACCAGTGCAGCACAATCGCGGGCAGCACGCTGAAGCGTGTGTTGACTGACAACCGCGCAAAGACTACCGACAGCGCAACCGTGCTGGCAAGGAATGGTACCATGGGCAAGTTGGCCTGCGCCATGCCGGGCATCCAAAACAGTGGCAGGTGCCAAAACGCCCAGGCAAGACCCACGCACAGGCTGGCCCATCGCCAGCCCATACGTTCGGTCAACGCGGGCAGCGCGTAACCTCGCCAGCCAAATTCCTCACCCAAGGGACCACCCAGCACAAGAATCTGCACAAAGATCAGAAAAACCAGCAACCCATTTCCCATCGCAGGCGATGGCGGAGCCGCGCTGCCCATGGCTGCATAAAGCGCAAGTGCCATAGCCATCACGCCGACTGGAACGATGGCAGCAATGGCATACCAACCCCAGCCGATGCGCCAGTGCAGGCACCGTTTTGACCACCATTTGACGCCTGCCAGGCCATCAAAAAGAGCCACTGTAGCCACCCCGGCCAGGCCGGGTCCAAAGGCAGATGCCACAATAAGCACGGTCGCAACTGTGGCCTGTTGTGCTGGTAATGCGGCACCTGCGGTCCAAAGGCTCCATGTCCATCCAAAAGTCAGCACGACAAAGGTGGCCAAGGCGAAGCTTCCGCGCGATCGGTTGCTGACATCCGGTGTGGTCATGGCAAACTCAGTCTCTCTTTTGTCGGCTTCTGCTGTGTTGTGGACGCAACAACCCGCATGCCCACGAGCCAGACCAGCACGCACGCACCACGCACCAAGACGCTTTCGTTGATCCACGTCATCGGGCCAATCGCTTCGCCCCAGGCATTGGCGATGGTATGAGGGATGACGCCCGCGATCAGAATGCTGTGACGGGCATTCAGAAACAACCAAGTGATGAAAACGCTGAGTGCCAAGCCACCGACAATAAAAATCGGCAAGGAAAACAAACAGCGGATGGCGCTGAACCCAGGTTTTGTTCACGGCTGCAATTCCCTTTTCAGGGTAATGTTCTCTGGGGTTCTTGCCCGTTCTTCTTTCAGAACAATTGCGACGACGGCCCAAAGCGCCATAGCGAAAGTCGTCTGCCAATAGAAACCCAGTGACGCCGGAACCACAGGGACCAAAACCAGCAGCGATCCGGTAAAGCTTGCGTGGATGAGGATTGCCAACAACACGCTTTGTGTGCGGCAGTAAACCCACATCATCAGCAGGCGGTAGGGAGTTAACGCCAGCAGATAAGTGATGAAAAATTCCAACGGCCAGAGCGCACCCAACGCTCCAACATTGTAACGAAAATCAACCAGCAAGTGCCAGAACGCCCAAATGCAGCCAAGCGACAGACCAGCCACCATCAGGCTTTTGCATGCCAACAGCCGGGGCGCGGCAAATCCGGTCCACCCGATTTCTTCAATGGTTCCTGCCAACAGGCCGAGCCCGAAAAGCCACCACTGAAAGCGCGGAGCAAACACCGGATCGACAAGGATGCTGAGGACAGACAAAACCACCAGCAAGATTGCCGGAACCGTCAGCAGTGCCACCGCATACCACACCCCCGCCACGCGCCAGTGCAGCGCCCGCTTCCCAAGTGCGCGTAACCCGCTGCGCCCGTCGAACAGCGCCGTGCATGCCAATCCACTGACGCTTGGCCCCAGCAGCATGGCCAAAAACAGCAACCCGCCCTCAACACTTTGCAACGGGGACAGATCAAAGCCTCTGCTTGCCATGATGATCAGGATCGCGCCCCAGCTGATGGCGAAGGCTAGTGCGAAGAAGACCCATAACGGGTGCCGTTGCAGGGTATTTTGGATCATGGCCCGCCCACCGCCCCGGCAGGTTCAATAAGCCCTTCAATCGCACTCATCACGTCATCATTGTGCCCGATCCAGGTATGCCCCCCGGTCTCGAACCCCAGAAACCTGGCCCTGGCGATCTGGCCGGCCATATATTCCGCACTGGCATAAGTGCCATAACGGTCGTCGCGGGCACTGATGATCAGGGTTGGGGCCTGAACCAGATCCAGCCGGGCCGGGGTCATGGATTTGCCTGCCGCTGTATCATGGCGCAATCCGGCTGCCCGGGCGGATACGGGCAAGATCGTGTCCATCATTGTATTGATCCGTGCATGCTCGGTTGCGCTGGCGGTGTCTAACAGCTCGGGCGGGGTGGCAAGCACAGTCCCAATCAGTTGTCCGCGCGCCAGATGCAGCCCTGACCAAAACAGGAAATCTGATCCAATGGCCTTCATAATCAGATTTTCGACCCATGGTGCCAATGGGGCTGCCGAGTTGGCCTCGGTGGGCGGTTTATAGGCCAAGGGCACCAGCAGGATCAGCGCGGAAACCCTGTCAGGATGGCGGATCGCCATTTGCAGTGCCGACAGTGCCCCCGCCGATCCGCCCATGACGGCGGCCTTAGGGATAACCAGCGAATCGAGCAGGCAGACAAATGCATCGGCCTGCGTCTCGGCTGATGCACCCTCTGGCATCGGTGTGCGCAGATAGCCAAAGCGCGACATGGCAATCACCCGGACGCCGCGCGAGGTGAGCGGGGCGGCAAAGGCCATGCCTTGGTCATACCCGCCGCCGCTGCCATGCACGGCCAGCAGGGGTTTGCCCGACCCAACATCCTGATACTCGATCAAACCGCAGGGGGTCTCGATCACCACGCTGCCCTGTGCAACCCGGATGCGGGCGACTTCGATGTCGGCATGGAACTGCCACCAAGTCACAGCGACGATTGCTGCGCAAATCCCGGCCATGATGCCAAATGTTCGTCTTTTGAGCAAACCCATGGCTATTGCCTCTCCATGTCTGGCAAACCATGGTTTGGGTGACTTAAGGCTTCGCCACGCCAGGCATCATGCAAAAACCATGCAGCCCCCAGACCCAAACTGGCAAAACCGGCGATGGGGCCAATGATCTCGGCCGTGGTAAAGTCAATTCCGGCGCGGACCTGAAATATGGTTGCAACGATGATCCACGGGAACAGGCCCACAATGCATCCCAACAGCGGAAAGGCGATGACATGGCCCATAATTTTTCCGCGCCAGATCATGCCCGCTGCAATCAGGCAAAGAGGAACGATCAGCCCCAGATCAAGCGTTGTGGTGACACTCGTCATCTGCGTGTCCAGCCGCGCAGGCGTGCGCCCAGCCAGCAGATCGGCAGCCAGTTGCGTGGTCCAGGTCACAAATGTGAAGACGCCTGCAAAGGCAATAAACACCGCCATCCCCCGGCGCGGTGATTGCCGTGGCACCAATACTTGACTGGCGTTGCGGGCGGCAAACCAAAGAGCAAAGGCACAGGCCGAAAACAGCACGAGGTAGGCCGGATACGCCCAGTCGAATGCCGCCCCGAGCGCCATTGAAGCATTGACATAAGACAGGTAGCCTAACGCCCCCAAACAAGGGATAAGTGCCCGATCCATGCCCCGTTGGAACGCGACAGCCGCAGACCCTAAACAGACCAAAGCGCCAATAAGCACCCAATCCTGCGCCGCATACCCAGCGCCCAACATCAGCGGATTGTAGCGATACACTCCGACGCCATAAAGCGTAACCGGATTGCCCCGAACAGATACCGCGGTAATGGCTGGCGGTGCGGGCCCCGCCCAAAGAATGCTGACCAAGGCAATGCAAAGCCCAAGCAGAACGATCAGGGTGCAAAGCATCAACACAACACTGCGGGACGAATTCATGTGGCCCGCGTCTTTCGTCGACTGGCAAGCAAGACCGCCGCCAAAACTGCCCCCGCGACAGGCATCGCTAAATCCTCTGGTATGCCAAGTTGGATCGCGGCGGCCAGTCCGATCAGCGACCAAAGAAACGGGATGATCGACAACCACATCACCCAGGTGCCACGCGCAATCAGCAGCACACCGACGGTAAAGATCGTCGTCGGACAGGGGGCGACGCCGAACATTGGCCCGGCCATCAGCCCATGTCCGGCCCATATCCCGAGGACAGGATAGATCGCCAGCGCGTAAACGATTGTTACCAGCCCGGCGATGGACCGGAAGTGTTGTCCAATCTGCAGACGCAGGTCGCCCGGTCGGATGGCGCTGGCCAGAAACAACACGCTCTGAACAACAAAGAATGCTGCAAACACAGGGGCTATCGGGTTGATCCGGGCAAAAAACGTCAGATGATAACCGATGCCGGTGAACGCCCAAAGTACTGCCAACGCCGCAAAAGCGAGCCGCACAAGCCCCGGTCGCGGCATGAAAATGGCCATTATTGCCACCAGCCCCAGTCCATATGCGACAAGGTGAAACGGCCAGATCGCGGCGTTGTAAGCGGCAAAAACCGCGAGGAATTCGGGCATTGTGAACGGCGGGTTCATATCATCACCTCAGATACCGGCCTGCGGGTTGAAAACGGCAAAGCGGCCCCGCGCCCGAACCGCATCACCAGATCCGGTCTGCGCCCCGGCAATCCGATCAGATTGGCCAAGTCCGGGCGCAGATTGGGTACCTCGACCGGCTGGTTCAAATAGGCGTGCTTCAGTCCCATCGCCGTGGCTTGCAAGGCGAACCGCTGGCAGGCCCGTCCGACCTGCACCCAAGCCGCAGCATCCTCTCCCGTGCCCACGAACACCGCCAGCCCCGCCGAGGACGAAATCTTTGTCGTCGTTTGCTTGTTGTCGGCAGTTGCGGTGAACATCCAGTCCACCATCGTCGGGCCAAGCCAGTCGGGCAAAGATGGGTTGCCACTGGTCACACCGAACAGCCCATCCCCCATCGCCAGCGCTTGGCGCGGGTTGAACCGCATCCAGTGTTTCAGCTCGGCCACAAACGCGGGGTTGGTCAGCTGGGCGGTGTTTCCTCTGGCGATCAGGTCGGACATGCGACCTATCTGTGCGGGGTCTGTGATCAGGACCAGATCAACCCCTGAAATGCGCGCGGCACTTGCCAAAAGGCCAAGTTCTTCGGGGGTCAAAGCCGATCCGTCATACAGCCCCCGCGTCGACTGGCACAGCGGGATGGCATCCGACAGGGCGGTCTCCGTGGCGGCCCCGGTAGTATGTGTAAAGCGAATTGCAGTCGTCGCAGGATCAAACCGCACATCGCCCGGCATGCCGCGCGATGCGGCTGCGACACGCAGGTTTTCTGCAGCACAGCCTAAACTGATGAACAGATGATGATTGTCTGGATCAACCACCGGCGTGGCCCGCTTCAGATCTGGCACGATGTCGATGCCATTGTCCGCAACGCGAAAGCGCCACGCCTGGGTGTTGTGGCTATTGGCAGCCAGCGTCGCAAAGCGGATCAGATCGGCCGTGCCAGGGCCAGCCGGCAAAGGGGAGCGAAGAGCGGCCATGGCGGCGGCATAACTGTCCATCGACCCCATCTGACTTGCCCCATAAACCACGGCCCCCGCGCCCGTAACGATCACAGCCCCTGCGCCAATCAGCAAATCGCGTCGCATGACCATCATCTGGTTTCCTTGTCAAAAATCGGGTTATGACGTTGATGTCAGGCTTTCATCACGCCGTAACAGATGCCCACCAGACCAGACAAATGCCGCAAGTGTGCCGATCCCCATCAGGGTCAGACCCAGTACAAAGAACCATCCCGCCACAGGCACAAGCCAAGCCAAACCCGTAACGAAGGCCCCCAGACAGGCCAGTCCGAACTTGCCCAAAAGACTGTCCAGCATGCCCCGCCCCGTGGCCAGCCACAGCCCTACACCCAGCACATAAGACCCCAGCGCATAGCCCGCAAAGATCGCCAGAGCCGTGATCATCAGCATGACCGGCAGCAGGAAGACACCAACGATGGTCAGCATCAGCACGAACCCCGACCCGGCCAGCGCCGAAGTGACCAAAAACCCTGACCAGATCGCGCGGCCCGGATGCGCCAGCGCCAGTTCCCGCCAGCTTTGCACAGATTTTGGCGCGACAGCGATCACCAGTGCCGCAATCAGGCCAGAGATCAGAACCCCCGTCAGAAACCCCTGGACGATCCGCCAGAATGGCACCCTGACCGGCATTCGGTCAGTCCAGTTCCGGGCGTCATAATTTTGCAGGGGCTCGATCTTGACCCGCGCTGCAGGAGCCACGGTTTCCGGCACTTTGAGGCTTTCCGGGTCCTCGGCATAAATCGTCAGCGCGCCCGCGACAGTTGCATCCGGTCCGAACGTGATATGATCAGACACCAGCACCACATCGCCTGCTACCGCACCATTCAGTGTGACCTCGGCACCGGTAATTAGTGCGTAGCCCCCGACAGCGCCAACCACGACTTCGGACCCCGCGGCCCGCAAGTTGCCGGTCACAGACCCGATTGTCACCTCGTACCCCGTGACGGATGCGTCGCCGCCGACTGCGCCACTTACAATAACGCCATAACCCGCCGCAAACAAATCGCCCGCCACCGCAGCATCGACTGTCACCCGCCGCCCTGCCAGATGCGCCGAACCTGCCACCGGTGCCGCAACCGCCACCCGGTTGCCTGCCAGAAACAGATCGGTCACCGCCGGACCATCGAAGCGCACTGACGCTCCGGCTTCGTAGTGGTCTTGCGCGATTGTCAACACTGTCGTTTCGGCAGATGCCGGGACGGCCAGCAGGCAGAAGATCAGGATCAGGGTGCGCATATGGCAGCTTTCCGTGCATGGATTCGCCGAACTCTGCCCGAACCGCATTCATTCCTCATTGACTTGCATCAGTCTGAGATAGTCTTTGACAGCGGAGTTGGGCGCATAAGGCAGGGCCCACCCCTGACCTACTGCTGAACACGGCTTTTGTGCTGCTGCCGGCAGGCACTGCACATCTCACGGTTCAACAGCGTATAGCCCGCCCGGGCCGGCCAATTGCAGCTTTGCCCATTACTGGACGCTTTTGACCAACGATTGTAGACTGTTTGGCCAATTCGCTTCTCGCGAGGTCTCTTCGGGGATCCGGTCGTCGCCCAGCTCGATCCCGGCAAAGCGGCGCATCGTCTCGCTGTCGTAGAGCGTCTCCTCGGCGATGGGGTCGCTCAGCGTATACCAGTTCTGCAGGAAGTAGGCCCGCAACATCGTCTCCAGGGCCATCGGCGGGCGGCCGCCCTTGGGCCCGGCTTTCGGATAATGCGGCGCGATCAACGCCAGCAGCCGAGTTCAGGGCACCAAAGCACCCATCTCCGCCAGAAACAATTCCCGCCGCGTCTGCTGCTTCTTCATCGCATCGCGAAAACCGGGAAAGGCGGGCTGTTTCGGCATTGGTTGGGCTTCTTGCAGGATCGCCCAAGCCTATCAGATCACGCCGAAAGTGGCAGGTTTTTCAAACGTTCCTGTCATTGCAGCATGTCTTGCTCCGCAAAACCTGTGCAATGCAGAGCTTCCGGTGGTTGGACGTTTGGCGCTGCCAATTTTGGGAGTTTGCTGCCCCTATCCGTAAAGGCAGCAAAAGCTGGTCAAGCCTTAGCCAAACTTCAAGAATAGCTTTGAATATGGCACCTTCAGTGCCCTGACCGATGCCAGCAGGGCCGCGTCGTCGCCGACACGGGCTGCGGCCACAAACTGGTTGACCGAAGTCTGCAAGCCAATAGCAAGGGTTCCAAACTCGGGATTTTCGATCAGTTCGGCGGGCGGAGCCGAAATCACGTCTGCGGCCAAAAAGGCCAGCACCGCCGAATGCTCCAGCAAGCTTTGCTTTGCCGCCGCGTCCAAATTGGTCATATCCATACCCAGGATCACTTCCATCTCGGCATGGTAGGCATTCATGCGGTCAGAAAGCGTTTCGACGTCGTTGCGTGCATGCAAGATGCCAAGCGACTCGCGAATCCCTTCCAGTGTGGCATGCGCGGCAGGAAGATCACCGGCGGTGGCCTGTGTTTTGGCTTGGTCGAGCAGGGAGGTGACCTCCTCAATAGTTTGGCCCCATAGAGGATCGTCCTCGAACTGCGGTGGTGGGTTTGCGCGGTATTGCGCTGCAAGCTCGGTCCAGGTGCCGTCAAGTTGCTTGAGCGCGCCGCCGGACTTTGTGGCATCGCCTGAGTTTGTGGCGAAAAGCGCGGTGCGATAGTTGGCGTAGGCCGTGTTATAGGCCGTTTCGAATTCCGCCACGGTACCGGCCAGAGCCGGGGCGGCGCCAAGTGATAGAATGAGAGTGGTGGTAAGAATGCGGCTCATCGCTTTTCCTCTTTGGCTCAATGAATTCTTGACTAGTCTGTCATACCGGGCCGGATCGAAGACGCCTTGACGTGGATCAGCTTTGATAGGCTTTCGAATGACCGCCCCGGATAGCGCTGTCGTCTGAAAGGGAGCGAGGGTAACTATCCCGGCATAGCGGCGAAGGTGAGGCGCCCTATTTTCCGGAAGCATTTATTCCCGGATTGCGGCAGTTGCATCGGTTTTGCAGATCATGGCGCGGGTTTCGCGGATGACAACGGATCGAACGGCGCCGTGTCACGCACGATACGCCCGTCTTCAAGAGTGACGATCCGGTCGGCCATTTCCAGAATGCGATTGTCATGGGTGACCATGACTGTGGTGGTGCCGCGCAATTGCCCCAGCTTTTTCAGCATCTTGACCACGATCATACCACTTTCGCTGTCCAGCGCAGCCGTGGGCTCATCGGCGAAGATCACCTCGGGGTTTCCGACAAATGCACGCGCGACCGCGACTCGCTGCTTTTGCCCGCCCGAGAGGTTTCCAGGCAGGTAGTCCATCCGGTCCGCCAGCCCCACAAGCGACAGGGCATGGCGGGCGGCAGCCTCTTGCGTCTTGCGGTCGGTAAGGCCATGCACCTGCAGCCCCATCAGCACGTTCTGCAGGGCGGTCAGGCTACCGTGCAGGTTATGGGCCTGAAAGATGAAGCCCAGCCTGCGCCGTAGTGCCTCATTCAGGGCGCGGTCCGCACCTTTCAACTCGTGGCCCAACAGCCGGACAGAGCCATCCTGCAGATCACGAAGGCAGCCCATCAGGGTCAGCACCGTGGTCTTGCCCGACCCTGATGGGCCCACCAGAACGGTCAGGCTGCCGCGCTTCACCTGCAGATTTACGTCATAGATCGCCTGCTTGCGGGCTTCGCCGATGCCGAACCAGTGGTTCAGGCCTGTCACGGCAATGGGGGTATCCTCTGGCAAGACGGCCCCCTCAGAATAGGTCTGCAGGATCGGCCGCAGCCAACCGCCGTGTGGCAATGGCGCCCGAAATCGTGCAGGCAATCAATGTGCCGACAAACACCATGCCAGCCATGTCCGCCGTCATGGCTAGTGGCAGGGTCGTCGCCTTCTTCATCCCCACCAGCAATCCGTTTGCCACGATGAACCCCGGAATGAAGCCCAGAATGGCAAGGATCAGCGCTTCTTCGAACACGATGCCCAGAAAGAACCGCTGGGGGTAACCCATGGCCTTGAAGGTGGCGTATTCGCTTAAGTGATCCGCCACATCAGTCGACAGCACCTGATAGACGATCACGATGCCGACCAGTATGCCGATGATCACGCCAAAGCCGAAGATGATCCCGGTCGGGCGCCTGGTCTGCTGATAGCTCAGATCCTCGGCGGCGGCTTGCGCATAGCTGCGGATGCGCAGGGTCTTGTCCGAGATCAGATCGCGCAGCCGGGCCGCAACCGCCTCGGGGTCTGCACCGGGTGCTATCTGCAGCAGGATATGGTCGGGGGCCGCGGACCTGCGGGCGGGAAACAGCGTCAGGAAGGTCTGATCAGAGACCATCATGAACCCGTCGCCGCCAAAACCGCCGCCGCCTTGAAACGTGTCGTAAAGCGTCAGCGTGGTGCCTGACACCTCGAACGAGGTCGGGGTTTGCGGGCGGATGGCGGCGGCCTCTTCGCGTGCCAGGCCACGGCTGAACATGTCGAGGATGCCTGCGTTCTGCAATTGCAACGTTCCGGTCTTGCTTGCCATGGCGGACGACAGAAACTCGGGCAGAGTTGGGTCAATGCCATAGGTGGTCAGCGACAAGGTCTTCGTCGGACGTGCCCAGCTGACGTTCGCCACATAAAGACCGGTGCCGCCGGTCACCTCCGGGTCGGCAAGCGCCTGAAACAGCCACTGCCGCGCTACGTTGCCGCCTTCGGTCATCGAATTGGCATCCGAGGCAGAAATCATGATGTCGGCCTGAAAAAACCCGTAGGGTTTCAGCGTGGCCGTCGCCATCGAGTTCATGATGCCGAGTTGCACGAAGACCAGCACGTTGGCGAAGGCCACACCCGACAAAGCGGCAGCAAAGCGGGTCCGGCTGTGGGTCAGTTGCAACCAGCCGATCGGCAGGCGCCCGAACAGCCATTGCAGCAACCTGCTCATTCGCTGGCCCGTGCGGCAGCCCGCGTGTCGATCCGTGCGATCACTTCAAGGTTGGTAAACCGGGCCGCGATGGCCGAAGACTTGGCGTCAAGCTCGACCATGACGGTGATGACGCGGGCATCGGTATTCGCTGCGGTGTCATCCGAGACCAACCCTTGCTGGCCCACCATCAGCCCGATTGATAGAACACGGCCCTGAAGGGTCTGGCCGATGGCGACGGCAACCAGTTCGACCGGCTGGCCTTCGGCGACCGCGCCGATGCGGTCCTGATAAACCTCGACCTCGGCCATCATCTGATCGGTATCACCCATCTGCATGATCCCGGCGGCGGGAGGGCGTTCCCCCGCGTGGGCGAGAACGTCAAGGATAACACCGCTGACCGGGGCCAGAACCGCCGCTCTGGCAAGATCGCTGTGGGCGCGGGCAAGATCCGCATCCGCAGCGTCAAGATTGCGGGCGGCCACGACCACATCGGGCTGCATGTTCACGCCTTCGCCGGTAAAGCGCGCCAATGTCGCCTGCGCTTTCTGCACCGAAAGCGCAGTCTGGCGTTCAGCGGCGGCAGAGGCATCGAGCGCCGCCTGCGTGGTCACGCCGCGTTGGAACAACTCCTGTGTGCGCATATGGTCCGCTGCCGCTTCGGTGGCGGCGATCTGCGCCTGTTCCAGCGCGGCCTGCGCTTCATCTTCGCTGTTCAGCACGGCAGCCCGAGTCTGCATCAATGCCGCCTGGCGGACCGCGACGTTGGCTTCGGCCATCAGCACCGCACTTTCCAGCTGCCCCTCATTGTCCAGCCGTGCAACGACGCTGCCTTTTTCGACACGGTCCCCGATGGACACCAGAATTTCTGCGATCCGCGCATCGCCCGCGCCGTAAGGCGGAGCCACGATCGACACATCGCCGCGTGGCATCAGACGTGCCAGACCGACGACATCGGTCGCCTGCATGGTTTCCACCATCTCGGGCGGCACGTCGATACCGGGCGGCAGGGCAATGGGTGTTTGCGACCCGCCGCCGGGCTGCCATCCGGTCAGGGCGAAGAACGTCTGAAGGGGTTGCGGTTGGAAATACATCCCGATGACGCCTCCGCTGAACATGAATGCGGGCAGCAGCAGGACCAGTAGGTACTGCCGCCGGAACCGGAAACGGCGAGACTGCGCAGGTGCCCCAGCAGTATCGCGGCGAACCACCTCAAGCGGAAGATTAGCGTCCGGTATTTCGGTCATATGGCCCTCGGATCAGGGACATCCTGATGCTTCATCTAATTTGGATGGTCCTGACAGCGGCCAGTCGTCGACGCCCCAGATCGGACTTGGTGGAACGGCGACGGCATTTAACGCCGTGCGATGCGTCGCACGGAGTATACCACTTTCTGCCTCATTTTGCTCAAATTGGGGTTGATCCAGATCAACGTTGCAGCTGCAAAATCCAAGAATCCCTAGGAAATCTATTCGCTGACGCTGCGTCGACGCCAAGGTCGGGTCCCGTCTGTCTTGACGCAGGTTGGTCGAACACGTTTCATTTGCGCGCCACTGGATGGGAAAGCGGGCCGTTACTTATTTCTACGTCAGAAATGCGATGAGTTCGATGGGTCCCTGCTGGCTGGTCGAACGGTTGGTTTGACCTGTCGCCGCAAAACTTTCGGCGGTCTCGAGACAGGACCGGCGGTTGCGCTTGGGCTGATACGGGTCCGCATCTTGTCTACACGTTGGTCGACCTGCTGGGCCCGATCAAGCGTCTCACGGCCATTCCCGCGCAGGGACCCGGCCGGCTTGAGGGTGAAGACAGCCTTGTGGCGGTGATGTCGCTTGCCAGTGGCGCCATAGCAAGCTTGCGCGTTTCCTATGCATATCGCACCCCGCTATCCGATCTCCCCTCGCTTGAGGGCTGGCGACAGGGGTTTAAGATCAACGGCAGCGAAGGCAGCCTTTAAAGTTTGTGAGCCCGGTTGGCCGAGTTGACCTCTTCACTGTTTCGGGCGTCGGCTGGGTAACCGTGGCGGGGAGCTTGTCCTTCGCAGAAAGCTTCGACGGCGCAATTGAGGCGTTCTTAGCAGCCCGACGTCCCGGTGGTCCGGATGATTCGTCCGGCTCCGAGGCAGTAAAGCTACTTGCTTTGATGCAGGCGGCCATCGCCGAAACGTCTTCCTGATTTACGCTGCGGGCTGACAGTGTCGGTCTGACCTGCCCTCTGGCCGCCGAGGTCACTCACATATTTACCGCCCCCTCTTGTCGCCTACCGACCAGATCACCGAACCGATAGTCATCAGAGCCCCGATCACCGGTTCGATGTCGGAGGCCTGAACGTAGCCCTTGGCGACAAGAGCGGTTCCCACGACGGTCAGAAGCTGGCGCACAAGAGCCAGAATGGCAGGTTTCAACATGATGGGACCTCTTCAGATTTCATTGGTTGTGGCGAGGGTTTCGCCGGGAGCCATGGTCGGAAGGCGCGCGGGACGGATGGGATAGGTGCGGGGCCAGCGCGCCTTCAGAAGCCGCGCTTTGGCGACCCGGGCGATGGTGACTGCGTCCGACTGGTTGCCGCCCAACACGTAGAAATGGGTGTCGTCCTGACCGAGAGCGAAGCCGACATGGCCGCCTGACCCCCGCGCAAACACGAGCACCGCGCCGACCACCGGTCGGGTCTCCTGGCCGAAGAGGAGCCAGTTGCGGGCCCAGTATGGGTTGAGGCCCAGCGCGCCGAGCAATGGCTCATCGGGAAGTCCCACACGCATGCAGGTTTCGACAAAATCGCCGCACCAGGGGTTATTTGACGGATCGCCCAGCGAGCGGCCGTCACGTTTCAGCCATTCCATCAACCAGCTGCGGTCGCGCGCCTCGTGGCGTCCGAGAGCAGACCTGGCTTCGGTGATCCAGGGCAGGGGCCCCACCGGGGCGACCGCTGCCGCGCGGCCATGCGCGGCCAAGAGATCCTTGACGGCGCGCGCGGTGCGTCGGCCCCAGGTGCCATCAATGTTCCCGGGCGAGTGTCCAAGCTCTGTGAGACCGCGCTGGATCAGGCGGATGGGCTCTTTGGTATCAGGGGGCATGGATCGGCTCCTTTGCCCGTTTTCGGGCAACAAAAAACCCGCCTTGCGGGCGGGCGGGGGTGGGATGGGTCGGTGGTTGGCTTGAGGCCGAACGGTCAGTCGCCACGGCTGCGCTGGAAGGCCTCGAAGAGCATGTCGCGCATGTCCCGGATATCGGTCTCGAACCGCTCGAGGCGGCCCCCGTCGGCCTTGCGATCTTCGATGCGCTGCCGGTCAATCCGGTCGCGCTCGAAGGTGAGCTCGCGGTCCAGCCGTTCAAGCATCGCCTCGTTGGTGAAGGCCTTGCGGGTGACTGTGGCGACGAAAGCGAGGCAGCCGCCGATCAGGGTGGTGATCGCGGCGGTCAAGCCATGGTCGCGGAAGGCATGCGCCACAGCATCAAGGAGCGCGGGTTGGTCTGTCATGGAACGTCTTTCAGGTGTGAGGAGGGGGCTCTCAGATGCTGGCCATAGGCCAGAGGGGACCCAAAGCGGGTCACCCAGAGGCAGTCGTGCCGGGCGCAGGTTGGTACCATCAGCCACGGGCGAACCTCGTTGATGTAACTCCGCAGCAGGGGCTCCAACAGGTCGGGGACCTGCGCCTCCCAGTCCTGTCCTTTCTTGGTCATGTCCGCTGAAAGGCGGATCACGATGCGAGAGTCAGTGACCAACACTGAATCTTCCAGCCGCAATTCGGAAAATGACCGCAGACGGATCGGCATCACTGCTAAGAATGCGATCATTGCGCCGTCACGCCGACATAGAGCTGCGTCGGTAGGGGCGGTGGCTTGGTCGGCTTTGGACCCCATCAGGTCCCGGCCCGTGTCGAACAGAAGCGCGCTTGAGAGCACGCGCCCGGTCTTGCGGTCTGAACTGAACATGTTCGCGCGACGTTGCAGCCGGATCACGATGTGGTTCTGAACTCTCCAATCCCGTTCAGGCGCTGCAGCCATGAGGACGCGGAGCGCACCATAAACATATGTATGGCAGGTGGGCGGGGCGACGTGACCGAGAGAGGCGATCCAGGCTATCAGTTGTTCAGGCGTGGCGCGTTGTGCCGGGGATTGGACAAGAACCTTCGGGTCTGTTTGCCACAGCCATTCCAGCCAGCGACCGTAGTGTTTGATCAGGGCCGCCCGGGACGTCTCGCGCAGGTGTGCCAGAGCGCCCAGATCGCCAAACGGGTCATCTGCGGTGATCAGGCCGGCCCACAGGCTTCGATCCGTTGCGGGCCAGTCAACGAAAGGCAGAGAGGCGGGCCGCTTCATTTGCGCCTCGCGGCGTCGATCACATCTGCAAACAATCTGGCAGACGTCCCCGCCTCAAAGCCCGCATAGACGTTCAACGTCTGGCTGAGAGCGGAATGGCCCAGCAGGCGTTTGACCACTTCATACTGCCCGGGGTTGGCGTGCAGCCAGATCTGGGCCGCGATATGCCGGAACAGGTGCATGTTGATGGTCAGACCAACCTCCTTCTGGATCCGTTGTTTGACCTTCGTGCAGAAATAGTTGGCGCTGGCTGGTCCTGACCCATTGCGCCGAGGAAACAGCCAGGGTGTTCCGGCCGGACAAAGGCGTGGGGATCGTGTCTGCAGGTGTCGGTCGATCATCCCGGCGACATGACGCGGCAGTTCGAACTCGATCCGGCGGACATTCTTCACCTCATCTTCCTCAAAGACCAGGAAGACACGGCCGTCACCGGGACGATGGAGGTTGTGATCCAGGTGAATGCTGAACAGGTTCTTGCGCCGAATTGGACAGTACTGCAGGATCGCGATAGCGAGGGCATCTTCCTGTGCAAGGGCAGCCTGCTTGCTGTGGCCGTTCTGGAAGCCGCGGTCGAACAATTGCTCGGGCAAAACCAGCAGACGGTGCAAGGTCGTTCGGTCTTGCAAAGGCCGCAGTCTGTCCCGGTTCTTCGCCGTCATCCCGGAGGACTTTTTCACGGCAAAGCGATCATTCCAATAATCGAGACGTTGCTGGTCAGCCTCTGCGACTTTTACATAGCGCCGGGAGAGGTTCCGCAGCAGATTGACAGTGTCCGCCAGACCGACAGTGTTCTGATTGTTTGTCCGTTCCCGCATCCAGCGCAATCCGGCTTCGGCATTCTGGAGGTTTACCAGGGCAGACAGATCGGTGATCTTTTCCGCCGGAAGACCGGTCAGGACAAGGATGGATGCAAAGCGCAACAGTATGCCGCGATACTGATCAATTGACGCAGGACGCAAAGGCACGGCCAGCGCCTCCGGATCAAAGACATCAGGATCCCGCAATCCGGCGAGATAGGCATCGATATCCGCGACAAATGTCAGCGGAAAGGCCTCTGGCTTGAGTTTGATCACCTTGGTACGCGACGGCAGCACGAACGTCCGGCGGGGCCATTCGGGAATAAGGCGAACCGCAAGATTCCAGCTGTGGACGGCCTTGCGAAAGCAGTGGTCCGGAGACTTGCGCAGTTCGGACTGGACCAGCGCATCGCGAAATGCCTCGGCGTGCCCGAAACGGACGTCGTCAGGCGCCACGTCGAGGGAGTTCAGAAAATAGACAAAGCGGCCCGCCGACGACGAGATGGTTGGGTTCCCCACGGCAAGTGCCCTGTCCCACAACTGCGTCCATGCCGGTGACAGGTCGGCAGTCCGGTTGATACGGCGCTTCAAGACTCCGCACAGGGCCAACGCGGCCCGGGCATTGCTCAGGATGTTGCTCCATGACTTTGGCGTCAGGCCGATGGAGGCCGGCAAAACGTCAGCCAGCCGTTTCTGCAACCAGTGAGAGTCTGCTGGAACAGCTTCGGGCGGGCGGCCGAGCGCGTTGGCTACGCGCCGGAGACCCGACACCATGTCGCGCCGGCGCGTCGGAGGCAACGACATGTCGGAAGTGATGCGGGTGATCACTTCAGCAAACATCAGCGTGCCGGGCTGCAAGAGAGCGGTCTCGAGCTTTTTTGGGTCAATCTGGATCATCGGGAACTCCCTTTTGGGACACATGAGGACTCGGGTGGACAGGGCGGGACAGGGGGGATGATTCGGGAATACTCTAGCATCAAAAGATTTGACCTTTTGCTGAGCACCTCTTCCCGACAACTCCTATCCATTTGAAATACATGGACATTAATGGACTCTGGAGGTCAGGTGCGCTGCGCAGCGCGATACTTTCCAAGAGCCGCGGGCGTGATGCGCAGAAGGCGCTTTCCGGGCCCGACGCGCATCGCTTCGAGCATGCCCTCATCGATGGCGCGGCGGACGGTCTTCTCGCAGCAGCGATCCAGCTCCGCCACTTCCTTTACGGTCAGCGTGCGTTCTTCATTCGGCACGGTCGTGGTCGCTGGCTTCGGCTGAGGCTTGGGCAACTTGGTGATCTTCACGGTCAATATCCTTCTCTTTGAGTTTTGAGGTCAGGTTCTCCCGTACAACCTGCCGTGCGAGCAGGCGCACCAGCGCCTTCAGGGCATCATTGGCGTCGGGAGTGTGAGGTCGGAGCGTGGGGGGCGCGAGCAACATGCCAGCTATCCTCGCGCAGGGTCGTGCGTGGGCTCGGCACAGGGGCTGTGAGCCGAGGCGCGCTGGATGTGCTTGGCAGGCCATCGAGCCGATGGGCTGCGCCCTTCGAAATCCGTGTTTGCGGGGCTGTGTTCAGAAGTGTCGAGAAGGATGCACATCGCGTGTTCGCAGAGGCATTGCCGCCCTGCGCCTTCGATCACGGGCCTCGGCGCCACACCGATGAATGCGGATCTATTTGAGTGCTTGGTCGTGCGTCCCTGTCACAGGGATCGCCATTCAAGTGCCCCGATCAGTGGGGCAGGTCGTCAACCTTGATCGTGTACTTGTAGCTTTTGCCGACTGAGAGCAGAACCTCGCGCCGATCAGACCTAGGCGCCCGCACAGTAATCTCGCCATCGAAGAACCCATGCTTGATCCCGTCGATGAGGATCCCACGGAGCTCATGCATGAGCTTGTCGAACTCGGCGTCGGCGCCTTTGGGCTTGATGTTGATCTTGTCCATATTCGACATCTTCCGTATCCTAGTTCGGTTCTGGGTTGACGGACGCACTTGCTGCAACAGCATCGGCGATAGTAGCTATTTCGCGGTTCTCAATGGTCCGAATCACGCGCATTCTTCGCTGACGGGCCACGCCCGAGTCCCAGCCGGCACTGCGGCTCTCGATCACCTGGTCCAAGAAGAACAAGGTGCCATAGGTCATAGCCTCGGCTCGAAGTTCAGCAACTTCCCGATCCCGGGCCAGGTCCTCATAGGTACACCTATGATCTGAATAGTGGATCTGCGCTGCCCGGGCCGACGAGTCGACGCTTACGGTCACATAGGGCCAAAACCAGCGCGTATGGGCATACGAGCCGTATTTACGGATGGTCGAAGATGCACTAGTCAAACTGAAGAGCCAGATCAGCCCATCCTCAAGGCAATGGGGCTGGTCTAATCCTGACCCCGCCGTCAGGCCCTGCGCCGGGGGAGGGGCTTTGGCCTCCAAGCCGCGCAGGAACTCGAACTCCTCAACCACCTTCCCGGGCGGCTCGCCTGAAAGCAGCGCGAGTGTCATCCGCGCGACGTCTACACTCGTCATCTCCGGTGCATTTACACCCCTGGCTCCCGTCGTGAGCCAGCCTGCCTCGCGCATCACACGTGCCACGGCCGCCACGGAGCTTTCGTGCAAGCCGTAGGTCTCGGACAGAAGGCTGATGAAGGGGCCCATACGCATAGCGCCTATCTGCGCAGGGAACATTAAGGGTGTCAATGTCTAAGTGTGTCTAGTGCATTTAGGGCGACGGAAGGCGGTGGCGGCCGTGCGTGGGACTGCCGCTACGCAAAACGCTGCAGGTGGATTCCGCCTGGACTCCCTGCTGAAAGTGCCTGTCGCTAGCGAAACGCCGCGCTGCGCCCGCCCGCATACGTTCCGAGCCGGGGAGGGGCCGTGCGGGGGGGGCGCATCGTTTGAACAACGCGAACGGCCGAGGCTGTGTGGAAACGCGCTGACGATGCAAGGTTCGCGAGTGGAACAGCACAGTTCAGACGGCAACGCGCGTCGGGGTGCAAAAAATGCTTACGGCCACGCCTCCGGGTGATCTCTGACGGCTACGGTTCGGCCCGATGGTTGTCTACGCCCGTGATCAGTCCTGTATTGCCCTCATCAGCCCCCTGACGCCGAGCAGGGAGACCATTCGCTTGATGTTGTAGGCCAGAACGTTCAGTGCCATCTCGCTGCGGACGTTCTTCAGCCTGCGCGTCAGGAAATGGGTGCCGCCCATCCACGCCTTGATCGTGCCGAACGGGTGCTCGACGGTGCAGCGGCGGAGCGTCATGTAATCCGGATCACGCCCCAGACGGCTATCTATGTCGTCGACCAGATCCTCGCGCTCCCAGCGTGAAATCCGCCTCTCGTTGCCGCTCGTGCAATTGCTCCGGAGCGGGCAGGTCTTGCATCCGTTGATCCAGTATCGCCGGATCGGGATGCCGCGTTCCTCGGTCGTGTAGCGGTAAATCAGGTCTTCGCCTGCCGGGCAGACATAGACGTCCCGGTCGGCGTCGTAGACGAAGTCCGCTTTCACATACCTGCCCTTGGCCGCATTGCCCGAGGTCGCTGGCCGCGGCACGGTCGTCGTGATGTCCGCCTCATGGCAGGCCAGGATCTCTGGCCCACTGAAGTTGCCCTTGTCGGCGATGGCATGCAGGTCGTCCCGCCCAAGGGCCGCCTTGGCCGCGATGGCCATCGGGCTGAGCTGTTCGCGGTCGAAGCCCTGATTGGTGACCTCATGCGCCACGATGAGATGGGTCTCCGTATCGACGGCGCTTTGGACGTTGTAGCCGACCAAGCCGCTGTGCCGCGCGCTGGTCGCCATCGCGCGGGCGTCTGGGTCCGTCAGGGAAATCTGGCCATCGGGAGCATCGGCCAAGGCTTGGTCCATCTCCTTGAGCCGTGCGATCTCTTGCCGGATGCGGCCATAGCGGCGGGACAGATGTTCTACTTTCTCCGCCCGCGCCGCACCTTCCTCCTGCCGGTCGATGCGGACCATCTCGTTGATGTAGCGTTCGACATCGGCTTCGAGATGGGCGATGCGGCTGGCGATCTTGCCCGTGGTGAAGTTCCTGTCTCGGTTGTTCACCGCCTTGAACTTGCTGCCGTCGATGGCGACGCAATCGCCCTTCAGCGTGCCGATCCGGCGGCAAAGCTCGACGAACTGCGCGCAGACCTTGCGGATGCCCCCACCGTTGTCGCGCCGGAAATCCGCGATGGTCTTGTGATCCGGCACCAGCTTGCCGGTCAGCCAAATGACCTGGACGTTGCGCCCTGCCTCGCGTTCCAGCCTGCGGCTCGACGGGATGCGGTTCAGGTAGCCGTAGATGAACAGTTTGAGCAGCACTGCGGGGTGATAGCCGGGCCGCCCAGTCCGCGCGGGGGCCGAACGGGCGAACCCAAGACGCTGCAGATCGAGCTCTTCGACAAAGAAATCGACAACGCGGACGAGGCTATCCTCACCGATCCAGTCGTCCAGCCGATCAGGAAAAAGCACCGACTGGCCGCGATCAACGCCCTCGATGAAACCCGCCATGCCCGCCTCCGCCTGACCTGCCGAAGTCTACCACAGAGAGCAGTTTCCACACAGCCTCGGCCCAGAGCTGCCGCTCGCTATCAGAGCAGTGCTTGGGCGAGCGCTGCCCAAAGCGGACCATCAGCGACAAGTTTCATCATTGCTGACAATCATATGACATGATCGAAACAGCGGATTTTCTTAGGCCGTCCAAACGTGTTGGCTGTGCGCACGTACTGGGTTTCAGGTAGGGTCGACAAGGGTGCGGAGGAAACGCGAAAAGAGTTCACCCTGCGAGTTGATGTTCAGCTTGGAGTAGATGTTGCGCCGGTGAATACGGACGGTCCCTGCTGCGATTCCCAGAATTTGCCCGGCGGATTCGGCGGAATGACCCTTGAGCCTGAACTCGGCTACCTCGCGTTCGCGCGGGGTAAGAACGCCCGCGCCAAAGCTGCCCATATCATAGGCCATCTGCCGCTGTGGCCGCCGCAAAGAAGTGCCACTCTTGTCGAACTTCTGGTCCAGTCCCGGCCAGTGCCACCGCGCAGTTGACGCGACAAAGGGAAATGTCCCTTCAAGGGCTGAGAACTCTTTTTGCGAGAACGGCTTTTCCGCCCGCATGAGCGACAACGTCAGGGTCGATTGGTCCGGCAGGTTGACGAAATAGGCGATTTCTTCGGCCAAACCGGTCTGCACATAGTAACTGCGAAAGTATTCGCCCTGATAGAACCGGTCCGGCGCCAGGTCGCGCAACCGGTACAGCCCGGGTGCCACCGACCGCGAGGCGGCCAGAAAGAAGGGATCCAGCATGTAGGGCCCGGCCTGATAGTCAGTCACAAAGATCTTGCGCTTGCCGGGCGGGAAGTCATCGTAAAGGTCGATTGGCTGGTCTGCACCACGGTAGCCAAACATCACCGTGTAAGTGAAAGGCGCCACCTGCCGCAACAACTCTGCCAAGGCCTGTGGCAAGATGGGACTATCCAGCGAAGCAACCACTTCTGCCGCAAGCGCCCAGTGCGGCTGGCTCATCCCAACCACCACAACGGCCACGATACCCTATTTGTTATATATACAGCCAATCGCTCATCTCCTACGCTTTCCGTGGTTTCATAGGATAGACGCGGGCCCATGCAAAGCCAGTTGGACAGTGGCGCTAAAGATCAAACAGCCGACCGCCCCCTGGTCGCCGAGTTTCGCGCTGCCACCAAACGCTATGGCACCGTGCTTGCGGCTGATGCGCTGAGTTATGGCATTGGCAAGGGTGAGTTTTTGTCCTTTCTCGGTCCGTCAGGTTGCGGCAAGACCACAGCCCTGCGCATGCTTGCGGGCTTTGAAACCCCGACATCGGGCGAGGTCTATCTGGACGGCGAACGCGTGACCGATGTGCCAGCCTATCGCCGCCCGGTGAACATGGTGTTTCAACATTACGCGCTGTTCCCCCATATGACGGTGACAGAGAACATCGGCTATGGCTTGATGCAGCGCCGCCCGCGCCCCGACCGGGCCGATGTGGCCCGCAAGGTGGACCGCGCCTTGGACATGGTGCGCCTGTCGGGCTTTGGCCCTCGCCGGATCTGGGAAATGTCGGGGGGTCAGCAACAGCGCGTGGCGCTTGCTCGCGCCATCGTGAACGAGCCGAAGGTCTTGCTTTTGGATGAGCCTTTGGCAGCCCTCGACCGCAAGCTGCGCCGTGAGATGCAGATCGAGTTGCAGACCCTTCAGCGCCAGTTGGGCATCACCTTTGTCCTTGTGACCCACGATCAGGAAGAGGCGCTGTCGATGTCGGACCGCATCTGCATCATGCGCAGCGGGCGCATCGTGCAATCGGGCTCTCCCAACGCGCTCTATGACCAGCCCGTCAGCCGATATGTCGCTGACTTTGTGGGAAAGTCCAATTTCATTGATGGCACGCTGACCGCCCTTTCTCTGACAAACGGCCAGATCGAATCCCCCTCAGGCCTGCGCTTTGCGGGCCGGGTTTCGGGCGGGCTGGTGCGGGGTGGCAAGGCCGCACTCAGCGTCCGGCCCGAACAGATCGACCTTGCCCACAGCGCCCGCATGGGTGCCGAACCCGTCACGGTCATAAACCGCATCTTTCTGGGCGAACACACCGAATACCTTGTCCGCCATGCCAGCCTAGGCGACCTTCTGGTGCTCGTCGCCCGGCAGGCCGAAGCGAGCGCGGGCGGCTTTGCCCCGGGTAACGCGGGCTTCATTTCATGGGCGCCGGAAGCAGGCCTCATACTGCCACAAGACTGAAAGAACCAACCAATAGGGAGCTAGACAATGACCGACAAGATTGACCACATCTCGCGTCAGAAGTTCATGGAAGAGTTGCGGCGGTATCAAAAGGGCTCGGTCACGCGCCGACACTTCCTTGGCGTGACCGGCCTTGGCGCGGCCTCTGCCGTACTGGGCGCGGCCATGCCGGGGCTGATGCCCCGCGCCGCCCAGGCCCAGACCATCGGTGACCGTGTGGTGCTGGCGACTTGGCCCAACTACCATGACGTCGCCAACTTGGACGGCTTCACCGCCGAAACAGGCGCGGCGATACAGGTCAACGTCTTTGGCTCCAACGAAGAGATGCTGGCAAAACTGCAAGCGGGCGGTTCGGGCTGGGATGTATTCGAGCCGACCAACTACACCATCACCACCTATGTCGAGCAGGACCTGATCGAACCTCTCGACCTGGCGATGCTGCCGAATTATGACGCGGCCAGCTTTGACCAGCGCTTTGCCGGTCCCGGTACGGTGGATGGCAAGCTTTACGCCGTACCGAAGAACTGGGGCACCACAGGGTTTGCGGTGAACACCAACCACACCGGCGGCACCACGCCCGCCACCTGGAAGGAGTTCTTTGACCTGACGCAGACCACCTTCTCGGGCCGCACCATGGTGCATGACTATCAGTTGACCACCATTGGTGGTGCGTTGAAGGCCTTTGGTTATTCCTTCAACTCGATCGATCCAGCGGAACTGGCCAAGGCCGAGGAACTTCTGATCGCAACCAAACCGCATCTCTTTGCCATCTCGTCGGACTACCAGCCCTCGATGCGCTCGGGCGATGCCTGGATGACGATCTGCTGGACCGGCGACGGCAAGCAGTTGAGCCGCGACATGCCAGAGATCGTCTATGTCCTTGGGAAAGAAGGCGGCGAATTGTGGTCCGACTTCTACGCCATACCCAAAGGCGCTCCGCACCGCGACGCGGCTTATGCCCTGATCAACTTCCTTTTGAAGCCCGACGTCAACGCCAAGGAAGTGCTGTTCCATGGCTATCCGGTGGCCGATGCCCGGGTCAACGCCCTCTTGCCGGCCGAGATTCTGAACGACCCGATCCTCTATCCGGCGGCCGATCTTCTGAACGCGCTGGAGTTTGGCGCAGCGGCGACGCTGACCGATCCGAACCGCGCCGAGTTGATGGCACGGTTCAAGTCGGCATAAAGACATGCAGCGGCGGCTTTCAACATGGCTTCTTCTTGCGCCCGCAGGGGTGTGGTTTACGGTCATGCTGGTACTGCCGCTGTGTTTCGTTCTGGTGTTCAGCTTTGGGGAACGGGCGCCTGCGGGCGGCTATGTCCCCGCCTTTACCTTCGCGCAATACGCAAACCTTCCTGCCCGTGCGACGGCATTCAAGAACACGCTGATGTTGGCACCTCTAGGCACACTGCTGTCGCTGCTGATCGCCTACCCGCTGGCCTATTTCCTTGCCATGCGGGCCGATCCGAAATGGCGCACGCTCTTGTTGATCCTTGTCATCGTGCCATTCTGGACCTCGATACTGATCCGCAGCTATGCGTGGATATTCATTCTGGGCGGCCAGGGCCTGCCTGCGGTGATCGACTGGCTGGGCTTTGGGCAGGTGCGACTGATTAACACCCCCTTCGCCGTGCTGACCGGCATCGTTTACGGCTACCTGCCGCTGATGGTGCTGCCGGTCTATGTCAGCCTGGAACGCCTCGACAAACGCCTGCTGGAAGCGTCTGCCGACCTTGGCGCCCCACCGATGCGCAGCTTTCTGCAAGTCACGCTGCCCCTGTCGCTGCCCGGAGTTGCCACCGGCTGCATGCTGGTTTTCATCCTCTTGATGGGCGAGTTTCTGATCCCAGCCATGCTGGGCGGCGGCAAGGTGTTCTTCATCGGCAACGCGCTGGTCGATCTGTTCTTGCAGTCGCGCAACTGGGCCTTTGGGGCGGCAGTGGCAGTCACGCTGGTGGTGATTATGCTTGTCACCGTGTCGATGTACATGTGGCTGATGCGCCGCATCGGTGGCCAGCGCGACGACGTGGCGATGATGTAGGGGAAAGCCATGCGCCTGTACGCCACCGCCGTCTTTGCCTTCCTTTACCTGCCGATCGCGGTTATCGCGATCTTCAGCTTCAACGCGGGCCGTCACGCCAGCCAGTTCACCGGCTTTTCGGCGCAATGGTATAGCAAGGCCTTGTCCAACCCCTTCGTTATGGAGGCGCTGTGGACCAGCTTCATCGTCGCGCTGTCCTCAGCCTTGATCGCTTCTGTGTTTGGCACAATGGCTGCACTCGCCCTTCAAGGCATGAAGGGCCGCATCCGCGTGGTGGCCGATGCGCTGATCTATGTCGCGGTCATGGTGCCGGGCATCGTCATCGGCATCGCCACGCTGATTGCGCTTGTTACCCTCTTCGGTTGGATCAATCCACTTTTGGCGCTGCTGGCGCCGGAAGGCCGGGCCCCGCAACTGTCGATGGGTTATGGCTCACTTATCGCGGCTCATACGCTGTTTTCGATGTCGCTGGTGATCATCATCCTGCGCGCCCGCCTTGCGGGTATGGATCGCAGCCTGATGGAGGCGTCCGCCGACCTTTATGCCCCACCCTTCGCCACCTTCCGCCAAGTCACTCTGCCCCTGATCTTCCCCGGCATCCTTGCAGGGTTTCTCTTAAGCTTCACCTTCAGCTTTGATGACTTCATCATCGCCTTCTTCGTTGCCGGGTCGGAAACCACGTTACCAATTTACGTTTTCTCCTCGATCCGTCGTGGCGTGACACCCGAGATCAACGCCATCGGCACAATGGTGCTGGTGGTTTCACTGCTGCTTCTCGTGGCTGCACAGGTGATCCTGCGGCGCGGGCCGAAAAAGGGGGACGCAGATGCTGCTTGAGGGGCGAGTGGCGTTTCTGACCGGGGCAGGGTCGGGGATCGGACGGGCCGGGGCGCTGGCGCTCGCGCGTGAAGGCGCACATGTGACGGTTACCGATCTGGACGGCGCGCGCGCCAAAGGCGTGGCAGCCGAGATCCGCACCTTGGGCGGGCAGGCTGAGGCCATGGCGCTCGATGCAGGCGACGATGCCGCCGTAACCGCTGCGATCGACCTCGTGGCAGGCCGGGGCCGGCTGGACATCCTGCATTCCCACGCGGGTATTCAGGTGGCGGGGCGGCTGACCGACATTGGACCCGAGGGCATGGATGCCTCCTGGCGGCTGAACGTGCGGGCGCATTTTGTGGCCGCCCGTGCCGCAATGCCCCATATGCAGCGCCAGTGTAAAGGGTCGATCATCATCACCGCGTCCAACTCGGGCGTGCAGTATGATCCCGGCATGATCGCATATTGCACCACGAAGCACGCCGTCGTTGCCATGACGCGCCAGATCGCGGTGGATTATGCCGCTGACAACATCCGTTGCAACGCGCTGTGTCCGGGCTTTGTGGACACCCCTTTTAACGACGGTTTCCAGCAACAGATGGGCGGACGCGCAGCCCTGGAAAGCTATGTAGCAGGCTCTATTCCGATGGGTCGCTGGGCTTCGGTCGAGGAAATAGCCACCAGCATCGTCTATCTTGCCTCTGATCAATCTGGTTTCATGACCGGTCATGCGTTGGTGATCGACGGCGGGGAATGCCTTTAGACACGATGATGGCAAGATTTCGGGATCAATTCCGAACAAGGTCAAATCTCAGTGACTAGGCCCCACAGAGCGCTAACTCTCCTCATCATCCCGTGCCTGTCAGAAAACAGAGAGCAGCCATAAGTCTGACCCGCTCTCTAGGATGTTCCACCGACTATCAACGTGCTCGGCCCAGAGTTGCCGGTCGGCCTCGCCTCACGCTGCGTGGCCCCAGTCCCCGAAGCAGACGTTGGTCAGTGCTGCAGCATTCTCGCGAAGCAACTGACCGCTTAGCGGGACAAAGTGTACGTTCGATGCGCGCGGCGAGCTATCAGCCCTTGGTGCTGGACACAGCCAACATAACACTCCACCATTTGCAGGACTTCTGATCAGAGTCGAATGACAAGGAGTTTGCAAGATGCCCAAGGGCTATCTTATTGCTCATATTCGGGTGCACGACAAAGACGCTTTTGAAGAGTTCAAGCAACTCTCAGGGGCCGCCATCAAGGCCCATAACGGTAGAGTCCTTGTCCGAAATCCAGCGCCAGATCATCGCGAAGGCGGTGGCCAGGGTCTGGCCATTCTGATCGAATTTGACAGTCTGGACGCAGCTCGTGCCTTCTATGAGTCAGATGCATATAAAGTAGCTCGAGCTGTAAGAGAGAAGATCTCGGATACCGACCTCATCCTCGTGGAGGGGCTCTAGTCGTGGCTCCACAAAGCTTGATCGAGATTTGATTTGCTCTTCCAATTTGGGGTCAGTTCGGACTTGCGGAGATGCAGCGCAGCGACTGAAGGGCAGGCACCGGCAGCCGTCGGGGTCGGCCCCTAGCTGTGATCAGGTGTAGAACACAGATCTGCGCCCCAAATGGCCAGAGCCCTCATCGGCGTCCAACTTGGAGCCCACAGACGTAAACAGCGTGCATGTGTGGGTCGGAGATCCCCAGTTTGTCTCATGCCGGGATTGCCGTCGGCTTGAGCAACGTTGATCTGGCACTTTGTTGAAACGACGGCGGAACACACAGATTTTGCTACGCGCCCGCCTCAACATCCATTGCTCTTACAGACCTGGTGGTGTGGATGCGGAGAAATCTAGCTTTGAGCGACTAACAGGTCCGGCTGAGACATTCGCTTTGCTGACGGTCGAAATCGGCTTACTTTTGTTACCGTGCAAGTACCGAGGGGTGTGATGAGAAGACGCTTCAGATCGTTTGTCTGTCTGCTGGCGCTGGGACTGGCTTCGACTGGCCCTGCCGTGGCCCAGGACCCGGTCGAGCAGGCCATCGGCTACTGGCTTGCCGACGATGATGCTACGGCGTTCCCGGCTCTGTCGGCCCTCGCCAAGGGCGGTGACGAGCGTGCCATGCTCTTTCTCGGAGCCATCGAGCCGCGATCGCTTGGTAGCGCTTACCTTGCCGGACTTGACCGGGAGACGCGCAACCGGATGCTTCGCGCCCCCGGGGGTCTCTCTGGAAAAAGCTGGCTCGCGCAAGTGACCTCAGACACGGCCCCTGCCGCCGCCCTGCTGGCGGCCCGCGCAGGTGATCCGGCGCCACTGCTGGCAATCGATGAACCGCATGCCGCGTCCGGGGCTATCCTCGCCACCTTCAATTCGAATCCTTGGTCGCTGGTCGCATTGGACCAAGCCACGCCGGTACCGGACACTCTGCGCCATCTGGTTTGGGCCGGTGCGGACATGGGGCTGTCGCCGGAGATTTCTGGATTGGCCCTTTCGGATGTCCAGCAGGCGGAACTGCGCGCTGCGCTCGCCCAGGCGACCGACCCCGCATGGCAAGGTAGCCTTCAACTGGCCCTCTTCCACTCGATGCAGCAACCGTACTCCGGCCTGCCCACGGCGCCTCGGGTCGGCGTCCTGACCGGCCAGGTCCTTCGGCATGGGGAGTTCGAAGTGCGCACCCGCTCCGACTTCGCCGAGGCCACAGAGAAGCAACAGATAGCTGCCGTCGCGCAGGCCCGTGCAATTCTCGCGGCTGCGCCCGAAGCCGCCTCTGTGCGGGAGATCTGCACCAAGTCCTGCCCGGCCGATCCGGACGCCTGTACCACCACAGTCTGGTCCCTCACCGGGGGCGGCCTGACCCTGGCGGCATTCCACACACCGCTCGACAGTCTCGTGGCCCAGTCGGCCTATCTTGCGAGCCCGCGCTACCTCGCCGATCTGCGCCGCGCCGCAAGGGCACCGCCCCCTGACGCAGATCTCTGCGGCAGTCGACTGATGGTCGGCGAATGACCGAGCCAACGGAGCTGGATTGGGCCGTCGTCCTGGCGCCCTTGCCAATACGGAACATCATCAAAGTGCCCCAGTGCACTAACAAGGCACTGAACAGAAATGAGACAATGGCGACCACCGCAGATCTCGCGCCCACAAGTTCAGTGAGGTCAGGGTCTGCAGAAAGTCTCGTCCAGAATGAAGGGATGCGGGTAGTCCTTTCGTCGACGATCTCCCAATACCCATCGCCATAGATCATTTAATCCGAGCGTGCAGCGCGCACGCGATCACGAATGACGATGGCAGCGAAGCACGCGTGTTCTTTTCCGCCCTTGCTTCGACAGCGATAATGCGGACTTTTCTCGCTTCTTGAAGCGCGTCGGATGATCTAGCGTTCTCCCGTAACAAGAGGGGTTAGGGGCGAGGGATGGACTGGGTCAGGGCGCTTCCGGGTATTGTCTTCTGGTGGGGCTGGGGCATGGTTACCCTGCTTGCGGGAGGAACTCTCTACGCCACTTGGTGGGCGCGGCGCAATGTCAAGGCGATCGGCGCCCAGACCCCAGTCGATGTCTCGGACCTTACCGAAGGCTACCGGTTAGCATGGGGCCGAACGGCCGGGCCCGCGCTGACGGCTCCGCTGACGGGCCGCCCCTGCGTCTGGTGGAAAGCCGAAGTCTGGGAGTCTGTGCGCGAAGCGGATCCATCAGGCAAGTACCGGCATGTCTGGCGCCAGATCGCCGATGAGCAATCTGACCGACCCATCCTCTTCGGCGACGGCAAGAGGATCGCGGCAGTTTGGACGTATGGGGCGACGATCGTATCCTCCGGCTGGTCAGATTGGCGGGGTCAGGACCTGCCGCCCGAAGACCGTTCACCGGAACTGAACACCTCCGGCGTGCCTGCGTTGGGTATTCGCCACGATGTGCAGGGCACCTTCGGACCGCGCTTCCGCTATGTCGAGCAGATCATCGCCGCCGATGCGCCGTTCTTTGTATTGGGGGACGTCACACGGACGGATCTGGCGCTATACGCGCCAGACGACCCGGAAGACAGCGAGGCGGATCGCGGCGACGAGGATGGGGCGGAAGTTGCCGAGAATGATCGCCGTCACCCCGAGTCTTTCCGGCTTAGCCCGTTACCCTCGACGGACGAAGTGATCGCCCAAGACATGGCGCGCACCACGTGGTCGATGTTGCACACAAAGGGAAAGCCCTTTCTCTTGTCCATTGACCATCCTGAGGCGGTCAGTGCCGAGCAGGAGCTGGGCGCAAAGGGGGGCCTGATTATGGGTACCATCTTTGCCGCACTCGCCGCCGTTCTGCTTTGGTTGCGGCTCGCGGCGTGATGAAGCCTCAGCACGGAGCTGTTTCCTCCACCGAACGGCACATTTGGGGTACCAAAAACGGATCCCTGCGTCGTGATGAATGACGGCTTACCGCCCTTTGCGACCCCTGCCATCCCCGCCGCGGGGCTGCATCCTCCGCAGCGACTGTGACCTGCCACGGGATTTTTCCTCCATCTGCGACTAGAGTCCGGCCCAAGAAAGGGACGGACGATGAAGCGAACAATTCGAACCGAAGAACACATCATTGGCATTTTGCAGGAGCATGAGGCCGGGGCGAAGTGCGCC
>JANPKV010000103.1:0-8993 GCA_031426185.1 Rhodobacterales bacterium | reverse complement strand
GGGCCTGTCGTTCTGGGGCCGCACCTGGACGTTGATCGCGTGGTGCGAACGGCGCGACGCTTTCCGGATGTTCCGCGTGGACCGCATTGCCGCAATCACACGCGCAGGTACCTTTGCCAGC
This sequence comes from Rhodobacterales bacterium, assembly GCA_031426185.1. Lineage (GTDB taxonomy): Bacteria > Pseudomonadota > Alphaproteobacteria > Rhodobacterales > Rhodobacteraceae > JAJNPS01. The sequence goes on along the minus strand of JANPKV010000103.1, from coordinate 8,872 downwards.
GAACCCGGCAAGCGGCTGTCTGACGCGCTGCGCCTGATGGAAGAGCCGGACTGTGGCTGACGCTTCAGGCGCGTTCGGAATATTCCATCAGTTCGGTATGCACCACGATGTCCTCGTCCGCGCCAACGAAGGGCGGGATCATGATTCGCACGCCATTGTCCAAAATCGCGGGCTTGAAGCTTTTGGATGCCGTCTGCCCGTTCTGGACGGGCTCGGTCTCCACCACGCGGCAGGTGACCTTTTGCGGGATGCGCACGTTCAGCGCCTCTTCGCCGTAATACTCGACCGATGCCGTCATACCGTCCTGCAAGAAGGGACGACGATCCCCCAGAAGGTCCGCGTCGATCTCGACCTGCTCAAAGGTCTCGGCATCCATGAACACCAGCCGCCCGTCGGTTTCGTACAGGAACTGCTGGTCCTTCATGTCCAGTTCCACCTTTTCCACCTTGTCCTCGGACCGGAAACGCTCGTTCAGCTTGCGTCCGTCACGCAGGTTTTTCAGTTCGACCTGCGCAAACGCGCCGCCTTTGCCGGGCTTGACATGGTTCACCTTGACCGCCGCCCACAGGCCGTTGTCATGCTCCAGGATCGCGCCGGGCTTGATCTCGTTTCCGTTAATTTTAGGCATCGGGCAAAACCTTGACAAAAGGTTGAAATGTTTCTCCACGCTGCTATATACAGTCAACGACTCAGGGGCAAGCTGACTAAATACAGTAGTGACCTGAACCGCTATGCAATAGATGCATGGCAGCAATGCCAAATCGGAAACCCAGAATCGTGACGGTTCCGTCATATTCAACGGGTGCATAAATGAATGAAAAAACGACAGAGGAAACGAAATGGCAGATTTCGTTGATGGAACCGCCTTCAACTTCGAACAGGGTCAGCGCGCGCGCAAACTCTTTGCCGCTGTGGTTCTAGCGGCATTGGACGACGCGATCGCCGACGACAAGCGTTACGGCAACGGCCCCGACCAGATCGCCCGCTGGGCGCGGTCGCGCGATGGCCGCGAGGTTCTCAGCTGTGCGGGGATCGACCCGAACGAACGCGTCGTCAAGGGTCTGATGGATTTCGTCGGCAAAGGCGTCCGGACTTCCATCGCGCTGTCGCGTGAGGAGAGCGAGCGTCGCCACGCAGCCGAAGCCGAGCACGCCGAGGCCGCCTGACACTTCCCCCATCGCGGGACGCAAAAAAGGTGCACGCCGTAAGGGCGGGGCACCTTTTTCATTGGCCTGTTGGCGCCTAAGATAGTCAGCCGGGATCGCGCCGTTGGGATCTGAATTCCGCGGCATGCATGGACAGCGATTTTTGCAGTTCCGTCTGCACCAGCTTGCGCACGTTCTGGGTGATGCGCTCGCCCAGTTTGCCCGTCAGCTCTTCGCGGATCATGTCGCGCACCAGGTCGCGCAAGGCCGCCTCGGACAGTTGCAGGCCCAATGCCGGGGCGTTCACCTCACCGATGACGGAGGGTCCCAGCTCTGCCGCCAATCGGCGGTGAATTTCTTCCTCTGCCCGATCAGCCCATCCCAGGTTTTGCACGGCGGCCTTGGGCTTGCGCCTTTGATCCGCTGCCACCGGGACCGGGGCCGCTGGGGGTTCCGGCGGCGCAAGGGCTGCGGCGGCAATCTCGTCAGGATCGGGCTGCGCCCAGCCGGGCCAACGGGTAAAGGCCGCATCGGCGAGCTTTGTCGGCCCCTTGGTCTGGCCGGTCTCCGCAAGGGGCGCGGACACGACCCCAGCATCCCCGGGCGTTGGTGCGGTGGCGGTCAGGTCTGACCCGTCATCGTCGGCAGTCGTGGCGCCGGGGGCAACCAGATTTGTCGTGGCGACCGACATGTCCGTGGAAGCATCCCACGCATTGTCAGAGGTGCTGGTTGATACCGGCTGGCCCAAGTCGGCGGTCATCCCGGTATCGGGCGCGTCAGGCAGGGTCGCTGCGTCTGCCAGGACGGCATTGGCCGGACCGAGGTCGGCGGCTTCTTGCATGCCAGCCGATGGCTCTGGCGTCGTTGCACCAGCGATGGCCCTGTCGTCAGCGGCTATATCGGCGGTCGCGGTCACAGGACCGTCCGGAACGGCCGCGACGGCAGGTTCAGCGACCGTCGTTGCGCGCCCCGTCTGGTCGTCAGCGCTGGTTGCCACGGCAAGATCGTCAGGCCTGACGGCCGCGTCATCCGTCCTGGCAGCGTCGTTCTTTGCCTGGTCTGCGGCTGCCTGCGCAGCAAGGTGCTTTGGCTTCAACTTGGGTTTGGTGCGCTGCAGCATCAAGGGTTCAGCCGGCACATCCTCGGAAGACCGGTTTTCGTCGTCGTCCATCTTTTGCACGAGGGGGCTGCGCAGCCGCAGCACGTCGGCACCCGCGCCACCGGACGGGCGACGGGCAGACACGAATGATAGGATCAAGGGACCATCTTTCGCCCCATCGTCCTGCATGACCTCAGCCCGGAGAGGTGGGGCCCCAATTGCCGTCCCGACGGGTTCGACGTCCGGTGCGGTCTCCGGGTCGGCCGGCGCGTCGTCCCATTCGACCGTGGACCACGACGTGTCGTCCTCCACGGGGGCGCCGCCCTCGGCATCGACCAGCAACTGCATCGGCGGCACGCCGGTCGCGCGGTTCAGAACCGCAAATACCGCGCCATGATCGGCGGGAAGCGGGCTTTCGGGCGCGTCGCCCCGCAACATGACGGCGCCGGTGTCGGAATAAGACAGGATGAATTCGTCGGCCTGCGCATGAAAGGAGTCAGCCGCCATCTGCATCGCCGAGCGAACCGCCGGCGCCTGCTGGGCCGCGCCCATCGCGGGGGGACTGCCGAAGTCAAGGTGATCGGCATTCTGGTCGCTGACGGCCGTCAGGGTGGACTGGTCGCGCACGCTGCCCGCGCGCGCCGTCTGACCGATCGGGTCTTGGGCGCGGTCAAGCGGGGCGGTTGCGTTGTCGACAACGCCGGCCTTCGGGACGACCCGCAACGCAGGGGTCAGCAGCAGCTTTCCAATGGGGCTGGGGCGGTTGGCGGGACGCAGATCATCCGAAACCAGCCGCCGGATCGAGGCAAGCACGTCTTCGATTTCGTGGGAACTCATCGGCTCCGACATTGCACCCTACCCGTGACCTGTTCTGCCGTGCCCCCCACAAACTGTAGTAGGGCGATTCCTGTTTCACAAGATTGGACCACATCTTGAGTTAACAAAATGCCAAAACTTGGCATCCAGGAATCTTGAAGTGCTTGAATCTCGAGGCCGGGGCAAGAGGGGCTTTTGCCCCCCGGCATGACAGCGCCCACGCGGCTTCGTTTCAGTTGCCGATCTTGTCCAGAATCCGGTCCAGTTTCTTGCCTTGGGCCGAATGCGACGGCGCCTTGCCGACCGCGTTGGAATAGGCTGACGGATCATAGGTGGGGATGCCCAGCTTGAGATGGTCCACCGTCAGAAGGCCCGCCGCGCGCAAGACGTTGTACACCTCGCGGTAGCGGTCCGCCTCGGCCTGCAGACGCAGGTTGCGCGCATCCAGCAATTCCTGTTCGGCGTCCAGCACATCCAGCGTCGTCCGCGCACCCAGTGACGCTTCTTCGCGGATGCCGTCAAAGGCGGTCTGGGCGGCCCGGATCTGGCGCTCGCTCGCCTCGATCGATGCATTGCTGACGGCCAGTCGCGCCCAGGCATTGCCAAGGTTTTGTGCCACGTTCACAGTGGTTTGCCGCAAACCCGCGCGCGATGCATCCTGATTGGCGAGCGCCCGCCGCAGCGCCGATGAGACCGCGCCACCCGCGTAAAGCGTCTGGTTCAGGTTGAGGCTCAGGGACTGCGTCTCGTTTCCGCCGTCCTCCAACGAGACCGCCGCGCGCCCAGTCAGGCGCGGACCATAGCCTGCCCGTGCCAGATCGACGTTCAGACCTGCGACCGTCACCTCGCGCTGCGCCTGCTTGATCGAGGGATGGTTGCGCATCGCCACGGTTTCCGCCTCTGACATGCCGGCCGGCAGTTTCGGCAAAGGCGGCAGCGGGCGCAGCCGACCCGGATAGGCTCCGGTCGCCGCGCGGTAGCTTTCGCGTGCCACCATAAGGTTGCCTTCGGCCGCCGCAAGGTTTGCCCGTGCCGATGCCAGACCTGATTCGGCCAATGCCACGTCCGTCCGTGTCGCCTCGCCCACATCGAACCGGTCGCGTGCGCCGCGCAGTTCCTCGGTGATGACGCGCGTGTTGTTGTTGCGCAGTGCCACGACCTCTTGCGCGAGAAGCACGCTCACATAGGCGTCTACTGCGGCAAAAAGCACGTCCTGCTCCACCGCGACCAAAGCCTCACGCGTGGCCAGAACCGTCTCGCGCGCGATGGCGACGCCCAGTTTGTTGCGGCCGAAATCCAGCAGCGTCATTTCCGCCGACAGCGAGGCCGATGCGGACAGGCCTTCGACCGTGATCGGCACGCCGCCTTGGGTCGCGTCAGCCTTGCTCCAGGTAGCATTGCTGGCAAAGGCGATGACGGGGCGCAGCGTGGCGACCGCTGCGGCCACGTCCTCGTCAGTGGCACGCAAAAGCGCGCGGTTCTGATCCAGCAGGTTGGAATTGCGATAGGCCGCCGTCAATGCGTCGCCCAGGCTTTCGGCCATCACAGGCACCGGACCAAAGCCCGCCGACAGACCCATGGCGATTGCAACGATCCAGGCTTTCATGCGTCATCACTCCATCACGGGCCAAATGCGACCCCGCCAAATCAAACCACCGGCACCGTTGAAACCCTATCTCGACTAAAGCGCGAAACCGCGTTCCGCCGCAAAGCCCGGCAGCACCGGCGCCGAGGCGTTGAACAAAAAGCGCCACCCGACAACGCCGTCACGCTTGAATCCGATCCGCGCCACGCCCAAGGCACCTTCCATGAACAGACAGCCGATCCGGCCACCGTCCTTCAACTGGTCAAGGATAGCGGCGGGGACAACCTCAACCGCGCCCTCCAGCAAGATCACGTCATAAGGCCCGTGCCTTGCACTGCCCGAGGTTAGGGCACCTTGCAGAATATGCGCATTGTCGACGCCTTCGGCTGACAAAAGCCGCGCGGCCTCGGCTGCAAGGCCTGCATCCTCTTCGACCGCGATGACGGCTTCGGCCAGCCGTGCGATGACAGCGGTCGAATAGCCAAGCCCCGCCCCCACATCCAGCACCAGTTCGCCCGGCAGGATGTTCAGCGCGTCCAGAAGCTTGGCCAGGGTGCGGGCCTCCAGCATCACGCGGCCCGCCGCCAGCACCAGGTTTTCGCCCATATAGGCGGCCTCGCGCAGGTCCGAAGGCACGTAAAGTTCGCGCGGCACCGACAACATCGCGTCGATGATCGGGAACTTCGTCACATCCGATGGCCGCACTTGCGTGTCGACCATCATCACGCGCCGCGCTGCGAAATCGCTCATGGGTGAACTCTTCAGTCTAGTTGTTGATGAAACCGTCTTGCCACAGATAACCCCGCCCGGCAACGGGTTATGGGCCGGTGCTGCGGTGCCTCGGGCGAAATGCCCCCCTGCTGATGCGGCGTCGGGCGGCTAGTTCATCCGTGGCAGGGGCGACGCGCGCAGGGCGTCCAGACCGGACGCAGTGGAGCGCGCAGGCAGTGCCTTTACTGTCGCCACAATATCTGCTGCCCGCAGACCTGCTTCTGCATACATCTGGGCGGGACTTGCCTGATCGATGAACCGGTCAGGCAGGGTCATGGTGCGGATGGCCCGGCCCCGCTCCAGCGCGCCGGAGTTTGCCAGATAATGCAGCACCAGCGCACCGAATCCCCCCGTCGCCCCCTGCTCCAGCGTGATCAGCGCCCCATGATGGCGCATCAGCTGATCGATCAGTTCGGTATCCAGAGGCTTGGCGAACCGGGCATCGGCGACGGTGACGCGGATCCCCTCCGCCTCAAGCAGATCAGCCGCCGCCAGTGCTTCGGCCAGGTGCGCGCCGAAAGACAGGATCGCGACATCCGACCCTTCGCGAACCACGCGGCCTCGCCCGATCTCCAGCGGCGTGCCGCGTTCCGGCATCTCCACCCCGGCGCCTTCGCCGCGCGGATAGCGGAACGCGATGGGGCCCTGGTCATGCGCGACGGCGGTCGCGATCATGTGGACCAACTCGGCCTCATCGCCGGCCGCCATCATCACCATGTTGGGCAGGTTGGCGAGAAACCCGATGTCAAAGGCCCCGGCATGCGTCGCGCCGTCCTGCCCCACCAGCCCCGCCCGGTCGATGGCAAAGCGGACGGGCAGGTTCTGCAGCGCCACGTCATGCACGATCTGGTCATAGCCGCGCTGCAGGAAACTGGAATAGATCGCGCAGAACGGCCGCATGCCGCTGGCTGCCAACCCGGCGGCAAAGGTCACGCCGTGCTGTTCGGCGATGCCCACATCAAACACCCGCGCAGGAAACCGCCGCGCCAGAATGTCGAGCCCCGTCCCGCCGGGCATGGCAGCGGTAATGGCGACGATGCGCGGATCGCGCGCGGCCTCGGCGGTCAGCGTCTCGCCAAAGACCTGGGTATAGGAGGGGGCGTTGGACTTGCCCTTGGCCTGAACGCCTGTCGCCACGTCGAATTTGGCCACGCCATGATATTTGTCATCCGCGCCCTCGGCGGGGGCATAGCCCTTGCCCTTGACGGTCACGCAATGGATCAGGACCGGCCCCGTCGCGCGCGTCTTGGCTGCGCGCAAGGTTGCCAGAAGCTGGCCCATGTCGTGCCCGTCGATGGGACCGATATATTCGAACCCGAATTCCTCGAACAGCGTTCCGCCCCCCGGCATCCCCGTCACCAGCGCGCGCGCCCGGCGCGCGCCATCGCGGATCGGACCCGGCAGGGCTGACCCCAGCCCCTCGGCTACCGCCTTCAATGCCGCCAGCGGTCCCTTTTCGGCGATGGAGTTGAGATAGCTCGACATCGCCCCAACGGGCGGCGCGATCGACAGGTCGTTGTCGTTCAGGATGACGAACACCCGCTCTTTCAGGTGGCCTGCATGGTTCATTGCCTCATAGGCCATACCGGCGGTGATGGCGCCGTCTCCGATCACCGCAATCGTATCGCCCACCGGCATTCCGCATTCGCGCCCGACGGCATATCCCAATGCGGCACTGATCGAGGTCGAGGAATGCGCCGCGCCAAAGGCGTCATAGTCGCTTTCCGACCGCTTGGTGAACCCGCTGAGGCCCCCTGCTTGGCGCAGGGTCAGCATCCGATCGCGCCTGCCCGTCAGGATCTTGTGGGGATAGCATTGGTGCCCGACATCCCAGATCAGCTTGTCTTTGGGGGTGTCAAAGACCGCGTGGATCGCCACCGTCAGTTCGACCACTCCGAGCGACGATCCCAGATGCCCGCCGGTTTCGGCCACGACCTCGATGACCTCGCGGCGGAGTTCGTCCGCCAGCACACCAAGTTCGGCATCCGTCAGCTTTTTCAGATCGGCGGGAACCGGGGCGCGGTCCAGCATGGGCTTGGGTGTCAGGGTCATGTCGGTCTCCGGTCGTCGGACGGATGAAAAAAGTGCCGTGTGGGTCAGCCCCGCACGGCACCAGGTCCCTGTCGCCAACAGGAAGGGAACCGGGCAGTCAAGGTTGCGCCCCGGATCCGGGCCGGCTCACGAGCCCGAACGACGTAAGGACCAGGGCGGTCAGGCCGCCCCGGTCCGGTGATGTCAGACCAGCGCCGTGATGGCGGCCCGCAGACTGTGCAGCGCGGCCATCGGGTCGGGCGTCTCACGGCTTTCGGCAGGCAACAAAAGCCCCACCCCGTAGATCGCCCAGAGCGTCACGCCGATCACGATCAGGACAAGGGCTGCCCATCCCGCCCCGCGCAGCATCTCCGTGGTCACCCAGGCCGTCAGATTGGTGCGGCGGCTTGTTTGAAAGTAGTCGTCAGCCATGGTCGTGCTCCTGTTCAATCAAGCGGCGCATAGCCGTGTTCCTGTGCCCATACGAACCAGTTGTCCACCACGGTGCCGGTCAACAGGATGCCGATCCCGCCGGTCAGCGTGACCAGGATGGCAAACCACCAGGCCCAGCGGTGAATGCCTTCCATCGTCGCGTTGAAGCCCATCGTCCAGCGCCAGAACAAGGCGGCGCGTTCCGTGGCGGTGCCGCGGTCTGCAATCTGTTCCAGTTCGCGGTCGCCACCGAACCGGCTGACTGCCAGGATCGTCGCCCCGTGCATCGCAAAGAGCAGTGCCGAGCCATAAAGGAACGCGATCGAAAGCGCGTGGAACGGGTTGTAGAACAGGTTGCCGTAGGTGAGGCTGAAGTTGTTGGTCCAGTCGAGGTGGGTAAAGATGCCGTAGGGCACCGCCTCGGACCAGCTGCCCATCAGGATCGGGCGAAACAGTCCCAGCACCAGGAACAGCCAGATCGCGCTGGCAAAGGCCCAGCAGACATGCTTGCCCATGCCCAGGGCCTCGGCCCGAAGATAGGACCGCACCCACCACGCCATCACCGATATCAGCAAGAAGAACGACGCGATCAGGAAATAGCCACCCTCCGCGATCGGCGGAATGCGCAGGCCCCATTCCGGCGCGGGTGGATCGAGCGAGAACCAGAAGAGGTCGCGCAGGAACACCGCCGGGTTGTAGCCGGCCTGGTCCCAGAACCAAAGCCCGACCATCACGAACCACGTCGCGCCGGCCGCCAGCGAGATCACGCCCATGGTGCCAAGATAGATGGGTCCAAGCTGCGCATTGCCGAGCCAACCCGCAAGGTTCGAAAAGCTTGCTCCGTTGCCCCGATTGGCCAGGTCCACGCCTTCCAGCATGCCCATCTCGGGCGTGCCCCTGACCTGCACCTGGGTAAAGATGTTCTGATACTCAGCCATTGACGCCTCCCGGAATGTTGGCCCACCACGGCAGCTGAAGCCACCAGTCCCACCA
>JANPKV010000102.1:0-2596 GCA_031426185.1 Rhodobacterales bacterium | reverse complement strand
GACCATCGGCTATTCCAAGGTGCTGGTGGCCGCGTTTCTGGCCGAAATCGAACGGCAAGGCATCGTCGTCGAAGGCGTCTCCGACAAGGACGTGGCCGAGATGATCTCCAAGGACGCGGCGGGCAGTCTGCGCGCCACGGTGCTGGCCAATCCCCAACTGGTGGGCACGACCATCGACGCGACCGTCTTGGCGACCGGGCGGATCGACGGTTACCTCAAGGGTCGCGTCACCATGCAGACCGCCGAGCGCGACAGCAATGTCACGCCCGAACAGCTGATCTTGGCCGACCAACTGAGCGCGGCAGGGATGCTGGCCTCGTCGTTCAACTGGGCGTTCCTGACCAGCCCCGATGCATCCGATCAGCGACCAGAAGCGGCTGGCCTCGGGGTTGCGATCATCGGGTCGGCCTACATGATGCTGCTGGTGCTGATCGCGACGGTTCCGGTCGGGGTTGCGACCTCGATCTATCTGGAGGAATTCGCGCCCAAGAACCGCTGGACCGATCTGATCGAGGTCAATATCTCGAACCTTGCCGCGGTGCCGTCGATTGTCTACGGGATCCTCGGATTGGCATTGTTCATCAATTTCTTCGGGTTTCCGCAGTCGTCGACGCTGGTGGGCGCACTGGTGATGTCGCTGATGACATTGCCCACCATCATCATCGCGACGCGCGCCTCTATCCGCGCGGTGCCGCCGTCGATCCGGGATGCCGCACTTGGGGTCGGTGCGTCCAGGATGCAGACGGTGTTTCACCACATCCTGCCGCTGGCGATGCCCGGCATCCTGACCGGAACCATTCTGGGGCTTGCCTCGGCTTTGGGCGAGACCGCGCCGCTGCTGCTGATTGGGATGGTGGCCTTTGTCGACAACTACCCCTCGGCGCCGATCGAAGGGTTCCTTGACCCTGCCACTGCCCTGCCGGTGCAGGTCTATGGCTGGGCGCAGCGGGCAGACCCCGCCTTTATCGAACGGTCAAGCGGTGCGATCATCGTCTTGCTGATCTTTCTTGTCATCATGAACGTTGCGGCCATTCTCTTGCGCCGCAAGTTCGAGCGTCGCTGGTAGTCCAAAGGGGCCCGAACATGAACGATATGCGAATGGAGAGCCGCGTGGATGCGCAAACTGTCAAGATCGAGGCCCGCAAGGTCCAGGTATTCTATGGCACCAATCACGCGATCAAGGATGTCGATGTCGACATCCTCGACAAGACCGTGACCGCGTTCATCGGGCCGTCGGGCTGTGGCAAGTCCACGTTCCTGCGCTGCCTCAATCGGATGAACGACACCATTCCAAGCTGCCGGGTCGAAGGCAAGATCACACTGGAGGACGAGGATATCTATGATGCCCGCGTCGATCCGGTGCAGTTGCGCGCCAAGGTCGGGATGGTGTTCCAGAAACCGAACCCCTTCCCGAAGTCGATCTATGACAACGTGGCTTACGGCCCGAAGATCCACGGCCTGACCCGCAACAAGGCTGAACTCGACGAGATCGTTGAAAACTGTCTGCGCAAGGCGGCGATCTGGAACGAGGTCAAGGACAGGCTGCAGGCACCCGGAACAGGCCTGTCGGGCGGCCAGCAGCAGCGCCTGTGCATCGCGCGCGCCATCGCCACGGGCCCCGAGGTCTTGTTGATGGACGAGCCGTGCTCGGCGCTTGACCCGATCGCGACAGCGCAGGTCGAAGAACTGATCGACGAGTTGCGCAGCCAGTTTTCGGTGGTGATCGTGACCCATTCGATGCAGCAGGCGGCGCGCGTCAGCCAGAAGACGGCGTTCTTTCACCTGGGCCACCTTGTCGAATATGGCGAGACCGGCCAGATTTTCACCAACCCCAAAGATCCGCGCACGGAATCCTACATCTCCGGAAGGATCGGATGAGGTCATGGCAATGAATACCGATCAGCATATCATGAGCGCCTTTGACCGCGATCTGGAGGCGGTCCAGGCCCTGATCATGAAAATGGGCGGTCTGGTGGAGGCAGCACTTGGCGATGCCGCCGATGCCCTGACGCACCGGGACGAGGAATTGGCGGCCAAGGTTCGCCTCGGCGACAAGGCGATCGACGCGCTGGAGGAACAGGTCCATTCGGAATGCGCGCGCCTGATTGCATTGCGCTCGCCCATTGCCACGGACCTGCGCACGGTGCTGAGCGTGATGCGGATTGCGACCAGCCTGGAGCGGTGTGGCGACTACGCCAAGAACCTGGCCAAGCGCGCCACCCTGCTGGTGCAGATGTCGCCCGTGGGCGGGTCGTCGGGCTCCATCGCGCGGATGGCCAAATCGGTGCAGCTTCTACTCAAGGACGCGCTGGACGCCTTCATCCAGCGCGACGCCGAAGCTGCCTACCGCGTGCGGCAAAGCGATCAGGAGGTCGATCAGTTCTACAACGCGGTCTTCCGCGAGCTTTTGACCCACATGATGGAAGACCCGCGCAACATCACGCCCGCGATGCACCTGCATTTCATCGCCAAGAACATCGAACGCGTCGGCGATCACGCGACAGGCATCGCCGAACAGGTGATCTATCTGGTGACGGGTGTCGTGCCCGACAGCAACCGTCCCAAGGCGGATGTCACCTCGTCGCAGGAAAGTTGA
>JANPKV010000101.1:0-11823 GCA_031426185.1 Rhodobacterales bacterium | reverse complement strand
GATGTCGGGACGGCGGGCGTTGAGCGTTTCGACCTTGCGCGCCTTGAGCTGCGCCGAAATCGCAGGCTGCAGCAGGTTGTAGGTCCCGGCAGACCCGCAACAAAGATGGCTGTCGGCGGGCTCCACCACCTCAAAGCCGACCTGTCGCAACAGATCCTTTGGGGCCGATTTGATCTGCTGGCCGTGCTGCAGGGAACATGCGGCGTGATAGGCGACGCGCACCCCCTTTGGCGTCCCCTGCGGCAAGCCCAGTTTCACCAGCACTTCGCTGACATCCATCGCAAGGCCCGCCACGGTCGCGGCATCCGCCGCCAGTGGGTCGGTGCGAAACATGTGGCCGTAATCCTTGACGGTAGTGCCGCAGCCCGAGGTGTTGATGATGATGCCATCCAGCCCGCCCGCTGCCTTTTCCGCCATGAAGGCGCGAATGTTGGCGGCGGCCGAGGCATGCGCCATGTCGGTCTTGCCCATGTGATGGGTCAAGGCTCCGCAGCAGCCCTGCCCCTTGGCCACCACCACCTCGACCCCGAGACGTGTCAGCAGCCGGATCGTGGCATCGTTGATGTCGGTATTCAGCGCCTTTTGCGCGCAGCCTGTCATCAAGGCCACACGCATCCGGCACGCGCCCGTCGCGGCAAACGTCTGCGGGTCGTCATTGCGGCTGACGGGCGGGATGACCTTTGGCGCCATGTCCAGCATCGCGCGCAGCCGGGCATCCGGCACCAGTCTGGCAAAGGGGCGCGCCATCTTGGCCCCCAGAAGGGCCAGACGGAACCGCCGCGGATAGGGGATGATGCGCGCCAGCACCGAACGCAGCAGCCGGTCCATCAACGGGCGGCGATAGGTCCGCTCGATATAGCTACGTGCCTCGTCCACCAGATGCATGTAATGCACCCCCGACGGGCAGGTCGTCATGCAGGCGAGGCAAGATAGGCAGCGGTCGATGTGCTTGACGGTCTTTTCGTCAGCCGGGCGCCCCTTTTCCAGCATTTCCTTGATCAGGTAGATGCGACCCCGGGGGCTGTCGAGTTCATCGCCCAGAACCTGGTAGGTGGGGCAGGTCGCGGTGCAGAACCCGCAATGCACGCAGGACCGCAGCACCTCGTTGGCACGGGAAAGCCCGGGGTCGCGCAGCTGTTCAGCGGTGAAATTGGTTTGCACGTCATATCCCCAGATTCAAGATCACAGGCAAGCTGCCTGCAAACGGTGCCGCGATCACGATCACGGGGTAAAGCCACGCAGCGCGACCTGCCCCGAGGGCGCGACGCAACGCCTGCATCAGCGCCGCCAAGGCAGTTGCGGCGACCGACAGTACGGCTGTTGCAAGGCCAGCCCCACCAAGGCCCAGCGCCGCAAGGCTGACAGCAGCCAGCACGGCCAGCAGTCCTGCCGCCACAAGCCCAAGCATGGCGGGACGACCACGCGGCAAGGCCGCCAGCGCCACGTACAGTGCCACAGGCAGCACGGCGATTGTGATCATCGGCGACATGGCGCTAGGCCTTGATCTGATTGAAAATGCCGCGGGGATCAAACGCCGTGCGCAGACCCCGGGACAGGGCTGCGATGGTCGCAGGCTCTGTCGCTTCGCCGGCGTCATTGGCCATGCCGGCGACGGGCCGGACCAAAGTCGCATGCCCGATACCTGCAACCGCTGTGCGGATCGTGTCGGCGGCGTGGCTGGCGGCGTCGGGACCCGCCAGTATCCACAGCCGCCCGCCACCCCAGTCCCATAGCCTTCGGTGGGGGATGCCAGCGCCGGACAGGGCGTCCGGCACGACCATTGCCTTGCCGGGCGTCACCGACAGCCGCCACACGGCCCCGGGCATGGAGGCAAAGGGGGCTGCATCCCGCACATCGCGCCACAGGGCGGCACTTTCCTCGTCGGCTACAACGTCGCAATCGCCGGTCAGTCGCGCGAGTTCCCCGGCGCGATAGGCGACCGAGCCCGCAAGCCCCTCGATCCGGATCAGCGTCAGGGTATCCGCGACGGTGGCGCCCGCATCCACATGAGCCGCACCCGACACGTCATAGGGCGACCCCAGGCAGCGGCGCAAGATGGCCAGCGCCACGTCAGACGCAAGACCCGTGATCCGCAGCGTCGCCTCTGCCTCGGGGCGGGCCTGCAGCTTGAATGATACTTCGGTCAAAACACCCAAAGTGCCCCGCGATCCGGCCATCAGCTTGACCAGATCATAGCCCGTGACGTTCTTCATCACGCGGCCACCGTTCTTGATGACCGATCCCCGGCCATTGACCATCCGGATGCCGATCAGGCTGTCGCGGCAGGCGCCCACCTGCACCCGACGCGGACCAGAGGCGTTGTCGGCAACGACACCCCCGATGGTGGAATTCCCCTGACTGCCCCGCAACACGCGCATGTCGGGAACCTCGAACGGCAGACGCTGATTTTCGGCCGCAAGCGCCGCCTCGACAGTCGCAAGCGGCGTTCCAGCCTGCACGACCAGCGTCAGTGCCCCCGGCTCGTAAAGGGTGATGCCCGACAGGCCGCCGGTTGCCAGCATGTCACCCTCCACGGCACCTAAGCTGCGGGTCCCGCCTCCGCGGATGTACAGGGGTCCCCGCGCATCGCGGATCGCCTCGGCCAGTTCCTGTTCGCTTGTCGGATGCACCTGTCAGCCTTTTTCGATCTGATATTTTTCATGGTCACGGGCGCCCTGCCCGGTCGAATCCTCACCTGCGACGGCTGTCGCTCAGGTCCAGGGGAAACACCTTGGCCGGGTTCAAAAGCCATTTGGGATCAAAGACATCCTTGACGCGCATCTGCGCCTCCATGTCCTCGGGCGTGAACTGCACCCCCATCAGGTCGCGCTTTTCAATGCCCACGCCATGTTCCCCGGTCAGGCAGCCGCCCACCTCGACGCACAGCTTCAGGATCTCGGCACCCAGTGCCTCGCAGATCTCCAGATCGCCGGGCTTGTTGGCGTCGTAGAGGATCAGGGGGTGCATGTTGCCATCGCCTGCATGAAAAACGTTGCCGACGGCCAGCCCGTATTCGGTGCCAAGTTCGCCGATCCGGCGCAGGACGTAAGGCAGGCTGGAAACGGGGATGGTGCCGTCAAGGCACATGTAATCGGAGATACGGCCGATGGCGCTGAAAGCCGACTTGCGGCCCAGCCAGATCTTCTTGGCCTCGTCCTCGGACGCGCTTTCACGGACCGCGACGGGGTTGTGGGCCGCGGCGATGGTCTTGATGCGCGAGAGTTGTTCGTCGATTTCTTCGGGGCTGCCCTCCACCTCGATGATCAGCAGGGCCTCGCAGTCGGGGTATCCGGCATGGGCGAAATCCTCGCAGACGCGGATTAGCAGGCGGTCCATGAATTCGATGGCCACGGGCAGAATTCCCGCCTTGATGATCGCGCTGACGCAGGCCCCTGCCCCTTCGCTGGAATCAAATCCCATCAGGACGGGCCGCGCGCCCTCGGGTTTCGGCAGGATGCGCAAGGTCGCCTCGGTCACCACGCCCAACTGCCCTTCGGACCCGCAGATCACCCCCAAAAGATCGAGGCCGGGCGCATCCATCCAGGGACCGCCGACATCCACCACGGTGCCGTCCATCTGCACCAGCGTGACCCCAAGCAGGTTGTTCGTCGTCACCCCGTATTTCAGGCAATGCGCGCCGCCCGAATTCATCGCGATGTTGCCCGCAATGGCGCAGGCCAGCTGGCTGGACGGATCGGGTGCGTAAAAGAACCCGTCCGCCTCCACCGCTCCGGTGACGCTCAGGTTCGTGCGACCTGACTGCACCCGGATGAACCGGCTGTCGTAATCCGTCTCCAGCACGGCGTTCATGCGCGCCACGCCCAGGATGACGCAATCCGCCGTCGGCATCGCCCCGCCTGCAAGCGAGGTTCCGGACCCGCGCGGGACAACCGGCACGCCCAGTTCCCAGCAAATGCGCAAGGCAGCGGACACTTCGGCCGTGGTGCGCGGCAGCACGACTGCCAGGGGCGGACACCGATAGGCGGCAAGACCGTCACATTCGTAGGCCAGGGTTTCGGCCGCGTCGTCAATCACCGCGTCTGCGGGCAACGCATCCTGCAGACGGGCCACGATTTCGGCCTTTCGCGACAGGACCAGGGCGCTGGGGGGCGGCATGTACACGGGGAAGCTCCCTTTCTGCAGATATTGGTAAAAGAATATTACCAATTTATCCTACTGGCAAGCCCAAACCCTGCGGCATAAGCTGTCGGCGATGGACACCCTCATGGCACACTTGCGCGCGCTCGGCCCGTTTTCGGTGACGGATGCGGTTGCGGTCGGGTTCATGCTGCTGGCCTGGGCCGGAATCGGCTGGCTGATCGAGCATCCCCCGGCCCGCCGACCGTCGGTTTCGGTGCTGATGCAGCAGTATCGCCATGACTGGATGGTCCAGTTCGTCACCCGCCAGCCGCGGATATTCGACGCAACGGTGCTTGAAAGCCTGCGTCAGGGCACGGCCTTTTTCGCCTCGGCCTGCCTGATCGCCATCGGAGGGGGCGTTGCGCTGATCGGCAACGCGGGCACGCTGACGGGCCTCGCGCAGCGCCTGTCCGTTGAGACCGAAGCAGGCGAGATCCAGTTGCGTGTGCTTTTGGTGCTGATGTTTCTGGCGAATGCCTTGTTGAAGTTCATCTGGTCGAACCGGCTGTTTGGTTATTGTGCAATTCTCATGGCGGCGGTGCCGAACGATCCTGATAATCCCCTGGCCCTGCACCGCGCCGCGCAGGCGGCCGAAGTCAACATCACGGCGGCAAAAAGCTTTAACCGTGGGCTGCGGTCGATCGATTTCGGGTTGGCAGCGATGGGCTGGCTGCTTGGCGCGCCATTTCTGATCGTCACAACATTGATAGCGTCATCGGTCCTGCTGCGTCGCGAATTCACCTCGCATTCCCGCAAGGTGATGCTGCAGCGCGATCGTCCGAAAGATCAGACGGCCACCGACTTGCCGCGACGCCCTTCGTAAAGCCAGGCCGCGATTGCCAGGGACGCCGCCAGCAACAGCGCCAGCCAGGCGGGAACCAGCGGGGCGAGGTCGA
The DNA here is from genome assembly GCA_031426185.1 of Rhodobacterales bacterium. GTDB lineage: Bacteria > Pseudomonadota > Alphaproteobacteria > Rhodobacterales > Rhodobacteraceae > JAJNPS01. The sequence continues at coordinate 6,787 of JANPKV010000101.1, read as the reverse complement.
TATCTTCGGTGACATAGGCGCCGCGTGGCGCGATGCCGATCCAGCCGCGACCCGCCGCAGGCCTGCCGTCGCGGACGGTCCGGATGTCCGGCACGCCATCCTCGACGCGCGCCACGCCTCCGCGGCTGGCTGCAACGATGGGAGCAAGGTCTTCAGCCGACGCGATGGTGGCCTCGAACTCTTTCGGGCTGGCGGGGCCGACGGCGATCACCCGGGTCAGCTCGCCTTGTTCCAGCCGGTATAGCCCCAGGGCCGGGGCGGCCCAGACCGTTTCAAACTTGCCGGGACCCGCTTCGGCCATCTCGACGATTGCGACCGCGCCGTCGGGTCCGGTAATCGTGACCGGTCCGGGAGGGGCCTCGGCGACGGTGCGCCTTGTGATCGTCACCGCCTCGCGCTGGACCGTGGCGGTCAGTGCTTCTTCCTCCAGCTCGGGCTGTTTGAGCATCCAGTGCGCCAGACGTCGCAGCAATTCCAGCTGCGGTCCGCCGCCTTCGTATCCGCGTCCCCAAAGCCAGGCGTGATCGGATGCCAGCACTGCAACGCGGCCCTGATCGACGCGGTTCAGAACCAAGAGCGGCCGGTCGCCCGGACCCGACATCAGGATCTGGGCGTCCGGCCTTGGTGTGACCTCGACCAGCCGGAACCACCGTCCCCAGCCGCCATCAGGCGCCAGCGCCTCCAGGCCCTCGGTGACGGGATGGCGTTTTCCAAGGTCGGTCAAAGCCGGGCGATAGCCTTCCTCGACCACCTGAGCCGTCGGTTCCACCGGCAGGATTTCCCCAAGCGGAGAGCGGTACAGACTGTCCACGGCGCCATATTCCGGCCCGGCAGCAACCAGCACCGTGCCGCCGTTGCGCACATAGGTCACGACATTGTCGAGATAGGACATCGGCAGGATGCCCCGCATCCGGTAGCGGTCAAAGATGATCAGGTCGAACTCGTCGATCTTTTCGATGAACAACTCACGCGTGGGGAACGCGATCAGGCTCAGTTCATCCACCGGAATGCCGTCCTGCTTTTCCGGCGGGCGCAGGATGGTGAAATGCACAAGATCGACCGATGCGTCCGATTTCAGCAGATTGCGCCAGACGCGTTCGCCGGCATGCGGCTCTCCCGACACCAGGAGCACACGCAGCCGGTCCCGCACGCCGTTGATCTGGACAACCGCGGTGTTGTTGCGGTCGGTCAGCTCTCCCGAGGCCGGGGCCACGCTAAACTGCAATACATTCATCCCGCCATGCGGCAGCGTGACCGGCAGTTCAAGATCCTGCCCGACCGGCACGCGGTAGGTTTGCGGCGCATCGCTGTCGACCGCAATGGTCAGATCGGCCTCGATCCCAGCAGTCGCGGGGACCTCGCCTTCGTCCTCGATCTTCAGGGTCAGCATGAATTCTTCGCCCAGGATCGCAAAGGCGGGGGCGTTCTTGACCACCAGCTTGCGGTCCCAGTCCGCCTCTTCGCCCGTCATCAGCAGATGCAGGGGTGCCGGCAGCACCGGGGCAAGTCCAAGGTCGTGCACGCGTCCGTCGGAGATGATGATCATGCCCGCGATCCGGGCACGCGGCTCCGCGGCGATCGCCTCGGCAAGGGCGGTCATCGCCAGCGTGCCGGTATTGTCTGGCCCATCGGAAAGGCGGTGGACCCGCAGTTCCGTGTTCGGCAGGGTCGCGATCTCACGCTCCACCCCCGCCAGCGCCAGGGCGGTCTGATCCCTCCGGTTGCCCAGGCCCTGGCTGGCGCTTTCGTCTACCACCACGATGACGATGTCGCCTTGCGGGGTGCGCTCCTCTGACTGGAGCGACGGGTTGACCAATGCCGCGACCAAGACCGCAGCCGTCAGCCCACGCAGCCACCAGCCCGACAACCCCCGCAGGACCGCCAGCGCCACGAACAAAAGTGCCGCCCCGATCAGTGCCAGCAGAACGGGCCAAGGCACGAGTGGATCGAAAATCAGGCTTTGCGTCATTGGCCCAGCCGTTCCAGCAGTGCGGGCACGTGGACCTGATCGGATTTATAATTGCCGGTCAGCACATGCATGATGAGGTTGATGCCGAACCGGTAGGACAGTTCGCGCTGACGCTCGCCCGCAAATCCGCGTCCGACCGGCAGGAGCGGCGTGCCAACGGCATCCACCGCCCAGGCCGCCGCCCAGTCGTTCCCACCGATGATGATGGGCGTGACACCGTCATTGAGGTTGCGAAACGGCATCCCTTCTGCCTGTTCGGCATCGGGCGGCGCGGCTTCGACCCACAATGTCGACTGCAGATGACGTCCGGGATAGTCCTGCAACAGGTAAAAGGACCGCGACAGGACATGATCCTCGGGGATCGGCTCCAGCGAAGGCACATCCAGCCCTGCCGCCAGACGCTGCAATGCGCGCGCTTCGGGCGTGGAGCCGCCCATGCCTGCAACGTCGCCGTCGCGGGTGTCGAACAGGATCATGCCGCCGGTCCGAAGATAGGTGTTCAGCTTGGCAAATGCAGCCCCGGACGGGACGGGTTGGGTGTCCGTGACCGGCCAGTAAAGAAACGGAAAGAAGGCCAGATCATCCGTCTCGACGTTGACGGCCATGGGTTCGGCCGGCTCGACCGACGTCCGGTCCCACAGCACCTCGCCCAGGCCGCGCAGGCCTGCATCCGCAACCTCGTCGACCCGCGCGTCGCCGGTGACCACATGGGCCAGCACCACCGCAGTCGTCGCCTCCAGCGCAAAATCATCCTCCGGTCCCGCCTCGGTCTGCGCGCTGGCGGGATGCGGCATGGACATCACCAGACAGGCCAAGGCCACGGCTGCGGCGGCACCGGGCGCAGACCGCAGACGGCCCGACACCAGCAATGCGGCAAGCACATCGATCAGCAACAGCCCCAAGCCCAACGACAGCAGCAAACCCTTCAGGCTGCGCTCGGCGGGGGCCTCGATCCCCTCGATGGCGGTCCCTGCGGGCCAGGTGGCCGCGGCAAGCACGGTATCGGTGCCGACGGCATTCAACGCAACGCGCCGGTCGCTGCCGGCATAAAGGCCCGGTGGCAGGTCCGCCCCCGGACCCGTGGCAATCGCGGCGGCCAAAAGCGTACCTTCGACGCCGCCGATGTTGCCTGCATCCATGGTTTGGCCGTAGCCGTCGAGCAGTTGTTCCGGCACCCAGATCTGCCCTTGCAGATCCTGCCCCTCGGGCGGGCCGGTCCGGGTCGATACGGCCAGCCGTTCCAACATCTGCACGAACAGGCCCGACAGCGGCAGGCTGGACCATTGTGCATTGGCGGTGACGTGAAACAGCACGACCTGACCGTCACCGACAGCCTTTCGCGTCACAAGCGGCGTGCCGTCGGCAAGGGCTGCAATGGTGCGGTCGGCAAGGTCGGGATCGGGTTGCGCCAGCACCTGTTCGGTCACGGTCACCTCGTCCGGCACCGCCAGCCCAAAGAAGGGTGAGCTTTCGGGGAACGGCGCCAGGGTCTTGGGTTCGCCCCAGCTCATGGCACCCCCGACCGAGCGTCCGCCTTCGCGCAGGCGCACCGGGATCAAGGGGTCCTCGGAGCCCCGCGCGACGTCACTTGCGGCCAGTTGCGGGCCGGCAAAGCGGAGCAAGAGCCCCCCCTTGTCCAGCCAGTCCAGCACGGCGTCCGTCTCATTCTGGGTCAATCGCGCGACATCAGCCAGCACCACCACGTCAGGGTTCGCCAACAGCTGATCCGACAGCCCGCCTTCGATCAGCTCAGCCACGGGTTCCAGCGCCTCGCGCAGGTAGTGGGTGGGTGACAGCAGCCGCAGCCCTTCGCTGTCATCGCGGCTCGCGACGATGGCGACCTTGCGGCGTTTCAGGCCGTCATCGGTCAGGCTGATCGCCCCGGCTGACCGCTGGCCCGAGATTTCGAACCGCGTGATGCGGTTGCGCAATTCCGGGGGCAAATCCAGTTCGGCGGCGGCTTCGACGGCACCGGCGTCAAAGGCCACCGTCGCGCGGGCCAGTTCGCGGTCGATGCCGGCGGGGTCTGGCCCGCGCGCGGCGACCTCGACCGCCACGGCGGCACCCGGCGGCTGGCGCGTGACGCGCAGGCCGATGATACCATCGGCAAAGGTGGCGGGATGCAGGGCCAGAACCGGCCTTGGCGTTGCAAAGACCGTCATCTGCCCCCGCGCCGTGACCGCCTCGACCAGCGTCTCGCGGCCCGGATGGTCCAGCCCGTCGGTCAGCCAATAGGTGTCGAAAGCGCCTTGCGGCAGGGCGGCAACCCAGTCGGCCATCGCGGTCGGAGCCCATCCGGCGGGCTGCATCGCAACCATCCGCCCGGCCCAGTCCTCTGCCGCCTGAAAGGCGATCTCTTCTGGCGCATCCGTCAGCCGGACCACCGCGACAGGCCGCCCGTCGCGGCCCGCTTCGTCGACCAGTGCCGCCGCGCGGTCCATCCGGCTCGACCAGTCCGGCGCCTCGGCCCAGCCGCCATCCACCAGCACCAGCAAAGGATTGCTGCCGGCGACGCGCGTCTGCGGGTTCAGCACCGGGCCGGCAAAAGCCAGGATCGCCGCTGCGACCGCCGCCATGCGCAACAGCAAAAGCCACCACGGCGTCTTGTCGGTTTCGCTTTCGTCATCCTTCAGGCCCAGAAGCAGCGCCACGCCCGGAAACCGGCGCCGGATCGGGGCCGGGGGCACCACGCGCAGCAACAGCCACAGGATCGGCAGGGCAATCAGACCAAGCAAAAGCCAGGGCACCGCAAATCCGATGGGGCCGATCATGAACATCAGCGGCCACCTTCCAGCGCGCGGTAGGCCCAGAGAAGGGCCGGCAGCGCCGAGCCGCCGGTGTGGTGGGTGTGGAAATGCCCGCCGACAGCCCCGGCCAAGACCTGCAGACGTGCCTTGCGGGCCGCCAGTCGTTCCAGATACCGCCCGCGCAGGTCGCCCGCACGCAGGGTTTCATGGCGCATCGTGCCGCCCATGGATTCAAAGATCGTGCGGCCGTCAAAAGGAAAGTCTTCTTCGGCAGGATCCAGACACTGGATCATGATCGCGCGGGCACCCTTGGCAGAGGCGCGGGACAGCGCCGCTTCGACCGGGTCGAGATCCCCGAGGAAATCCGACAGAAACACCACCCGCCCATGCGATGCGACGTCATCGGCGCTTGGCGTGCCGTAATCGGCACCGGCATCGGCGCCTGCCAGCGTGGTGGCCATGGTCCACAGATGCGCCCGCCCCGACCGTGGCAGACCTGCGCCCGCGAGCCCCACACGCTCACCCGCGCGCAGCAGCAAGACCGCCAGCGCCAGTGCCAGAACCTGTGCGCGGTCGCCCTTGCTGGCGCGCGTCTTGTCGCCGCTGAAGGTCATCGATTTGGCCGGGTCGACCCAGAGCGTGACCGACTGTGCCGCCTGCCATTCGCGCTCGCGCACGAACTGCACATCCGACCGCGCAGACCGCCGCCAGTCGATCAGACGGACCGGATCGCCCTGATGCGCGGGGCGGTATTGCCAGAATTCGTCGCCCATGCCGGCGCGCTTGCGGCCATGTTCGCCCAGCATGACGGCCGATGCCAGACGCTCTGCCTCGGCCAGCAGGGGCGGCAGCGCCTGCCCAAGCGTTTCGGCGCGTTCCTTGAGTGCGGCAGCTTGGATCACGCGGCCGCCTCAAGACCCAGGGTGCGCCCGGCAACACGGTCGATGATGCTGCCAAGATCGTCACCCCGCGCCCGCGCCGCGAAGGACAGCGACATCCGGTGGATCAGCACCGCCCGCGCCAGATGCGCGACATCGGCGACGCCGGGGGCAAGCCGACCATCCAAAAGCGCCTGCGCCCGCACCATCAGCATCAGGGCCTGCGCAGCGCGTGGCCCCGGCCCCCAGCTGAGCAGGTCGGCCAGATCGCGCCCCTCGGCCTCTCCGGGACGGCAGGCGCGCACCAGATCAAGGATCGCCTCGACCACCTTGTCGCCCACCGGCATCCGGCGAATGACGGATTGTGCGCCAATCAGGCTTTCGGCGGTAAAGACGCCCGTCGCCTCATCCTCGGCCGCGCCGGTCGTCGCGATCAGGATATCGCGCTCGGTGCCGCGATCGGGGTATGGCACGTCGACCTGAACCAGAAACCGGTCAAGCTGCGCCTCGGGCAAGGGATAGGTGCCTTCCTGCTCGATCGGGTTTTGTGTCGCCAGAACGTGGAAAGGGCGGCCAAGCGGTCGGTGAACGCCTGCAACCGTGACCTCACGCTCCTGCATCGCCTGCAGCAGGGCCGACTGGGTCCGCGGACTGGCGCGGTTGATTTCGTCCGCCATCAGCAACTGGCAGAATACCGGCCCTTCGATGAAGCGGAACTGCCGCTTGCCGTCGGTGTCCTGATCCAGCACTTCGGAACCCAGGATGTCGGCCGGCATCAGGTCCGGGGTGAACTGGATGCGGTTCGCCTTGAGCCCCATGACGGTCGACAACGTGTCCACCAGACGCGTCTTGCCCAGACCCGGCAGACCCACGAGCAGCGCATGCCCCCCGCACAGCATCGCCGCCAGCACGGTGTCGACGACCTTTTCCTGCCCGATGAACCGGCGGTGAATCGAGGTCCTCGCGCTCCCTAGTTTTTCGCCCAGCGCTTCGATCTCGGCGACAAGGGGGGCTGCTTCGGCCATGACAATATTCTCCGAGGTTGTATATGATCGCATTAGACCGAACTAATCCGCCCGGCACAAATGACAAAAAGCGAAGATGCACAAATGATCGTGAAGCCGACGATGGATGGACTGGCGGCGTCCGCAAAAGCGGCAGGTCGCAAGGGCCCGCCCCCGGTGCACCTGTGG
>JANPKV010000100.1:0-19046 GCA_031426185.1 Rhodobacterales bacterium | reverse complement strand
GATCTGACCTTGGGATCCATCAATACGGTGGACGAAGGGTATTTCGACGGAATCACGATGTTCGACTGGTTTCGTCGCCAGGCCCGGGCGCGCGGCGCGGAATATGTCGCCAACGAGGTGGTGGCGATCACCCGCAACGGCGCGCGGATCGACAGCGTGACGCTGCGCTCTGGCGAAGTGGTCGCCTGTGGGCAGGTGGTGAATGCAAGCGGCACGCGCGGGGCGGTCACCGCAGGCATGGCCGGGATCGACATCCCCATCGAGCCGCGCAAGCGGTTCACCTGGATCTTCACCGCCGAACAGCCGCTGGAAAGGCCGCTGCCCTTGACCATCGATCCGTCTGGGGTGCATTTCCGGCAGGATACGGCTGCGACCTATATGGCGGGCGGCCACGCCGATGACGACCCGCCGGTCGGCTTTTACGACTTTGCCATGGACCACACGATATGGCAGGACCACATCTGGCCCACGATCGCCACCCGCATCCCCCAGTTCGAGGCGATCAAGGTCATCCGCGAATGGGCCGGGCAATATGACTACAACACGCTGGACCAGAACGCGATCGCAGGGCCGCATCCCGAGATAACCAACTTTCTGTTTCTCAACGGATTTTCCGGGCACGGCTTGCAGCAATCCCCGGCGATGGGGCGGGGGACGGCGGAATGGCTGACCTATGGCGGCTACCGGACGCTGGACTTGTCGCCCCTGGGGTTTGCGCGGATCGCGGCGGGCGAGCCCTATCTGGAAAAGGCGATCATATGACCGACAAGACAGGGATGCGCGGATGAAGCTGAAACGTCTGGTCCTGACCGGAGCGGCTGGCCGCCTGGGATCCTATCTGCGCGAGCCGCTGACGCAATTGGCCGATGAGCTTGTCTCGTCCGACCTGTATGAGGATATCGGCAAGCTTTACCCCGGAGAGCGGTATCAACGGGCCGATCTGGCAGTTTTCGACGACATTCACAGCCTTGTGCAAGGTGCTGATATGGTGATGCATTTCGGTGCACACCCGGACGAGGCGCCGTTCGAGCAGTTGCTCGGCCCGAACTTCATCGGCGCCTACAACGTCTGGGAGGCGGCCTTTCGGCACGGGGTGCGCCGCGTCGTTTATGCGTCGTCCATCCACGCGGTCGGCATGCATCCACGTCAGGACGCCATCGGCATTGACGCGCCGCACCGGCCCGACAGCTATTATGGGCTGGCCAAATGCTTTGCCGAGGATCTGGGGCGGATGTACTGGGACAAGCGCGGTCTGGAATCGGTACATCTGCGCATCCTGTCCTGCGCCAAGGTGACCAGCGCGCGGGCCCTTGGCACCTGGCTCAGCTATGATGACCTGGTGCAGCTGGTCACCCGCGCCATCGATACGCCGACGACCGGATTTGCGGTGATCTACGGCGTGTCGAACAACGACCGCAGCCCTATCGACAACAGCAAGGCCAGCTTTCTGGGGTTTCGCCCCAAGGACAATGCCGAGGTCTTTGCCGAGACCATTCATTCCCAGGCACCAATGCCTGACCCGACCGATGCGGGGCAGATGTGTCACGGCGGGCCCTTCGCCAGCGGCGATCTGGGCGAAAGCGGGATCGCGCGGATGAACATCGTGAACGACGCCAAAAAGGTTTGACGCGGTCTGGCGCGTTGGCGCAGTCTGCCTCCCTCTCAAAGGGGGGATCACACCGTGCCAACCTGATGAGGGGAGCCGCTGCGGGGCCACGATGCTACTTGACGTCATCGTGAAGAGCACCTAACTCCCGCCATGGCGACCGGGCCCCTCTGACAGGTATTTCAATGCCTGTGATGTCGGCGCCAATCGACCGGGGCCGTTCTCTTTCCAACATTCCCCTGGCACGAAGCAACGAACCAAACCGGGGATACTATGGATTTTCTCTTTTACGAAGTGATCAGCAAGCCGCTTTGGCTTTGGCTGATGTTCCTGACGATTGTCGTCGCTCTGATGATCTTTGACCTTGGCGTGCTGCACAAGGACGACCACGAGATCGGCGTCGCGGAAAGCCTGAAGCTGTCGGCCTTCTACATCCTGATCTCCATCGCGTTCGGTGGCTACATCTGGTGGGCCTGGTCGAACGGGACGCTGGTGACCAGCGACGGGACCAACCCGGTCGCCTCGTATTTCCAAGGCTATATCATCGAGAAGGTGCTCTCGATCGACAACGTCTTCGTCATCTCGCTGATCTTCGGCTATTTCGCCATTCCGCGGAAATACCAGTACCGCGCGCTGGTCTGGGGTATCATCGGCGTGATCGTGCTGCGCGGGATCATGATCGCGATCGGTGCGGAACTGGTCTCGAACTACAAGTGGATGACGCTGGTCTTCGCGGCCTTCCTGGCCTTCACCGGCATCAAGATGCTGTTCACCCAGGAGGGTGACACCGACGTGTCGAAGAACCCGATGGTCGGGCTGGTGGCACGGTTCATGAACGTCACCAAGGAACTGCACGGCCAGAAGTTCTTTGTCCGCCAGCCGCATCCGGTGACGAACAAGATGGTGCTGTTCGCGACGCCGCTGTTTGTGGCGCTGGTCGTGATCAACTTTGCCGATGTGATCTTTGCGGTCGACTCGGTGCCGGCGATCTTTCTGATCACCACCGACACCTTCATCGTCTACACGGCGAACATCATGGCGATCCTCGGCCTGCGCGCGCTCTACTTTGCGCTGGCCGCCCTGGTGCACCGCTTCCACTATCTGAAATATGCGTTGGCGCTGGTGCTGGTCTTCATCGGGTTGAAGGGGTTCTACAGCTATTTCTTCGGCAAGTTCGACCCCTACCTGTCGCTGGCCATCACCATCGGCATCATCGCAGCCGGCATCTTCTACTCGCTGTGGAAGACCCGGAACAGCGTGCAGGATACCACGCACTCGTCATGAGTGGGCGGCCTTTGCGGCCGACCGACCTTGTGGAAAAAGAGAATGCCGCCCACAGCTTTTGGGCGGCATTTTCGTTGCGGCAGCCCGGTTCAGGCCGTCTGCGGGGCAACCTGGCCGCGCGACAGGCCCAGCCGGATCTGCTTTTCGATCTCGATGATGGCAAAGAAGGCCACGCCGATCCCGACGATCAAAAGCCCGTCGTTCAATGCAACGCGGCGGGTGCCAAGGATCGCCTGCAGCGTCGGCAGGTAGGTGACCGCAAGTTGCGCGGCCGTGATGATGAGAACCACGCTCCACACCACTGGCGTTCCGCGCAGGGCGGCCCAGGTCAGAGACGTACCGCGACTGTTGCGGATGAAAAACAGATGAAAGATCTCCAGCACCACCAGCGTGTTCATGGCCATGGTTTGGGCCAGCGCGAGCGGGTAGCCATTGTTAAGGGCATATTTGAAGATGCCGAACACCGCCGCAAGGAACAGGGTGGAAATCAATACCACATGCCAGACCAGTTCCCCCGAAAGTATCGGTGCATCGCGACGGCGCGGCGGGCGGGACATGGTGCCGGTTTCCGTCGGCTCGAACGCCAGTGCGAGGCCCAGCGTGATGCCGGTAACCAGGTTGACCCACAGGATCTGGACCGCCGTGATCGGCAGCGACAGACCCAGGAGAAGCGCCAGAACGACCGTCAACGCCTCGCCAGAATTGGTGGGAAGCTCAAAACTGATGACCTTGCGCAGGTTGTCATAGACCGTCCGCCCCTCGCGCACCGCCGCGGCGATGCTGGCGAAGTTGTCGTCGGCCAGCACCAGATCGGCGGCCTCCTTCGCGGCTTCCGACCCCTTCAGCCCCATCGCGATGCCCACATCGGCGCGTTTGAGGGCAGGCGCGTCGTTGACCCCGTCGCCGGTCATCGCAACCGACAGGCCATGCGCCTGCAGCGCGGTCACAAGGCGAAGTTTATGCTCGGGGCTGGTGCGGGCAAAGATGTCGACATCCTTGACCTCCAGCGCCAGTTGCGCATCGTCCAGCTTGTCCAGATCGTGACCGGTCAGCACGCGGTGGGGGTTCGCCAGCCCGATCTGCGCGCCGATGGCGGCGGCGGTTCCGGCATGATCGCCGGTGATCATCTTGACCCGGATCCCCGCCGCCCGGCATGCGGCCACGGCGGCAATCGCCTCGGGGCGGGGCGGGTCGATCAGGCCGACAAGGCCAAGAAAGCTGAGGCTTCCCTCCAGCCCGGCACCATCAATCACGGCGCCCGTCTCGGCGCGTTCGGCCAACGCCAGCACCCGCAGCCCCTGACGCGCGAGTGCATCGGCCCGCTCATGCCAGTGGTGTAGGTCGATCCCGCCGCACATCCGCAGCACCCGTTCGGGCGCGCCCTTCACATGTACCAGTCGACCGGTCGCACAGTCGGTCAGCACCGCCATGAAGCGGTGGCGGCTGTCGAACGGGATGGCGTCCAGCCGCCGCCCCGCGTGATCGCCACCAGCCTTGGCGGCAAAGGCCAGAAGTGCCCCCTCCATCGGGTCGCCAGCAACACGCCACTGCCCGTCGCTGAAATCAAGGCTCGCATCGTTGCAAAGCGCCGCCGCAAGGCCCAGACGCGCAAGGTCACCCTGGGGCGCCACAGGGCCTTCGGGCGCGTAGCCCTTGCCCCCGATGGTGAACACGCCCTGGGGCGTCTCGGCCATGGTCACCACCATCTCGTTGCGGGTCAGGGTGCCGGTCTTGTCAGTGCAGATCACCGAGACGGAGCCGATTGCCTCGATCGCGGGCAGACGGCGCGTGATGGCGTTCTGCCGCGCCATCGCCTGCACGCCGATGGCCAGGGTGATCGTCATCACCGCCGGCAGCCCCTCGGGGATTGCGGCCACGGAGACACCCACGACGGACATGAACAGGTCGGCAAACGGCAGGCGTCCGACAAAATAGCCATAGGCCAGCAGAAGCGCGGCGCAGAGCAGGATCAGAAATGTCAGCCAGCGCGCGAAATGGTCCATCTGGGCGACAAGCGGGGTGGTCATGTCCTCGACTCCGGCCAGCAACCCGCCGATCCGCCCGATCTCTGTGCCCGTCCCGGTTGCCACCACCAGCCCGCGCGCCGTTCCTTGGGTGACCAGCGTGCCGGACCACAGCATCGAACGGCGGTCGCCAAGGGCCGCGTCGGCTGCCACCGGGGGCTCGGCCTTTTCCACCGGCACCGATTCACCGGTCAGGATGGCCTCTTGCGCCGCAAGGCCCCGTGCCTCGATCACGCGCAGGTCGGCGGGCACCTTGTCACCCGCCTCCAGCAGGACGATGTCGCCGGGCACAAGGTCGGCGCCCCCCAACGACACCTGCCGCCCGTCCCGCAACACCCGGGCCATTGGCGCCAGCATGCCCCGGATCGCGGCCATCGCCGACTCGGCCTTGCCTTCCTGCAGAAAGCCGATCACCGCATTGGCAAGCACCACCGCAAGGATCACCCCTGTATCGACCCAGTGCTGCAGCGCCCCCGTGACCACTGCAGCACCGATCAGCACATAGATCAGCACGTTGTGGAACTGCAGAAGAAACCGCAGGACCACCCCGCGAGCCCGTGTCTCGGGCAGGCGGTTGGCGCCGTATTCGGCGAGCCTGCGCGCCGCATCCGGCGTGGTCAGGCCATCAGGCGTGGTTTCCAGCGCCGCGAGACAGTCGGCGCCGGTCCGGGCATGGGCCTCGGTCAGCGCCATCTCAGCGCGCCGTGTAGCCACCGTCGATGACGATCTCGGCCCCGGTGACGAACTTCGCCTCGTCCGAGGCCAGCCAGACCACGGCCCAAGCGATGTCGTCGGGTTCGCCCATGGTGCCGATGGGATGCGCGGCCCCCGCCGCCGCCTTTGCGGCCTCCAGGTCAGGGGCGGTTTTGCGCAGGTGGTTTTCCACCATCGGCGTCCAGATATAGGCGGGGTGGATCGAGTTCACCCGGATCTTTTCGGCCGCATAGGTGATGGCGTCGTTCTTGGTCATCAGCCGGACCGCGCCCTTGGAGGCGTGATAGGGCGCGATGCCGCCGATGCCGATCAGCCCCGCGATGGACGACAGGTTGATGATCGAGCCTTTTCCCGCCGCGCGCAGATGCGGGATCGCATGCTTGGTGCCGAAGAACACCCCCTTCACGTTCACCGCCTGCACAAGGTCCCATTCCGCCTCGGTCACCTGATCGGTGGGCTTGGGGCTGCCGGAAATGCCTGCGTTGTTCACCAGCACATGCAGGCCGCCAAACCGGGCGGCTGCGGCGTCGATGGCGGCTTTCATCGCGGCCTCGTCCGCCACATCGACCGGCCAGAACGCAGCCTCATGCCCCTGGGAGGTCAGCTCGGCGGCCAATGCCTGACCCTCTGCCTCCTGCCGGTCAAGGATGGCCACCTTGGCGCCTTCCTCGGCCATGCGGATGACACAGGCGCGGCCGATGCCGACGGCACCCCCCGTCACGATGGCGGTCTTTTCAGCGAGGCGATTCATCGTCGTATTCCTTTTTTGCATCTGGTGAAGGTCGGTTTTCCGCGCGGCGAGGCGCCGTTTGGCGGGCCAACAGGAACTGCGCGAGATCGGTGTCGGAGACGCGCCAGCCCTTGCCGATGTCGATGGCGCGAAGGGCACCGGATTTGATCCACTGGCGCACCGTGGCCTCGGCCACTCCCAGCCGTTCGGCAATGTCTTGGACGGTCTGATATCGGTCCTGTGGCATGAGGCGCTCTCCCGGATCTGCTGGTTGAGAATACTGACTTTTGGTTGCTTTTGATTGATCTGGATCAAGGATTGTCTAGGTTTCTTCAGGCAGTTTTGCGGTGTCGGGCACTTTGGCGCGTGCAGACCGTTTGCGCGTCCCGGTGCCCGGACAATGACCTTTCCATATGAGGACGTACCCCATGCCCAACCGGATCGCCTATCTGCCGCTGAACACCCATCCCGAAGCGGCTCCGGACCCGGCCATCCTGGCTGCGGTCGGCTTTGCAGCTTCGCTGGGTTGCGGATTGCATGTCTCGACCTTCGCGGTGGACGTCCCGCAGACGGCCTCGCCGATTGGCGGCTATCTCATCAACGTCGAAGGCATGGCGCGCGCCGCCGAACAACACAGCAAAGAGGAATGCGCCCGCCTCGAAGCGATGATCAAGGCCGCCGCACCGCCCGCGCTCAACCTGTCGGTTGTCAGCCATACGGCGGTGCTTGGTGCCGCCCTGGATGCCGCCACGGCCGAGGCGCGGACCTTCGATCTTGCGCTGCTGCCCTGGTCTGCCGAAACCATCTCGGCGCAGGACATGGCGCAGTCGCTGGTGTTTGGCGCAGGCGTGCCGGTGATCCTTGTTCCGCCCTCGACCACTGTGGGCACCGTTGATCACATCGCCGTCGCGTGGGACGGAAGCCGGGTTGCCGCGCGGGCTCTGTGCGATGCGCTGCCGTTCCTCGCGCCGGACGGGCGCATTTCGGTGGTGACGGTGCAGGGTGAAAAGTCGCTGCACGGCTCTGGCATGGCGCAGACCCTGGCGGCATCGCTGGAACGTCGCGGATACACCGCCAAGATGGTCAACGTCTCGCTGAACGGGCGCACCATCGCGACGGCGCTGCAAGAGACGGCCCTGTCACAGGGCGCTCAGCTTCTGGCGATGGGTGGCTTTGGTCATTCCCGCCTGCGCGATTTCATTCTGGGTGGCGCGACCATGGGCGTGTTGTCGGATCTGAGGCTGGCGGTCCTTCTTTCGCACTGACGCAGCTTTTGGTGATCGGGTTGCGGGTTGGCGCCATCGCGCCAGCCCGACAAACCGCAGCGAACGTTGCGGCATCACAACGAAGGCGGCGCGGCAGGTCGCTAGGTTTCGGGACAACGCCCCAGTCCTGAAAGGAAAACCAGATGCTGACCAGACGCGCTGCACTCATGGGGGCCGCCATGGTCGCCGCTTCGCCCTATGTTCTCAAGACGACCGTCGCCGCAGAAGAGGTGATGGACACCTCCGGTGCCGCGCCGGTCGATCTGTCGGCGATGACCCGGCGCAAGGTCAAGCTGGTCGCCCCGCCCTTCGTTCATGCCCATGAACAGGTGGCAACGGTCGGCCCGCAGATCGTCGAGTTCGAGATGAAGATCGTGGAAAAGGAACTGCAGGTGGACGAGGACGCCTGGATGCAGGCGATGACGTTCAACGGCTCGGTTCCAGGCCCGCTGATGGTGGTGCACGAAGGTGATTATGTTGAGCTGACCCTGTTCAACTCGCCCGAAAACATGATGCAGCACAACATCGATTTCCACGCCGCCACCGGCGCGCTCGGGGGCGGGTCGCTGACACTGGTGAACCCCGGCGAGAAAGCGGTGCTGCGGTTCAAGGCCACACGCCCGGGGGTGTTCGTGTATCACTGCGCCCCGGGCGGCCCGATGATCCCCTGGCATGTGGTGTCGGGCATGTCGGGTGCCATCATGGTGCTGCCGCGAGACGGGCTGAAGGACCACCTGGGCCAGCCGGTCTCGTATGATCGGGTCTACTATATCGGGGAGAACGATTTCTACATCCCGCGCGGGGGGGATGGTGCCTATATGCGTTTTGCCGATCCCGGCGAAAGCTACCCCGAGACTCTTGCCGTGATGAACGGTCTGATCCCGTCGCATGTGGTGTTCAATGGCCGTGTCGGTGCCCTGACGGGCGACAACGCGCTGACGGCCGAACAGGGAGAGACGGTCCTGTTCATCCACAGCCAGGCCAACCGTGACACCCGCCCCCACCTGATCGGAGGGCATGGCGATCTGGTCTGGGAAACCGGCAAGTTCAACAATGCGCCCGAACGCGATCTGGAGACATGGTTCATCCGGGGCGGATCAGCCGGGGCCGCGCTGTATACGTTCTTGCAGCCGGGGGTCTACGCCTACGTCAATCACAACCTGATCGAGGCGGTCAATCTGGGGGCCACGGCGCATGTGATCGTCGGCGGCAACTGGAACAACGACCTCATGGAACAGGTTGTGGCCCCGGTCGAATACGACGTGGCACATGAAGGACGCACCGCCCTGCCATGATAGCAGATTTGCGGACATGCAGGCGGCCCCGGGTTGGGGGCCGCCCGTTTTCGTCAGGGGGGTGCATGTGAAACGCCGGGTCGCCCTTGCTTTGGTGGTCGTGGCCGGCTCGGGGGCCGCAGTTATGCTTTGGCCGTACCGTATGACTTCGTTGCACGCTCCCGACACCATTCGCATCGCCGCCGCTCATCAACAGTACCGACCGGCGGGGGAATTCCGGCAAGGCACCCGCGTGGTCGACGCGCCATTACAACCGCTGAACGCACGCGCCCTGGACATCATGACGTACCAGGTCAGCGAGGCCGCCTATGCCCTTTGCGCGACCGAGGGTGCCTGCGCAGCCGCACCGTCCGGGGGACGGGCCGACTTTGCCCAGACCGGGATCAACCACATGGATGCCACGGCCTATGCGGTCTGGCTTTCGGACCGGACCGGACAGACGTGGCGCTTGCCCACGGATGCCGAATGGTTGCGCGCCGCAGCTGAACGGGGCAGCGAGGATGGGCTTTCGGATGCGGCCAACAGCGCCGACCCCTCGCGCCGCTGGATCGCAAGCTATCAGCGCGAGGTAGAGTTGCGCGGCGAGGCAGACCTTGTGGCCCATCCGCTTGGCTACTACGGGGTGAATTCCGCCGGACTGGCGGACGTTTCCGGCAACATCTGGGAATGGACAGAGACCTGTTTTCAGAACGGCACGCTGTCGCCGGACGGCGCGGCCATCCTGACGCAGTCGGACTATTGCGGGGTGCGGGCCGTGCAGGGCAAGCACCGCGCCTTCGTGATCGACTTCATCCGCGATGCTCGGTCGGGAGGCTGTGCAGCTGGCGTGCCGCCGGACTATCTGGGGTTTCGACTGGTGCGGGAGACGGGGTAGCATCGCCTGCTGGTGCCATGCAACGGATCCCGCCAGTCCCGGGAGGGTAACCCTGACAAGTGCCACAGCAAAAGGCGGCCCCGTTGCAGGAGCCGCCTTGCGCAAGGTTGCGGAATCTATTCTGCGATCTGTGCAAACAACGGCTCAAAGCGGGCCTTTGCCTTGCCTTTCAGCACCACGCCGGTCACGGCATCCTGATTGACCGGGGCGCCGGCCTGGATCAGCGCGACCATGCCCATGGTGTAATGCGGGGTGCATTTGACGCCGTACAGGCCCTCGGCGGTCAGGGTCATCACATAGTCCTTGCCCATGTCGCTTTTGAACTCCTCGACCCCCTCGGGCAGCATGCCTTTGATGCCTTCGGCATTGTGGCCCTTGTCGGTGGAGATGAAGGTGACGGTGTCGCCGACAGCAGCCTTCACGAAGGCAGGCTCGAACACCATGGCACCCTCGGCGCCCTTGTTCAGCATCAGCACGTCAAAGTTTTCCGCCTGGACGGCAGGGGCCAGCAGCAGGACGGCAAGGCTGGCAGCGACAAGTTTCGGGAACATCGGGTGTCCTTTCTGGGAACAGAAGCGATTGGTCTTGCCCCGGTTCTGGGCTAAAGTCGCCGCCGGCTCGTTGTGCTGCCACAACATCGGAGGCTTTGTGTGAAGAAACTTGACGAAAGCCTGCTCACCAAGTTGCCTCCGTTCTGCAAACTGACCCGCGCGCAGATCCGCGAAATCCTGGATGCCGCGACGCCGCATCGATTTGATTCCGGCATGGCGGTGTTCAGCGAAGGCCAGCCGGTCGACCGGTTCTTCCTGCTGCTTGACGGCCATGTCAGGGTCATCCGCACGACGCCCGAGGGCGACCAGATCATCGCATTGCACATCGCGCCGGGGCAGTTGTTCGGCATCGGGGCGGCGCTGGGGCGCACGGTCTATCCGGCCACCGCGATGACGGCGGATGAGTGTCTGGCGCTGGCCTGGCCCAACCGGCTTTGGGCGACCTTCACGCGAGACTACGACGGTTTTGCCACCGAGACCTATGCTACGGTCGGCGCAAGGCTGGGCGAGATGGGCAACCGGATCGTCGAGATGGCAACCCAGCAGGTCGAACAGCGCGTGGCGAATGCCATCCTGCGACTGGTCACGCAGACTGGCCGCAAGGTCGACGGCGGCATCGAGATCGGCTTGCCGATCACCCGGCAGAACATCTCCGACATGACCGGCACCACGCTGCACACCGTCAGCCGGTTGCTGAGCGCGTGGGAAAGGGACGGCATCGTGCTGTCGGAACGCCGCAAGATCACCGTCACGGCACCCCACCGGTTGGTCCTGCTCAGCAGCGCTGCCGCCTGACCGCGCGCTTGCGAGCGGATATTCTGCGCGCCGCTCAGCGCGCCACGGCTGCACGCAGGTCGGCGCGGAACGCCACCTCGTCCAGACCATATTCCGCACATGCGTCGATCACGGTGTGAAAAGGGGCGATCGGACAGCCGAAACACAGCATCCTGCGCGACAGGAATACTTGCGAGGTTTCCGGCCAGCGGTCGAACAACACGCTCAGCACCATATCGGGATCGTCCAGTCTGGGGCCGGACATGGTGCCTCCTTGTCGGTCGAGTGCTGGGGCCCTAAATTGCGCCGACCTTCACCACGCGTCGTTGTGCTGTAACAACCTCGGCTTGCGGTTGCGCAGCGTCATGCCCATGCCCTGGCAGCCGCGAGCCCGAACTCCGTCGGGCGAAGCGCGGGGGCCCTGTCGTGGATCGTCGTCCCGCTTCGTATTCCGAAGATGCGCTTGCCGTAGCAGACAAGATGCTCCAGCGACTGCATGCCGAAACTGGCCGCCGGCAGGAACCTCGCATATTCCAGCGCCGCAAGGTCCGTCTGGCCGGATGTCCACGCACGATGGCATGCGACGACCCCGGGCAGCACGTCCGGGGCAACGATGAACCCCTTGCAGCCGGCCTTCAGGCAGTCGGTCAGTTCAAGCCCGCCACGCCCGTTCAGGACGGTCAGGGTGTCGCCGACGCGGCTGACCAAGCCTGCCAGGTCAAGCGCCGAGGTCTCCGATTTGACCAGACCGAAATTGGCGCATCGCGCCCGCAAGACGGCGATATCCTCATCCGACAGCGATCGGCCAAGGTATTGCGGAGCGTTCTGGATGGCGAAAGGCAGGCGCGTCTCGTTGCCGACCCGGGCGAAGAAGTCGATGTATTCCGACGCCGGATAGGACCCTGCCAGCGGCGGCTGAAGGATCAGCCAGGCGGCGCCTGCCGCTTCGGCATGGCGCAGCAAAGCGACCTGTTCGGCCACGGAATTGCCGACGATCGTCACGGAAAGCGGCAGGTCCCCTGTGTCTTCTGCGGCCCAATCGATCACCTGGCATCGCTCGGCAAAGGTCAGTTTTCCGACTTCGGTCGCAAGGCCGAGGACCGTGATCCCGTCGGCCCCGGCCTTTTTGACATAGTCCACCTGCGCCCGCATGGCCTGACGGTCCAGATGCTCGTTCGGGTCGAACAAGGCAAACAAGACACAGTGAACGCCCGCGAACCGGATCAAAGCACCGGATCCATCTCGAAGTCGGTCATCACTTCTGCCCCCGTCGCCGTCACGCGAAGCATGTGTTCGCAGCGCGCGCCCCCGATGCCCGGTAGGTAGCTGCCGGGTTCGACCATCAACACCATGTTCTCTTCGATCACGGCGGGTTCATCCGGGACGAGGCGGGGCCATTCATGCACCGACGTGCCGATGCCATGGCCGGAATGATGCGGATAGCTGAAGCCCGCGCCCTGCATGTGAGCGCGCAGCGAGCGGTCGAATTCCGCCACCGAAAGTCCCGGCCGCAAAGTCGCGATGGCCAGATCAAGGGTGTCCTTTGCGCGCTGATACTGGGCCAGCCAGGCGTCCGATGCGGTCTCGAGACAGAAACTGGCGCAGCTGTCGCCCCAATAGCCGCCGACCCGGGGCGCAAGATCGCAGATCACCGGGTCGCCGCTGACCAGCTTGCGCGCGCCAGGCGGCGTGCCGAGGGTGGCCGTATGCGCGATGCCGGCGACATATTCACCCGCCAGCGGGCAGCGCGTCCCTGCGCCGTCTTCGATGACCCCTCGGATACCGTTGAGGATTTCCAGTTCCGACAGGCCCGCACGGGTCAGACGTCGCGCCGCGCGCTGTCCCTTGCTGGCAAGGGCCGCAGCCAGCCGAAGGGCGGCAATCTCGCGCGCCGTCTTGACCGCCCGGACCCGGTTCAAGAGGGGATCAATCGACGGTCCCGCTGGGATGAGATCGCTGACACTGGCGGGATGGGACGCCATCTGAACGGCAAGCTTGCCACCGACGCCCAGACTTCGGACCATCTGTTCAACGGCAAGGCGGTAGCCGCCGGTCTGGTCGGTCACGACGCCTGCAAAGCCTGCATAGGTCTGCAGCACCACCCCCTCGATCGGCCCTGACGTCTCGACGTTGGAGCAAACCAGGCCCAAAGCCCCGGAACGGCCCACAAAGGCCAAGGCAGGCCCGCCGGTGAACGGCGAGGGCCCCGTTTCGATGGGAATGGGCTGGCCGGTCGCGTAACAGACGGCGTCCGGAGCAGACAGGATGGCCCAATCTGCCCCAAGTTCGTCCAGGCAAAGACGGATTCGATCTGCCACGGTATCACTTACCATTCCGCAATCGACCCATCCTTGTGGCGCCAGACGGGCGCGCGCCATTTATGTCCGCTGCGTGCCGCCTCGATCACGCGCTCTTCGTCGATTTCGATGCCAAGCCCGGGTCCGGTCGGGATGTGAAGCTGGCCGTTCGTCAGGGTGAAGCCATGTCCGGGGCGGGTATAATCGGCCAGATCGCCGCCCTGGTTGTAGTGGATGCCAAGGCTTTGCTCCTGGATGAAGGCGTTGTGGCAAACCGCGTTGATCTGCAGGCAGGCGGCGAGCGCAATCGGGCCAAGCGGGCAATGGGGGGCCAGCGCGACATCATACGCTTCCGCCCAATGTCCGATCCGCACCGTTTCGGAAATGCCGCCGACATGGGCGGGGTCAGGATTGATCACCTGGGCCGCCCGCTGTTCGAACACCGCCTTGAAGTCGTAGCGCGAATGAAGCCGCTCGCCGATGCACAGCGGAATGGAGGTGGCGCGCGCCAGATCGGCCATGCCTTCCACCATTGCAGATACCACGGCATCCTCGACGAAGATCGGGCGCAGGGGTTCCAGTTCCTTCAGCAGCACCCGTGCCATCGGCAGGTGGACGCGGCCATGGAAATCGAAGGCCAGATCCATGCTGGACCCGACGGCATCGCGCAGGTCAAACAGGCGCTTGATGATGCCATCGACCTTTGCGTAGGTATCAACGATCTGCAATTCCTCGCAGATGTTGAATTTCACCGCATCAAAGCCCTGATCGCGCAGCGTGATCGCGCCCTCGATCAGCTTCGTCGGACGGTCCCCGCCAATCCAGCAATAGCTTCTGACGGACTGGCGCACCGGGCCGCCGAGGAGTTCGTAGACCGGCACCCCCAGCGCCCGGCCCTTGATGTCCCACAACGCGGTATCCAGCCCGGAAATGGCACTCATCAGGACCGGCCCGCCCCGATAGCATCCGTTGCGGTAGAGCATCTGCCAGATGTCTTCGACATGCCGGGGATCACGCCCGATCACCATATCCGCCAGTTCCGCAATTTTGGTGGCCAGCGTCTCGGCATGGCCTTCAAGGACCGGCTCGCCCCAGCCGGAAATGCCTGCGTCCGTTTCCACCTTCAGAAACAACCAGCGTGGCGCGACAAGATAGGTCTTTAGCGCGGTGATTTTCATGTCAGATCTGGGTCTCCACGACGACGCCGCTGGACACCAGATCCGCAATGCGCGCATCGGACAGACCTTCGGCCCGCAGGACCTCGCGGCTATGCGCGCCGTAAGCGGGTGCGGTGGTCAGGCGGGGGTTGGACTGGCCGGAGAACCGGATACCCGGAGCCACCGTGGCATAGCGGCCGCCCTTGGGATGGTCGAGCTCGATCAGCAGGGTCTGTGCCTGCGGGTGGGCAAGGAAGGCGGCATAGTCGTTCGCCACCATGCACCAGACGCCAAGCGGCGCCAGCAGGTCGTCCCAATGCAGCGCCGGGGCGGTGATCAGTTTGGCCGCCACGCTGGCCACGATGGCGTCGCGCCACGCGGTCAGCGCAGCGGCATCGGATTGCGGTGGTCTTGCCGACTTCAGCCTGGCCAGTTCAGGCAAGTCGAGGGCCGTTGCCAGAACGTCGAGATCGGCCTGGGCAATCGAAAAATACCCCTCTGCGCATTTGTAGATGCCGTAGGGCGGTTCCTGATAGATCGACACCTGCGGCTCTGTGCCGCGTTCCGGCGGCGCCTCGGCGGCCAGAAAGCTGGTCACTTCCTGACACTGCATCTCCATGATGGCGCCCATCATCGAGACCTTAACCTCGCGGCCGCGCCCGGTGACCGCGCGCCCGACCAGCGCCGCCAGCACACCTTCGCAAACCATGTGCGAGGCCGTCACATCCACCATGTACAAGGGCGATGGCTGCGGCAGCCCGTCCCTGGTGCCGCCGTTGAAGGTAAGACCGGTGAAACTTTGCAAGAGCAGGTCCTGTCCGGGGCGGTCCTTCATCGGCCCCTCGTCGCCGTAGCCCGAGATCGAGCCGTAAACCAGCCGGGGGTTGATCGCGGAAAGCGTGGCGTAATCGATGCCGAGCTTAGTGGCAGCGCGGGGCCGGTAGTTCTGCACCAGGACATCGGCATTTCGCACAAGGCCCGCAAGGATCTCCTGTCCTTCCGCTGATTTCAGGTCCAGCACCAAGGACCGCTTGTTGCGGTTCAGGGTGACGAAACAGATGGCATCGCCGAACTTGGTCACACCGGCCATCGGCGCGTGGCGGGCGAAATCACCACCACCGGGGGCTTCGATCTTGATCACGTCCGCGCCCATTTCGGCCAGACGCTGTGTGCAGAGCGGTCCTGCCATCGCAATCGTCAGGTCAAGTACACGTATGTCCGTCAGGGGACCCCGTGACTGATCGGTCTCGCTCATCTGAATCTTCCCCTCCGGCACTGTCTCAACGTCCCCTGAACACGGCTTCGCGCTTTTCTGCAAAGGCCGACATGCCTTCGCGCGCATCTTCGGTCATCATGCACAGCGTGTAGCCGTCGTTCTCCCAGGCCAGGCCCTGCGCGATGGAGGTGCCTTGGCTTTGCCGAATGATCTGCTTGGCCGACTGCACCGCGATAGGCGGATTTTTCGCCAGCCGTTCCGCGATCTTGCGCGCCTCGGTCAAGAGATCATCGCGTTCCACCAACCGTTGGACAAAGCCGACGCGGTATGCCTCGGCCGCCGCGAACTTGTCCCCGGTCAGGATCCAGAGTGCCGCGTTTCCATAGCCGATCAGCCGCGGCAATATCGAGGTATTGCCAGAGCCCGCATGCCAGCCGCGCTGCACCTCGGGCGCACCGAAGGTCGAGCTTGGCGTCGCAAGGCGAATATCGCAGCACATGGCCACTTCCAGACCGCCGCCAAGGCAATAGCCGTCGATCGCCGCAATCACCGGTTTGCGCAGGCCAAGCAACGGCGCGATATAGTCGCGGTCATATTCGGCCCGGTTGCGCCCGTCCCAGGGCGTGCCCAGATCATCCAGCGCACTGACGTCCGATCCGGCCGAAAAGGCGCGCCCGCCAGCCCCCTGGATGATCAGCACCTTGATGGCGGGGTCGGTATTGATGCGCCGCGACAACCGGGCAATTTCACCGCCCATCGCGGCGGTGATTGCGTTGTGTTTGGCCGGACGGTTCAGGGTCAGATGGGCGATGCCATCCTCGACGTGAAACAGGATGTGATCATCGGTCATTGCAGGATCCATTCGTCCGGAGCGGTGAGTGTCATGCGGACCGACCAGCTGTGGGTCTGACCCTGGCCAAGCGCGCGGGCATGTCCCATGGCATCCGCATCGGCCAGGTGATCGGCGGCTGCGGTGGTTGGCTCCAGCGCGACCTGATGCACGGGAGTGTCCTCGGGCCAGCCGCCATAACAAAGCCAAAGCCCGCAAGCCGGCATGTCCGACCATTCAAGGGTGATGCCACCGTCTGGACCAAGTATCGCGGCCGATGCGTGGTGCGGCGTTTCGCTGTAGACTTTGATCGCAAAGCCCTGATCCGGTGGCCCGACGATCCCCAGATCCCGACCGTGATGGTTGGGCCAGACAAAATGCTCATCCCCGCAGCGCGGTCGTTCATGTCCGGCCAGAACGATCCGGTCACCCGCGCGGGTGGCCAGAAGGCAATGCTGGCTCCACAGATAGGGCAGGGGTCCGTCGCCAAGATTGATGACCCGGTAATCCGCAATGATCGCGGCACCGTCCAGCGTCAGACAACGGGAAAAGCTGAAACGGGGTGTCTGAAACCGCGCCTCCACCCGGTCGCGATCGACATGGTCCACCACCCATTCGCGTCCCCACAGCGCGCCGTGGTCGCGCAAGCGCCCCTCCCAGCCGCCATGGTCGCAGGCAAGTACGGTGGGAAAACATTCGTCCCAACCGACCGCTTCGGCGGCACCATAGGCCGCGTCTTCGCCCGTCTGGGTGCTTTGTGGGCCGGTGACCAGCCATTGGCGACCGGTGACGCGATCCGTCAGTGCCAGAACCCTGGCACCAAAATCGGGCGACATCGACAGCGCAATCCGATCATTTCCGATGCGCAGCACCTCAGACGCCTCCCGATGCGGTCAGCTTGGCCTGGCGCTTTTCGGCGGAGGCCATGCGCCACTGACCGATGGCCACCGCGAGAACCAGCAACAGGCCCTTGGCGACAAGCTGGTAGAATGTGGGGATGCCAAGCAGGTTCATGCCGTTGGACAACACCGCCAGCAGCAGCACGGCCAGCATAGAACCCACGATCGTGCCCTTGCCCCCCGCCAGCAACGCACCCCCCAGAAAGACGGCCGTGATCGCCTCCAGTTCCAGCCCTTGGGTGCCCGAGGCGGGCTGCCCGGAAGAGGTCCGCGCCGTGACGATCACGCCCGCCAGACCAGACAGCGCCCCCGAGATGGCATAGATCCAAAGCCGCATCCGGTTGAGGTTGATCCCCGCAAGCCGCGCTGCCGCCGGGTTGCCGCCCATCGAATAGATCGACCGCCCGAACACGGTGGAGGACATCACGAAATAGCCGACGATCGCCACACCGACGAGGATGGCAAATGCGATCGGAACGCCTGGAAAACTGCCCATCTGCAGGAACCGGCCTGATCCAATCAATGCAAAGGTCGGGTCCAGAACCCCGACCGGCCGCCCTTCGGGAGCGATCAGGAAGGCGATGCCGCGAAAGGCCGACATCGTGGCGAGCGTGGCCACAACCGCGTTCACGCGCAGATAGTTGATGATCAGCGCGTTCACCAGCCCAAGGACCGCGCCAATGGCGATCCCGCCCGTCAGACCTCCCGGAACGCTGCCGGACCCCGTGACGATCAAGGCGCAGACAACCGAGGCGCAGCCCGCAATCGAGCCCACCGAAATATCCAGCCCGCTGGAGACGATGACCAGCGTCATGCCCACGGCGATCAGGCCCACCACAGCCATGTTCTGGCCGATGTTGAACAGGTTGCGCGACGAGAACAGGAACTCGGTCTGGCTCGAAACCGCCAGAACCAGAAGGATCAGCGCGATGATCAGCGACAGATTTTCGGCGCCGACAAATCGCGTCAGCCGCGACAGCGCCGTTTCCGGGCGACGATGGGTCAACTTCAGGTCTCCTGCGGTCATGCTGCGGCTCCGGTGCCAAGGGCGAGGGCGACGATGGCTTCTTCCGTGGCGTCCTGTTTCTCGATCGGCGCGGACAGCCGTCCGTCGCGCATCACCACGATGCGGTCGGAAAGGGCCATCAGTTCGGGCATCTCGGACGAGATCATCATGATGGCCATGCCATCCTTGGCCAGACGGTCGATCAGGCGGTAGATCTCCGCCTTTGCACCGACATCCACCGCTCGGGTCGGCTCGTCCAGGATCAGCAACCTGGGCCCGGCAGCAAGCCAGCGCGCAAGAACGACCTTTTGCTGGTTCCCGCCCGACAGTTTTCCAACCTCTTGCGAAAGCGATGGCGTCTTGACGTCAAGTTGGCGAATGACCGGACCGACAGCCACGACCATCGGCCCGGTGCGCAGCACACCCCAGCGGGCCAGACGCGCGTAGATGGCCATTGCCGCGTTCTCGATCACCGACCGGACGAGGATCAGCCCCTCGGCCTTGCGGTTTTCGGGGGCAAAACCG
>JANPKV010000099.1:0-7549 GCA_031426185.1 Rhodobacterales bacterium | reverse complement strand
CTCATCCTGCCGCCTGTCGCGCGGGCTGATGAAGTTCAGGCGATGCGCACCGCGCTGGAGCTTGCTTCGGGCAAGGATTGGGATGGCGCGCTGGCTGTCGCCCCGTCCGGTGTCGGGCGCGACGTGATCGACTGGCAGCGCCTGCGCGCAGGCGACGGGCGTCTTGGCGACTATGAGGCGTTCCTTGCCCGCCGCACCGATTGGCCCGGGCTGCCCTACTTGCGCGAAACGGGCGAGGTGGCGGTGGCGCGGTCGACCGATCCGTCGCGCGTCGTCGCCTATTTCGCCACCCAGCCGCCACGCACCGGCAAGGGGGCAGTGGCGTTGGTCGCCGCGCTGACCGCGCTCGGTCGCCCCGCCGAGGCCGAAGAAGAGGCAATGCGCGCCTGGGCCGCCCTGTCCTTTGGCCGCGACGACGAGGCCGCCCTGATGGCCTTGACGCCCGGGTCGCTGGCCCTTGCGCATGAGGTCCGGCTGGACCGCCTGTTGTGGGATGGATCCGGCCCCGAGGCAGAGCGGATGGTGCCGCGCGTGGACGCCGGCTGGCAGAACCTGGCGCGCGCGCGCATGGCGCTCAGGGCCGGAAAGGACGGCGTGTCGCAATTGATCGCAGCCGTCCCCAAAAGCCTGCAATCGGACCCGGGCCTTGCGTTTGAGCGGTTTCAATGGCGCATGAAGAACGATCTCTATGACGAGGCGACCGCCCTGATCCTGGAACGCAGCGACAGCGCTGCAAACCTGGGGCGTCCCGACATCTGGGCCGATCGCCGCGCCATTCTTGCGCGCCAGCTGATGCGCAACGGCAACGGCCGCGAGGCCTACCGCGTAGCCTCGCGTCACCATCTGACCGAAGGGTCCGATTATGCGGATCTGGAATTTCTGTCCGGCTTCATCGCGCTGCGCAAACGCGACGACCCGTCAACCGCGCTGCAGCATTTCAGGCATCTTGAGGCAGGTGTCAGCACCCCGATCAGTCTGGCGCGCGCCTTTTACTGGCAAGGCCGCGCGCATGAGGCGCTGGGCGACAAGGCGGCCGCGACCGAGGCATATCAAAAGGCCGCCCGGCACCAGACTGCCTATTACGGCCTCTTGGCAGCAGAGCGGCTGGGCCTGACCCTCGACCAGGGTCTTCTGGCCGATGCCAGACCCGCCGACTGGCGGTCCGCAGGGTTTGCGCAATCCTCGGTGCTTGAGGCGGCGCGGCTGTTGCTCCGGGCTGGCGACCGAACGCTTGCCAAACGTTTCGTGCTGCACCTCGCAGAGGATCTGGATGCAACCGAACTTGACCAGCTGGCCGATTTCGCGCTGTCCGCCGGCGAGACCCATATCGCCGTTCTGGTCGGCAAGTCGGCGGCGGAACGCGGCATCATCCTGCCGCGCGCCTATTTCCCGGTCCCCGAAATCATCCCGAGCGATCTGGCGGTCAGCCGGGCGCTGGCCTTGTCCATCGCGCGCCGCGAAAGCGAATTCGACCCCACCGCAAGGTCGAGTGCCGACGCGCGCGGCCTGATGCAGGTCCTGCCCGGCACCGCAAAACTGATGGCCAACAAGCTGGACCTGCCCTTCGAGGCCGGCAAGCTGTTCAGCGACCCGGCTTTCAACGTCAAGATGGGGGCCGCCTATCTTCGCGAGATGGTGGATGAATTCGGCCCCTCCATCGCGCTGGTGGCGTCTGGCTACAACGCCGGTCCCGGCCGCCCCCGTCGATGGATCACCGAATTCGGCGATCCGCGCAGCGCCGATACCGACATCGTCGACTGGGTCGAAACCATCCCCTTCACCGAAACCCGCACCTATGTCATGCGGGTTGTCGAGGGCGTGATCATCTACCGCGCCAAGCTGAAGGGAGCCGTCGGCCCGGTGCGCATCACCTCGGAACTGCGGGGATAGTCCTGCGCTCCAGCGACAGCGCATAAAGCCCCGCCGCCACGATGATCGCCGCCCCCACCGCTACCGGCAGCGCCAGCACCTCGTCATAGACGAAGATCCCGATGATTGTGACGAACACGATCTGGAGATAGGCATAGGGCTGCACCCGCGCGGCCTCGATCGCCTCGTAGCATTTCAGCAGCAACCAGTGCGACAGCACGCAAAGCGTACAATAGGCCGCCAGCGGGGCAATATCGGCCGACGCGACGGGCTCCAGATTCGGCAGGCCGGCAACCGTCATCAACCCCGCGCCAATCACTGCGGGCCAGAAGAAGGACGGAAACGTCGGCTCGTCCCGGGTCGTCAGCCGTGTCAGCACGGAATACATCGCAAAGAAGAAGGCCGAGGCCAGCGGCAGCAAGGCGGGCCAGGAAAACACCCCCATGCCCGGGCGGAGGATCACCACAACGCCCACCATCCCCGCCGCCACCGCTGCCCAGCGTTGCCAACTGATCCGCTCTCCCAGCATCGGGCCGGACAGCGCCACGATCAGCAAGGGGCAGATCGCAAAGACCGCATGACTTTCGATCAGCCCGATCATCGTATAGCCCCAGACGATCATGCAGACCTCGGCGACCAGCAAGGTACCCCGCACCATATGCGCCCAAAGACGGGTCGACCGGATCGCCGCGCGCGGCCCTTCGGGCTGGCGCAGCGCAAGGACGATGACGAAGCCCGCAAAAACCCAATAGCGGATCATCACGATCATCAGCGTGTTGTAGGTTTCCGCCAGATGTCGCGAGAATCCGTCCTGTGCGGCAAACGTGGCAACGGCGGCAATCATCAGCCAGATGCCCAGACGAGGATCCCGGCTCATCGCAGCATTCCTGCTATCATGTGCCGCTTGCGCCCGAACCCGGGGCGACGCTCCACCTCGAACCCCGCCGCGGCAAGCGCGCGGCGCACATGCCCGGCCGCGGTATAGCTCGCAAAGGTTCCGCCGCGCGCGGTATGCGACGCGACCGCCTGCATCATCTCATCCGACCAGAGCGCGGGGTTCTTTGCGGGCGAAAACCCGTCCAGATACCACGCATCCGCAAGCCCATCCCATGCGGGCAGGGTATTTGTCGCATCGCCCACGATCACCCGCACATCCACCTGCCCAAGCGAGAACTCCCGCCGTCCAGCGTCCCAGAATCCAGCCAGTTCTGCGGCCATCCCCGCGACCCCGGGAAAAACCGCAAGCGCGCGCGCCATGTCCGCCGCCGCCATCGGATAGGCCTCGAAACTGGTATAGGAAATCCGCCCCGCACCCTGCCAGGCCTGCGCCGTCGCCAACAGGTTCAGCCCGGTCCCGAACCCAAGCTCCGCCACGCGAAACCCGTCCTTCAACCGCGCGGACAAGCCGTTGCCCGCCAGAAACACATGCCCTGTCTCGGCAAGACCGCCCTGCAGCGAAAAGTACGGATCGTCAAAGCGCACCGATACCGGCACATTGCCGTCCCGCCAGGTCAGGGGCGCTGCGTCGAAACTCTGTTCGGTGGCGGCCATTTGCCCTAAACCCCTGCTCAGCGCGGGTGATGCAAGACAGGGGCGGGATTGGCAAGGGTCGACATGAAGCTGCCGGATGTCACGGTGATGGGGGCTGGCATCTTCGGCCTGTCTTGTGCCTATGCGATGCAGCGACGCGGCGCCCGTATCCATCTGATCGAGCGTCACGCCATCGGCGCAGGCGCAAGCGGCGGGCTGGTCGGCGCCATGTCCCCGCATGTCCCGGAGGCGTGGAATCCGAAAAAGGCGTTTCAGCTGGACAGTCTGCTGATGGCCGCCGACTGGTGGCACGGCGCCGAGGGTGCGGCCGGCCAGCGCAGCGGCTATGCCCGCCTTGGACGGCTGCAACCACTGGCGGATGCTAACGCGGTTGCCCTCGCAAAGGCGCGCGCCGCGACCGCTGTGACCCTGTGGGGCCAGGCCGCCACCTGGTCCGTGGTCAGTGATCCCGGCACCGCATTTGCCCCCGTTTCCCCCATCGGAGTCTGGGTGCACGACACCCTTTCCGCCCGCATCGACCCCCGCCGCGCGCTGACCACACTCGCCGCCGCGTTCCAGACCCTTGGGGGTGAAATCACCTGTGGCGACCACACATCCGAGGGGCCGACGCTCTGGGCGACCGGTATCGCGGGGCTTGATGTCCTGTCGCGTGTCTTTGGCCAGCCGGTCGGCACCGGCGTCAAGGGACAGGCGTTGACGCTGGCTTTTGACGCCCCCGACGCGCCACAGCTTCTTTGCGACGGGCTGCACATTGTTCCGCATGCCGACGGGACGGTCGCCATCGGGTCCACCTCCGAAGCGACCTGGGGCGACCCCACCGCAACCGATGCCCAGCTTGACCAGCTTCACGTCCGCGCCATCGCCGCCTGTCCGTGGCTTTCCGGCGCGCCCGTCATCGACCGCTGGGCCGCACTTCGCCCGCGCGCCCGCAGCCGCGCACCGATCCTGGGCGACTGGCCGGACCGCCCCGGCCATTTCGTCGCGAACGGCGGCTTCAAGATCGGCTTTGGCATGGCGCCCAAAGTGGCCGAGGTCATGGCCGACCTGATCCTTGAGGGTCGCGACGCGATCCCACAGGGGTTCCGGGTGACCGACAGCCTGCGCTAGGTCTGCGCCGCGCGGCGCACTTCGCCCTTCAGGTCGTCCATCAATTCCGTCAGCACCTTGACCGTCTGCGCGTCCAGCAAGCGTGCGTCCTCACCAAACGCTGACCGGGAATGCGCCACCATGACCTCCGGCCCGGCCAGCACGCGCGCGCGAAACGGCACCATGCACAGTCGCAGCGAAAACTGCGCGCGATCCCCGCCGGCCCGCCCGTCCGCAGCGGACATGATCGCCACCGGTTTGTCCCGCCAGGGTCCGCCCTTGGTCCGGCTGACCCAGTCGAGTGCGTTCTTCAGCACCCCCGGCAGCGCCTTGTTGTATTCCGGAGTGGCGATGATCACCGCATCTGCCGCCTTGATCTGGTCGGCCAGCAATTGCACCGGCGCCGGAATGCCCGACGCAATCTCCACATCCTCGTCGAACAACGGCAACCGCAAGTCCCCCATGACCCAACGCGCCGGGCCGAACACGCGCCGCGCCTCGCCCAGCAGCAGTGCATTCGTCGATCCCGCGCGCAATGCGCCACAGATCGTCAGTACCGTCAGGTCACCCATCACCATCCCCATTCCATGCATGACATAGCTAGCCGACCCTGTCCGCATCGCAACCCCTTGCCGCCACGGTCCACCCGCGCCAAGGTCGGCGCAAAGACGGGAGGCGCAAAATGCGGCATGGCGGACAAATCCTCGCCGATCATCTGGCGGCTTACGGCGTGGACCGCGTCTTCAGCGTTCCGGGCGAAAGCTTCCTTGCGGCGCTTGATGGCCTTTTGACCGCAGGCATCCCCAATATCGTCTGCCGCCACGAAGGCGCCGCCGCGATGATGGCCGAGGCGACGGGCAAGCTGACCGGTCGGCCAGGCGTGGCGTTTGTCACGCGCGGACCCGGTGCCACGAATGCCGCCGCCGGTGTCCATATCGCACGGCAGGATTCCACACCGATGATCCTGTTCGTCGGCCAGATCGACCGCACCCATGTCGACCGCGAGGCGTTTCAGGAAATGGACTACGCGGCCGTGTTTGGCCCTATCGCCAAATGGGCCGCCGAGGTGCGCCAGACTGACCGGCTGCCCGAATACGTCGCCCGCGCATTCCACGTGGCGACCTCTGGCCGCCCCGGGCCGGTCGTGCTGGCGCTGCCCGAGGATATGCTGTCTGACCGCGCCGATGTCGCCGACATCGCGGCCCCGGCCCAGTCACCGACAGGCGTCGACCCCGCGTCGACGTCGGCGATTGCTGCCGAACTTGCCCGCGCCCAGCGCCCTCTCGTCATTGTCGGAGGCCCCCACTGGTCGCCCCAGGCCGCGACCGACCTTGCTTGCTTTGCCGAACGCTGGTCGCTGCCCGTAGCCGTCAGCTTTCGCCGTCAGGACCGCCTTGACAACGACCACCCCTGCTACGCGGGCGACCTGAGCGTCGGCATGAACCCCAAACTCGCCCAGCGCCTGCAGGATGCCGACGTCATCCTGGCGCTTGGCACCCGCCTGGGCGACATTTCCACGGCGGGCTACACGCTGATGACCCCCGGCAAGCCGCAGCAGCGCCTGATCCATGTCCACCCGGACCCCGACCTGCCGGGCACTGTCTATCGCCCAGACATCGCCGTGACCGCCCGTGCCGACACGATGGTCGCAGCGCTTGCCGCGACGACCCCGCCCAACCTGACATGGGCTGCCTGGACCACCCAGGCCCGCGCCGATTACACGGCCTGGCAAATCCCCAAACCCACCCCCGGCGCGGTGCGGATGGAGGACACCATCGCTTGGCTGTCCGCCAACCTGCCCCCTGACGCCATCGTGACCAACGGCGCGGGAAACTATGCGGCCTTTCTGCATCGCTACTACCGCTTTCACCGCCACGGCACGCAGCTTGCGCCCACGTCCGGCTCGATGGGCTACGGCTTTCCGGCTGCGATTGCCGCAAAACTGCATCATCCGGGTCGCACCGTGGTCTGCCTTGCGGGGGATGGCTGTTTCCAGATGACGTTGAACGAGATGTCGACGGCGATCCAGCACAACGCCGCCGTGATCGTCGTGGTCTGCAACAATGGCCGCTACGGCACGATCCGCATGCATCAAGAAAAGTCCTATCCCGGCCGCGTCTCGGGCACCGATCTGGTGAACCCGGATTTCGCGGCCCTCGCCCGCGCCTATGGCGGGCATGGCGAAGTTGTCGCCCATCAGGACGACTTTGCCCCGGCCTTTCAGCGCGCCGGCGCGTCGGGCACCCTTGCGGTGATCGAGCTGAAACTGGACCCCGACATGCTTAGCACCGGCCAGTCCCTGTCAGACCTGCGCGCCCGCTGACACTTTCTTGCGGAACTCCACCGTTGTGGGGTGATCAAATCCCGCATGCGCGCGCCGCGCGGTTTCGACGAATCCCAGATGCCGAAACAGCGCGTGGTTCTCCACCAGCTCCACCCGCGTCTCAAGCATCAACTCGGTCAGGCCCAAGGATTGCGCCCGGGATTCGGCCAACGTCACCAGCCGCCGCGCCAGTCTTCGCCCCTGATGGTCCGGCACAACCGCAAGTTTCCCGATGTAAAGCGTGTCCGGTCGCGCCGTCAGCGTGACCGTCGCCACGACCGGCGTCCCGATCACCCAGATTTCGGCGGTTTTCGCGATTTGTGCCAGATCGTCCACGCCCATGCGGGTCAGCGATGACGGCGGATCGATCCGCCCCTCCATCCCGGCAAAGGCGGCCCGCAGCACAACCATCAGTTGCGTCCAGTCTTCGCCCTCGACAGCCCGTCTCGGCAGGCCTTCAGCCCCGCCTTCGCCATTATCCGATGCGGCATTTTCAGGGCGGGTTGCCATCCCTTCGCCACCTTCCTTTACGCGAAGTCCAGCAATGCTTGGGCGAAAACCCGCCGAAGTATGTTTCCCTGCCATCAACGATCCCCCATAATTCCCCCGATCGGACGCGTATCCGCCCCTATCTCGCCCAAATCGCCCTGCATGAAGCTTCATAGCTGCTCTGCTCGCATTGGGGATACTAATGGACCGACTTACCGAAATGGAGGCCTT
>JANPKV010000098.1:0-1801 GCA_031426185.1 Rhodobacterales bacterium | reverse complement strand
TGTGCGGATGGGGCTGGCGTAGCCTGCGTTGTGGATGATGTCGGCAAAGGCGTGGATGCGGTTGCCCGAAGACCGCTTGTAGGGTGCACCCGGCCATTCGTTGAAGGGGATCAGGTTGACCTTGGCCGGGATGCCCCGCAGCAGTTCGACCAGGCGCCAGGCGTCTTCCTTGCTGTCGTTCACGCCGTCCAGCATCACATATTCAAACGTGATCCGTTCAGAGTTTGTCAGGCCGGGATAGTCGCGCAACGCGTCAAGCAAGGTCGCGATGTTCCATTTCTTGTTGATCGGCACCAGCTGGTCGCGCACCGCATCGGTCGTGGCATGGAAAGACACCGCCAGAAGACAGCCGATTTCCGTCGCGGTGCGGGCAATCTCCGGAACGACCCCGCTGGTGGACAAGGTGATGCGGCGACGACCAAGGGCGATCCCCTCGCCGTCCATCACGATCTTCATCGCGTCGCGGACGTTCTCGAAGTTGTAAAGCGGCTCTCCCATCCCCATCAGCACGACGTTGGAAATCAGCCGCGTCTCCACCTTGGGCGCGCCCTGGACCGGCCATTCGCCCAGATCGTCCCGCGCCAGCATGACCTGGCCCACGATTTCGCCAGCCGTCAGGTTGCGCACCAGTTTCTGGGTGCCGGTATGGCAAAAGGAACAGGTCAGCGTGCAGCCGACCTGGGATGAGATGCAGAGCGTGCCCCGGTCCGTTTCGGGAATATAGACCACCTCGACCTCATGCCCGCCGGCGATGCGGACAAGGTATTTGCGGGTGCCGTCGGTGCTGATCTGGCGGGTGACCACCTCGGGCAGTTCGATCACGAAATTGGCGGCCAGAAGGGCGCGGTAGTCCTTGGCAAGGTTGGTCATCCGGGCGAAATCGCGCACGCCCCAGTGATAGACCCATTGCCAAAGCTGCCCCAGCCGCATCTTTGCCTGTCGTTCGGGCGTCCCGGCAGCGACCAGCGCCGCAAGCAACTGATCCCGCGTCAGGCCGACAATGTTGACAGGGCCGCCCTCGGGCAGCTTGCGCGGCAGGGTCAGCACGTCCTGGGTGATCGGGGCAGGCAGGGTCATTTGGGTTCCGATGCGGGGGGCCTTGGGGATATAGGGTATCCGCCCCGAAAACAAAAGCGCCCCAGAGCATTCTCCAGGGCGCGCAATCCGATCTGTTAAGACTTGGTTATTCGCAGCGCTTGGCGGCGTCGTCGATCGCGGCGCTGAATCCCAGCAGGCTGAAGGTGTCAGTCGTCTCGGTCCCCTTGCCGGACCGGGCCTTCAATACGGCACTTTCACCTTTTTTCATCTCGGCCAGAAGCTTGGCGTCGTCGTCGGGCGTGGTCCAGGCCCATTCACCGTCGGTGAAGAGCTTATAGGTTGCACCGCCGATCGAAATATCGACCGTCGATCCGGTTGCAAAAGGATAGCCGCCGGTAAAGGACACCTCAGGGGCCTTGCCGGGCCGGAAGGTGACAAACAGCAAGATATCGCCGCGCCGGACCGAAACCGGCTGACCGTCACGCACGTTCACCGTCTCTTTGGGTTTCGACACGCCCCAGCATTCCTTGGGCTCAGCTTCGGTAAACACGTTCCAGTCGGTCATCGTGGCGATCCGGTTCGTCGATTCCTGACCCATGGCGCTGGTCGCGGCCAGGCCGACTGCCACAGCCCCCAAAACCCGGACGATTGGTGAATTCATCTCTGACACAGCCTCCAGCTGTTTTCCCTGCCTCTGTCGCGCCCGTATGGTCTTGCAGACCTTTTCCTGTGGCACGGCAGGCCCATACCCGATATTTCACCC
>JANPKV010000097.1:0-21758 GCA_031426185.1 Rhodobacterales bacterium | reverse complement strand
CCAAGGAACGGGAACAGGGAATATGCGTCACAACATTCTGACGGGGATTGCGGGCTTTGGTTTGGCCCTTGGGGTCGCCGGCACGGCGTTCGCTCAAAGCGGGCTTGAGATTGTGGGGCGGCCTGTCGACAAGCTGACCGGCTTCCAGCCCGCCGTGACGCCCGCGGCGCATGATCTGCAGGCGCTGGATCACATGCTGAACATCATCATGCTGGCGATCGTGGTCTTTGTGTCGGGCCTGCTGATCTGGTGCATCCTGCGCTACAACCGCCGGGTCAATCCGACGCCGGCAAGCTTTACGCACAATACGCCGATCGAGATCACATGGACGGTCATTCCGATCGTGATCCTTGTGTTCATCGGGGCGTTTTCGTTGCCGGTCCTGTTTGAAGAACAGGAAATTCCCGAGGCGGACATCACCATCAAGGCGACCGGGTACCAGTGGTACTGGGGCTACGAATATGTCGGCGAGGATGTCGCCTTCGACAGCTTCATGATCGGCGGCTCGTCTGGCGGAGGCGACAACCGCCTGACGCCCGAAGTTGAGGCACAGCTGGTCGAGGCGGGCTACAGCAAGGAAGAATTCCTGCTGGCCACCGATACCGCCGTGGTGGTTCCGATCGGCAAGACGGTGGTCGTTCAGGTCACCGGCGCCGACGTGATCCATTCGTGGACGATCCCGGCCTTTGGCGTGAAGCAGGATGGTGTCCCCGGGCGTCTGGCCGAACTGTGGTTCAATGCCGACCGCGAAGGCGTCTATTTCGGTCAGTGTTCGGAACTGTGCGGGATCGCCCATGCCTATATGCCGATCACCGTGAAGGTCGTGAGCCAGGACGTCTATGACACGTGGCTTGCCGCCGCAAAGACGGGTGAAGTGGTGCTGTCGGATGCAACGCTGGAGGCCAAGCCGCTTACCGTGGCGCAGAACGACTGATGAATGTCGACGGTGTGCGGGGCAGCCTGATGCCGCACCTGCTTGCCCCTGACAGGGCGTTTGGAAAGTAAAGACGATGACGGATAGCCGGACCTTCGACACGGTCCCAGAAGCAAGCTTTGGGGATTATGTGCAGCTGCTCAAGCCGCGCGTGATGTCGCTTGTGGTCTTTACTGCGTTGGTCGGGCTGTTGGTGGCCCCGGTCGGGGTGCATCCGGTGGTGGCGGTGGCGTCCATCCTGTTCATTGCCCTTGGGGCAGGGGCGTCGGGTGCGCTGAACATGTGGTGGGACGCCGATATCGACGCGGTGATGAAGCGCACGAAATCACGCCCCATCCCGTCGGGCCAGGTGCTGCCCGGCGAGGCGCTGGGTCTGGGTTTGGCGCTGTCGGGCATTGCGGTCGTCATGCTGGCGCTGGCATCGAACCTGTTCGCGGCCGGTCTGCTGGCCTTTACCATCGTGTTCTACGCGGTCGTCTATTCGATGTGGCTGAAACGTGCGACGCCGCAGAACATCGTGATCGGGGGTGCCGCCGGGGCGTTTCCTCCGATGATCGGCTGGGCGGTCGCGACGGGCGGCGTATCGATCGAAAGCCTGCTGATGTTCGCGCTGATCTTCATGTGGACGCCGCCGCATTTCTGGGCGCTGGCCCTGTTCATGAAGGAAGATTACCACACCGCCGGCGTGCCGATGCTGACGGTGACGCATGGACGCAAGTCGACGCGCCGCCACATCTTCGTCTACACAGTCCTGCTGGCCCCGGTGGGCATCGCGGCGGCCATGACCTCCATTGGCGGGCCGCTGACGCTGATGGTGTCGCTGGCATTGAACGCATGGTTCCTGATCGGGGCATGGCGCATCCTGCAGCGGGACGAAGTGGCGGCCGAGGCGGACAAGTACGCCGTCGAAAAGGCCGTGTTCCGGTTTTCGCTGCTGTATCTGTTCCTGCATTTTGGCGCGTTTCTGGCCGAAGCGGCGCTGCGTCCTTATGGTTTTGGAGGCTGGTGATGTCCGATTTCCGTCCCGCGCATGAAATGCACGTTCGCCGGTTTGGACGCAATCTTGGCGTCGGATTGGCACTTCTGGCGCTGCTGGTGATCGTGTTTGCGCTGACTGTCGTCAAGGTGACGCGGGGTGATCCGATGCAGGCCTATGACCATCAGGTGCGCCCCGAGATGCTGCCGCTCGAGGACCCCGCCAAGGTCAAGGCGCCATGAAGAAGCGTAACCTCAACCCGCGCCAGAAGACGGCGGCCGGTCTTGTCGGCATGGTCGCCTTGATGGCGTCGCTGTCCTTTGCGGCGGTGCCCTTTTACGACTGGTTCTGTCGGGTGACGGGCTTTGGCGGCACCACCGGCGTGGCCGATGCCGGGCAGGACGTGATCCTTGAGCGCACCATCAAGATCAACTTCGACGCGTCCAAGGATGCCGGCATGCCGTGGGAATTCACGCCGGTCGTGCATCAGATGACCGTGCGTATCGGCGAGACGAACCTTGCCTTCTACGAGGCCTATAACCCGACCGACCGCCCGGTCGCGGGAACCGCCAGCTACAATGTATTTCCCTATTCGGCAGGCGCGCACTTCATCAAGATCGCCTGTTTCTGTTTTGAAGAGCAGATCCTGCAACCCGGGGAACGGGTCTCGATGCCGGTCAGCTTTTACGTCGACCCCGCTATGGTGGACGACCCCGAAGCAAAAGACTTGCACACGATCACGCTGTCCTACACCTTTCACGAGACGCCGCTGACCGAAGAACAGGCCGCATTATACGCGCCAAAGCCCGTCCCGGTTAACTGAGACCCAAAGACACCAAGGAAAGCCGACCCAACATGGCCAACGCAAAGAACCACGACTACCATATTCTGCCGCCGTCGATCTGGCCGTTCCTCGGCGCGCTCGGCGGGTTCATCATGCTGTACGGGGCTGTCTTGTGGATGCACGGGTCCGGGCCGTGGATCGGGCTGATCGGCTTTGCGCTGGTGCTTTACGTGATGTTCGCCTGGTGGTCCGACGTGATCGCGGAATCGCAAGTTGGCGATCACACGCCGGTGGTCCGGATCGGCCTGCGCTACGGCTTCATCATGTTCATCATGTCCGAGGTGATGTTCTTTGCCGCCTGGTTCTGGTCGTTCTTCAAGCATGCGATGTACCCGATGGGGCCCCTGTCGCCCGCCGTCGACGGTGTCTGGCCGCCTCCGGGGATCGAGACGTTCGACCCCTGGCACCTGCCGCTGATCAACACGCTGATCCTGTTGTGTTCCGGCGCGGCGGCCACCTGGGCGCACCACGCGCTGGTGCATGAAAACAACCGCAAGGACCTGGTCAACGGGCTGATCGTGGCGATTGCGCTAGGTGTATTCTTTACTGTCCTGCAAGCCTATGAATACAGCCACGCCGCCTTTGGTTTTGCCGGCAACATCTATGGCGCGAACTTCTTCATGGCGACGGGGTTCCACGGGTTGCATGTGGTGATCGGGACGATCTTTCTGGGTGTCTGCCTGCTCCGCGCGCTCAAGGGGCACTTTACCCCTGAGAAGCACATCGGGTTCGAGGCTGCAGCCTGGTACTGGCATTTTGTGGACGTGGTCTGGCTGTTCCTGTTCGCCTCGATCTATGTCTGGGGCCAGTAAGCGCACCTGACCCAACAGCGCCAGTGAGTGTCGGGCGTGGCCTTGGTGGTCGCGCCCGCGTGATTCAGGAAACACCGATGCGCCGCTATGTCTTTGCCATCCTGCTGGGTCTGTCGGGGGCGACCGTCCTGATCAGCCTTGGCATATGGCAGATGCAACGGCTGGCCTGGAAAGAAGCGATCCTGGCCGAAATCGAATCCCGGATTTCCGCCGATCCCGTGGCGCTGCCCGCCGCACCGGACGTGGCGCGCGACCAGTACCTGCCGGTTCTGATCGAGGGCCGCTTTACCGGCGAGGACCTTCGCGTGCTGGCCAGCCTCAAGCAGGTCGGCGCAGGCTACCGGCTGATCGGGGCGTTCCAGACCCAGGACGGCCGCCGCATCCTGGTCGACAAGGGGCTGCTGCCGATCGAGGAAACCGAAACCGCGACAAACGGTCCGGCCCGCATTCGCGGCAATCTGCATTGGCCGGACGAGGTCGACAGCTATACGCCGGCACCTGATGCCGCCACCGGTCTGTGGTTTGCGCGCGATGTGCCCGCCATGGCGGCGGCGCTGCAGACGGAACCCGTGATGGTCGTGACCTGGGCCGCGGAGCCTGCCGATCCTGCCCTGGTGGCGATCCCGGTGGACACCACTCACATCCCGAACGACCATCTGACCTATGCGATCACCTGGTTTTCGCTGGCCGTGGTCTGGCTGGGGATGACTTTGTATCTTCTGTGGCGTATCAGGCGGCGGACCGCGTGAGGACGATGATGCACTATGTTTCGACCCGGGGGGCTGCCCCGACCTTGGACTTTCGTGCCGCGATGATGACAGGGCTGGCGCGGGATGGCGGGCTTTACGTGCCCGATGCCGTCCCGGTCATGGCTGCGGGTGATATCGCAGCCCTCGCCGGGCTGCCCTACGAAGAGGTGGCATTCCGCGTCATGCGCCCGTTTCTGGGGGATGCGTTC
The DNA here is from genome assembly GCA_031426185.1 of Rhodobacterales bacterium. Lineage (GTDB taxonomy): Bacteria > Pseudomonadota > Alphaproteobacteria > Rhodobacterales > Rhodobacteraceae > JAJNPS01. Next base: position 17,234 of record JANPKV010000097.1, on the reverse strand, counting down.
GGCGATGACGAATTTCGCGGACTGATTGCACGCGCCTATGCCGGGTTCGGGCACAAGGCGCGCGCGCCGCTGGTGCAACTCGCCTCCAACCATTTTCTGCTGGAGCTGTTCCACGGGCCCACGCTGGCGTTCAAGGACTTCGCCATGCAGCTGATCGGGCAGATGATGCAGGCGGCGCTTGCGAAATCAGGCGAGCGGATCACCATTGTCGGTGCGACCAGCGGCGACACCGGATCGGCCGCGATCGAGGCGTTCCGGGGCCTGTCGAACGTGGATGTGTTCATTCTCTATCCGCATGGGCGCATCAGTGACGTGCAGCGCCGACAGATGACGACCCCGACCGAAGCCAATGTTCATGCGCTTGCGATGGACGGCGACTTTGATGACTGCCAGGCGCGGGTCAAGGACATGTTCAACGATCTGGCCTTTCGCGATGGCGTGCGTCTGGCGGGGGTGAACTCGATCAACTGGGCGCGGGTGCTGGCGCAGGTGGTCTATTACTTTGCCGGTGCGGTGGCCCTGGGCGCGCCTTTGCGAGCCGTGGACGTGACCGTGCCCACCGGCAATTTCGGTGACATCTTTGCGGGTGATATCGCCCGGCGCATCGGCCTGCCGCTCGGGCGGCTGATCATCGCGACGAACCACAACGACATCCTTCACCGCGCCATCACGACAGGTGAATATCGCACCCATGGCGTGACGCCCTCGATCAGCCCGTCGATGGATATCCAGGTCTCCTCCAACTTTGAGCGGGCGCTCTTTCATGCCTATGGGGGCGATGCAAAGGCGGTGTCGACGTTGATGGACGATCTGAAAGCCACGGGTGGTTTTCACATCGCCCCGGACGCGTTGTCGCCGTTGCGCGGCACCTTCGCCTCGGGCCGCGCATCCGAGGACGAGACGCGCGCCACCATCGCGCGGACATTGCGCGACACCGGAGAGCTTTTGTGCCCGCATTCCGCCGTGGGGGTGAAGGTCGCCGAGGACCTGATGGGCAAGAATCCGATGATCACCCTTGCCACCGCCCATCCGGCCAAGTTTCCCGATGCGGTCGAGATGGCAACAGGTCAGCGCCCTGAATTGCCCGAGCGCATGCGTGACTTGCATGACCGGCCAGAGCGGATTACGCGGGTTGCGAATGATCTGGCGGCTCTTCAGCGCCTGATCCGCGAAAGGATTGCGCATTGACCTTGCGACTGTCGACCCTGCCGAACGGCCTGCGCGTGGTGACCGAACACATGCCGGGCCTGCTGTCTGCATCGGTCGGGGTCTGGGTCTGCGCGGGCGGACGGCATGAACGGGCCGAACAGAACGGCGTGGCGCACTTTCTGGAGCACATGGCCTTCAAGGGCACGCGCAAACGGACAGCGCGCCGGATCGCCGAAGAGATCGAGGATGTCGGCGGCTACATCAACGCCTATACCAGCCGCGAGATGACCGCCTATTATGCGCGGGTGCTGGTGGCCGATGTGGGTCTTGCGATGGACGTGATCGCCGATATCGTGCTGAACCCGGTGTTCAACTCCAAGGATATCGAGGTGGAACGCCACGTCATCCTGCAAGAAATCGGCCAGGCGCTGGATACGCCCGACGACATCATCTTTGACTGGTTGCACGAGGTCAGCTATCCCGACCAGCCGTTCGGGCGTACCATCCTTGGCCCCGAGGAACGGGTGGCGAATTTCAGTCGCGCCGACCTCAAGGGCTTCGTCAAGGCGCATTACGGGCCTGACAAGATGATCGTCTCGGCCGCCGGCGGGGTCGATCATGACCAGTTGGTGGCGCTGGCCACCGAGATTTTTGGCGGGTTGAAGCCGGTTGGCAATGGCCTGATCGCGCCGGCAGCCTTTTCGGGCGGTGAACGGCGCGAGATCAAGGACCTGGAACAGGTGCATTTCGCGCTGAACTTCGAGGCTCCGGGCTACCGCGACGCGGATGTCTACACGGCGCAGGTCTATGCGACCGCAATGGGTGGCGGCATGTCGAGCCGCCTCTTTCAGAAGATCCGCGAGGAACGGGGCTTGTGCTATTCGATCTTTGCGCAATCCGGCGCCTATGAGGATACCGGTCAGATCACCGTCTATGCGGGCACGTCGGTCGACGAAATCAGCGCGCTTACCGAACTTTCGGTGGCCGAGATCAAGCGCGCCGCCGATGACATGACCGAGGCAGAGGTGTCGCGCGCCCGCGCGCAGTTGAAGGCCGGGCTGGTGATGGGGCTTGAAAGCCCGTCAAACCGGGCCGAACGCAATGCGCGGTTGCTGTCGATCTGGGGTCGGGTGCCCGACGTCGCCGAAGCGGTGCAAAAGATCGACGACGTCACCACAGTCGGCGTGCGCGACTACGCGGCGCGGCTGACAACGGCGCAAACGGCGGTCGCCCTTTATGGACCCGTCGGCAAGGCCCCGGGGCTTGAGGAAATCAGGCAGGGTCTGGCGGCTTGATGCTGGGATTGCGTCGCCGCGTTCGGGTTGAAACCGACCGGCTGATCCTGCGGCTGCCGGTCCATACCGATTGGGCGCAGTGGGCACAGGTGCGCGAGGACAGCGCCACCTTTCTGACCCCGTGGGAGCCGGTCTGGTCGCGCGATCACCTCAGCCGGCGGTCCTTTACCAATCGCGTCTACTGGGCCCGCCGCGCCGAGGCACAGGGTACGGCGCTGCCTTTGGTGATGGAACGTCGCGAGGATCACCGGTTGGTGGGCGCGCTGACACTGGACAATATCCGGCGCGGTCCGGCGCAGGCGGGGACGCTGGGCTACTGGATCGGCGCGCCCTTTGCGCGGCAGGGTTACATGCGCGAGGCGATCCTGGCGGTCGTGCACCACGCCTTCCACGACCTTGACCTGAGCCGGATCGAGGCGGCCTGCCTGCCCGAGAACCAGGCTTCGCGCGGATTGCTGGAAAAGGTGGGCTTCAAATACGAGGGCGTCGCCCAAAGCTATCTGCAGATCAACGGGCGCTGGCGCAACCATGTCCTGTACGCTTGCCTGCGCACGGATCGGCGGGGCCGCACGGATGTGGGGCAGGCATGACGGTCTGGATTGCGCTGTTGCGGGCGGTCAATGTCGGCGGACACAACATCCTGCCCATGGCTGAACTTCGCAGCGCTTTGACCGGTGCGGGTCTGGCTGCGGTAAAGACCTATGTCCAAAGCGGCAATCTGGTCTTTCGGTCGGACCGGCCACGGCATGAACTGTCACCGCTGATCGCCGACGCCATCCATGCGGGGTTCGGATTTCGCCCGCCGGTTCTGGTCCTGTCCCCGGACGAGATGGTCCGGGCAAGGGACGCGCATCCCTTTGCCCAGGCCAAAGAGGCACCGACGACGCTTCATGTTTTCTTTATGGAACGTCCCTTGCCGGATGCGACGGGGGCGTTTCTGCGTTCGTTGGCGGCCCCGCGCGAGGACTATGCCTACCGGGGCAAGCTTTTGTGGCTGTACCTGCCGCATGGCGCGGGGCGCTCAAAGCTCGCGCAGCGTGTCGCCGCCCTGCCGCTGGACGTGACGGGGCGCAACTTGCGGACCGTATCCGCGCTGGTCGATCTGGCCGCCCGCGTCTGACGCATCCGTGATCGCGGGGCATGCTGGACTTTGTGCCGGCTGTGCTAATCTTTCTGATCAAAGCGTTGAACAGGGGGATAAAGATGCGAAGTGCCGGACTTGCCGCCACCCTTCTCACCATGCTGGCCGGCCCTCTTGCCGCCCAGGACCGCACCCCCAGCCACTGCATCGCGCTGGCCGAAAACGCCTCGCGGGTGATACCGGTCACGTTTGGCGCGCCCGTTCCTGCCGAAACGGTGCGCTTGTATTACGCCGATCACGCGACGTTTCTGTTGGAGACAGCGGGCGGCTTGGTCGCGGCAACCGACTATACCGGTTACCTTGGCACCGTGGATGTCGTGCCGGACATCGTCACGATGAACAACGCCCACCACACGCATTGGACCGCCGATCCCGACCCGCGCATCCCGCATGTGATGCGGGGCTGGGCGGTTGACGGCATTGCTGCCGATCATCACCTTGATCTCGGCGAGATGCTGGTGCGCAATGTGCCCACCGACACGCGCGGTCCGTTTGGCGAGGGGGCTGCGGCGAACGGGAATTCCATCTTTATCTTCGAGGTTGCGGGACTTTGCATCGGCCATCTGGGCCATCTGCATCAGATCCCCGACGCCGCCCAATATGCCGCAATCGGGCGGCTGGACGTGGTGATGGTGCCCGTTGACGGCGGCTATACCATGTCGACCGCCGCGATGGGCGAGGTCGTATCGCGGTTGCGATCCTCCATCGTCATCCCGATGCACTGGTTTTCGGGGGCGTCGCTGGAGGCGTTTCTGACCGAGATGGAGCCGCAATTCGGCATCGTGCGGTTGGAAACGCCGGAGTTCGAGATTTCGCGCGACAAGCTGCCGTCCAGCCCCACGATCATGGTTCTGACGCCCGCCTGGCTGCAGTAGCGCTTGGCTCTGCCACGGGCTATCACAGGGGCCTGACAAGGACAGGTCCCGCATGTTGAACGCAGCCGACGCCGCCTTTGCCGCCCGACTGGAGGCGCTGTTGCCGCCGGGTCGCGTCGGTCTGCCCGAGGCGCGGCATCTGACCGAACCACGCGGGCGTTGGAAGGGACACGGCGTTTTGGCGCGCCCGCTGTCAACGGCCGAGGTCAGCATCATCGTTGGCGAATGCGCGGCGGCACGCGTCGGCATCGTGCCTTGGGGCGGAGGCACGGGGCTCGTGGGCGGGCAGATCCTGCCGGAAGGTCCGGCTCCGGTGATCCTGTCGCTGGAACGCATGCACGCACTGCGCGGACTGCATCCGTCCGAGAACGTGATGACGGTCGATGCGGGCATGATCTTGGCCGATGCCCATGCGGCCGCAGCCGGGGTTGGGCGGAGGTTGCCGTTGTGGCTGGCCTCCGAAGGATCGGCGCGGATCGGGGGCCTGCTCGCGACGAATGCGGGCGGGATCAACGTCCTGCGGTACGGCAATGCGCGCGACCTGTGCCTGGGGGTGGAAGCCGTCTTGCCGGACGGGTCGGTGATGAACGGGCTGACGCGGCTGCGCAAGAACAACATGGGCTATGATCTGCGGCATCTGCTGATCGGGTCCGAAGGCACGCTTGGTGTCATCACCGCAGCCTCGATGCGCCTGTTCCCGGCCGCGGGCGCGGTTGAGACGGCCTTGCTGACGGTGCCGGACCCCAAGGCCGCGCTAGACCTTTGGGATCTGGCGCAGGCGCGGCTGCCGGGAATGGTCTCGGCGTTCGAGTTGATCCACCGGATGGGCTTTGACTTCATCGCCGAAACGATGCCCGACCGAAAGTTGCCGTTCGACACGCCCCCGGAATGGTCGGTGCTGGTCGAGATCGACCTGCCCCCGGACATGGACGCGGCTGCCGCGATGGCGGGACTTTACGCGATGGGCGAAGAACGGGGCCTGATCCGCGATGGGCTTATGGCCAGTTCGGCTGCCCAGCGGGCGCAGCTTTGGCGGCTGCGCGAGGATATCCCGGCGGCCAACCGCAAGATCGGCGCGGTGTCGAGCCATGACATTTCGTTGCCGCTTGGCGAAATTCCGGGCTTTGTGGCAGCGGCGCCGGCCATGCTGGCCAGGATCGGCGCTTTTCGCATCAACTGTTTTGGCCATCTGGGGGACGGCAATCTGCATTACAACGTCTTTGCGCTGCGCGGAGAAGCCCCGGCTGATCACCACCGCCACCGCGATGCCATCAAGACGGCGGTGCATGACATGGTGCATGCGCGTGGCGGGTCGGTCAGTGCCGAACATGGCATCGGGCGATTGAAGGTGGCGGATCTGGAACGCTATGGCGATGCGTCCAAGCTGGCGGCGATGCGGGCGATCAAGGCGGCGCTGGATCCTGCCGGCATCATGAACCCCGGCGCCGTGATGCGCGCGCCCTGACATGAAGAACCCCGCCCGCCTAAGGGCAGACGGGGTGGGGGGTGTCAGTGACGTGGTGCAAGCAGCGTCATATCCGGTTGGGGAACCGGATGACGTCATCCTTAAGGCGATTCCCTTACCAAATGCTGAACGCGCCTAGAGCCCTTCGAAAGCGCACAGGGCGTGCACATCCATGCCCATCGCCTCCAGCTTTTTGCGCCCGCCAAGGTCTGGCAGATCGACAACAAAGGCGCAGCCGACCACCTGTGCGCCCAGCCGCTCGATCAGCTTGATGCCTGCCTCCGCAGTGCCGCCCGTCGCCAGCAGGTCATCGACAAGCAGGATACGCTCGCCCGGCGACATCGCGTCGTCATGCACCTCCACCACCGCCTCGCCATATTCCAGCGTGTAGGACTGGCTGATGGTCTGGCCCGGCAGCTTGCCCTTCTTGCGGATCGGCACGAATCCGGTCGAAAGCTGATGCGCCACCGCCCCGCCCAGAATGAACCCCCGCGCCTCAAGCCCCGCGACCTTGTCGATCGCCATGCCCGCATAGGGCGCAAGCAGCTGGTCCACGCACATCCGGAACCCGCGCGGATCGGCGAACAGGGTCGTCACGTCGCGAAACAGGATGCCCTCATGGGGAAAGTCCACGATGGTGCGGATGTAGTCCTTGACGGTTCGGCCCATAAGCTCTCCCTTCACGCTGCAGACTGTGTAGCATCGCCAAAGCGCGCGCGACAAGCAGGGCAGGGCGTTTGCGAAACCGGATGCAACCCGTGTGGCGGGTGCTAGGCTGCAGAACATGGCCAACCGGCCGAGGCATGGCGAAAGGGGGGGCAGGATGGACGATTCTTCTTTGGGGACGCGCAACAAGCGCGGCGACTGGGCACCCAAGGCACGGCTGGAGATCAACCCGTTGTTCACCCCGCCTATTCGCCCGATGGCTGTCCTGAAATGGCTGCCGGGCTATTTCCTGCCCTGGAATCTGGCCTTCATGCTGACGGCCTTTGTGACCTGGACCTGGCTGACGCCCGACGTCGAGACCCTGAAGACGCTTTCACCGGGGTGGGTGTTGTACCTCGTTGCACGCAACAGCCTGGCGATCCTGCTTTTCTACGGCGCGCTGGAAGTGCGGCTTTACTGGCAGCGTCGCCAGGGGAATGCCTTCAAATACAACGCTAAATGGCCGAACGACCAGAACAGCGATGTGTTCTGGTTCAAAAGCCAGACCAAGGACGGCATCTTGCGCACATTCGTGTCGGGCGTGCCGATCTGGACGGCCTATGAGGTTCTGATCCTTTGGGCTTATGCGAACGGCATCGGACCCTGGGCCAGCTTTGCTGAACACCCGATCTGGCTTTGCCTGTTCGCGCTGTGTGTGCCGATCCTGCACGAGGTGCATTTCTACTGCGTTCACCGGCTGATCCACGTCCCGGTGCTGTATCGCTGGATCCATTCGGTCCACCACAACAGCGTCAATCCAAGCCCCTGGTCATCTCTGTCGATGCATCCGGTGGAGCATCTGCTTTACTGGTCGAGTGCGCTTTTGCATCTGGTGCTGCCGTCGCATCCATTCATTGCGCTTTATCAGCTGCAGTTTGCAGGATTTGGTGCGGTGGTCGGGCATATCGGCTTTGACCGGATCGTGATGGGCGAGGCGTCGGCGCTGGATACCCATGCCTATGCCCATTACCTGCATCACAAGCATTTCGAGGTGAACTATTCGGATGCAACCATCCCGCTGGATCGGCTGTTTGGTACCTGGCACGACGGCTCGCCCGAGGCGGACGCCGCGATGCAGGCGCGCTACGCCGCGAAGGTGGCGCGGCTGAACCGGCAGGATCAGCGCGAATAGTGCCGCCGAAGCGCCATGCGGTCCTGACCGATCAGGTCCACGACGGCATTCGAACTTTCGGAAAAGATCGAGGTTTCGGCATAGGCTGTGCCTTCAAGATCGGTCAGGAAGCCCAGCGACTGGGTCAGTTCTTCCAGCATCACCGAGGCCATTTCTTCGGGCAGAAGGTCGCGCGACATGATGATCACGGCACTGTCGATCTCTTTCGCGTCGTCCCACCAGATATAGACCCGCGCGCCCTCCATCCTGTCGCCGCGCGGGACGGCCACGCCAGGCAGCACGATCGGATCGCCTTCGCGCATGTCGGTGAACCAGACCTGGACCGGGGCAGCGGCACCATCCGTGATGCGGCGCAGGTTCACCGCCGCGCCGGTGCGGTTGATTTCGGCGATGGCCCCGGCCAGGGCGTTTTCCCCCGAGCGTCCATGGGCGCGGGCGAAACCCTTGCCCGTTTCAACCACCGAGATCGTCAGGTCACGCGCCGCCGCAGGGGGCCAGCGCACCAGATCAAGGCGGCACGCTTCGCCCGGAGGGGCACCGCAGGCGACGGCCTGATAAAACTCGTCATCCGTCAGGGGGCGGTCGATGACCAACTGGCTGTCGGCCAGCGCGGTGCTGGCAAGGCAAGCCAAAAAGGCGGCAAGACCGCGTTTCACAGGACCCGCCCCGCCACGGCGTCCAGCTTGGCCAGCAGGTCCCGGTCGCGATGGTCGGGTGCGGTCATCAGTGCAAATTCCAGCGCGCGGTCGCAGCCATGGGGGCAGGGATCGCGCTTTTGTCCAAGGATGGCAGGCAGTTGGGCCACCATTGCACGACCGTTCCCGGCATTGGCCGTCAGCGTGGCGATGACCGCCGCCACGTCGACGGCGCCGTGGTCGGGGTGCCAGCAGTCGTAATCGGTGACCATTGCGACGCTGGCATAGCAAAGCTCGGCCTCGCGGGCCAGTTTCGCCTCGGGCATGCCGGTCATGCCGATCACGTCGGCACCCCAGCTGCGGTAAAGGCGGCTTTCGGCCAGCGAGGAAAATTGCGGCCCCTCCATGGCGATATAGGTGGCCCCCTGGTGAACCTTGATCCCCGCGCGGGCAGCCGCGGTGGCGGCAGCAGCACCCACGCGCGGGCAGGTCGGATGCGCGACCGAGACATGCGCCACGCAGCCGGGCCCGAAGAACGACTTTTCGCGCGCGAAGGTGCGGTCAATGTATTGATCCACAATGACAAAATCACCAGGAGCGTAGTCCTCGCGCAATGACCCCACGGCCGAGACCGCGACGATGTCGGTGCAGCCCAGACGTTTCAGCGCGTCGATATTGGCGCGGTAGGGAACCGAGCTTGGCGAATGCACATGGCCGCGCCCGTGGCGGGGCAGAAAGGCCATCGGCACGCCGTTCAGACGGCCCACCAGAATGTCATCCGAGGGCTTGCCCCAGGGGGACTTTACCTTGACCCAGGACGCGCCTTCGAGGCCGTCGATCTGGTAGATTCCGGATCCCCCGATGATGCCGATCATGGTGTTCAAGACGCGTCCCCCAACGTGGTTCGCGGTGAGATTAGGGGGAGGAATGGCGATAGGGAAGGGGCCGGATGGGGCTGGCAAGCGTCGGGCGAGTGTCGGGCAACTGTCGGGACAGGCGGGGGGGGGCGCTAACCCCGGTCGCGCTTGACGATGCCGGTGGCGGCGGCGGCGAGGGCGGTGATGATCCAGCCGAACACCTCCGGCACCATGGTGCGGATGCAGTCGCCCCGGTGGGCCCCGCGCTACCTCTCCCTGGGGCGTTTCATCTCGAAGACGTCGCGCACCACGGTGTAGTCGCGGTAGCCCATGCGCGCCAGCGGGCGGTATGTGCCGGGATCAAAGCGGCCGTCGGTCAGGCAGGCATCGGCGATCCGGATGCCGATGACCTCGCCGAAGATGACGTAGTTGTCGTGTCCCAGCATCGCCTCGATCCGGGTCACGCGGCATTCCAGCGTGGCGGGGGCGTCGGTGACGAAAGGGCAGTCGATGGTGGTGCATTCGGACTTGGGCACGCCGACGGACAGGAACTCATCCGTGCCGGGGGGCAGGGCGGCAGAGGTGTCGGACATCGCCTTCAGTGCGGCCTCGCCCACGATGTTGACGGCGAACACCCCGGCCTCGCGCAGGTTGGCCAGGCTGTCCTTGGCCCCGGTAGAGGCGAACATGACCTGTGGCGGCACATAGGCGACGGCGTTGAAGAACGAGTAAGGCGCGAGATTGTCGCCCAAGGGACCGCGCGTGGAAATCCAGCCGATGGGGCGGGGGGTGACCAGCGCGTTGAACGGATTGTGGGGCAGGCCGTGTCCCTCTGCGGGGCGGTAAAACATCGGTCTGCTCCTATGGATTTGTCTGTGACTTATGCGCGTGCTAGGGGCGTTTGCAAAAGATTTTCGCGAGGCGCAGGCCGGTGTACCGACTCGAGGAAGAAACCGAAGCCGACTGGTGGGAAGTCGAGGCGCTCTATGACCTGTGCTTTGCACCGGGGCGCAGCGCCTTGTCGTCGTATCGGCTGCGGGACGGGGTGCCGACGGTGGCACCCTTGTGCCTGACGTTGCGCGACGATGACGGCACATTGGCGGCCGTGATCCGCTATTGGCCCGCACTGATCGGTGAAGAGGACGTGCTGCTGCTGGGGCCGATTGCGGTGCATCCGACGCGGCAGGGCGAGGGTCTGGGCGGACTCTTGATCAACGAAAGCCTGGCCGAAGCGCGCCGCCTTGGTTGGGAGCGGGTGCTGCTGGTGGGGGATGCGCCCTATTACGGCCGATTCGGGTTCCGCAAGCTTGAGGGGGTAGAAATGCCGCCTCCGACCAACCCCGATCGGGTGCTGGGGCTGGAGCTGAAGGCCGGTGCCTGGGCGGGAATCAGGGGAACCGTGACCAGGGCGACCTGACCGGGCGCGCAAAGGTATCCGGTAGGCATTGCAGCGGGGCCGCGTGCCCCCATATTCCCATGATGGACAATCTACCTGCCCCCTTCACGCCCGACATCGCGACAGAGATCGACGTCCTTGCGCGGCGATACCGCCGCGCCAATGGGCCGGTCATCGCTCTGGTGAACCGTCTTGGCGGGTCGCTGGAAAGCCAGATGTCGATGATCCCCGCCGCGATGCGCGCACGGCTGGAGGGCGTTGTGGCGCAGGTGCTGGATGCATCCTACGGGATCGCGGGACAGGGCGCGCGCTTGCCCGACATGGGCGCCCGTGGGCCGATGATGGCGGCGATGGCCTCGGGCGCTGCGGGTGGGGCGGGCGGGTTGGTGACCTCCTTTGCCGAACTGCCGGTCACGATCACCGTCATCCTGCACGCGATCCGCCGCGAAGCGGCGGCGGCAGGTTATGATCCCGACACGCCATGGGTCAGGGCGGAGTGCTTGCGCGTCTTTGGTGCGGGATCGCCCTTGGCGCAAGATGATGGGATCAATACTTCTTTTCTGTCGGCACGGCTGACCATCACGGGCCCTGCGCTGCAAAAGATCATCGCGACGGTCGCACCGAAACTGGCGGCGGCATTGGGGCAAAAGGTGATGGCGCAGGCTGTGCCGGTGATCGGCGCGGTTGCAGGCGCGGCATTGAACGCGGCGTTTGTGAGTTATTATGCGGAAATTGCCCGGATCAGGTTTGCGCTGTTTCGATTGAGCGAGACGCATGGCGTGGAACCGGTTCTGGCGGCGTTTGCAAAAGCGGTGGAGCCGCCCAGAATCGCCAAGGCCTGAGCCGCCTAAACTGCTGACATGTTTGCGAAAACAGACGCAGTTTCAGCGACGAGCGCGGCCATCAGTTCGGCCGCAGGAACAGCGCGGTTCAACCGTGCGGCCTGCCCGTAAAGGTGGAACGATGCGATGTCGTCCTGCGCCGCAGTCAGCAGCGGGTCGGTCAGGGCATACATCTGGCGAAACGCAGGCAGGGGTTCGCGCGACGCCTCCATCGCCTCGGCGTAGCGTGAGCGCAACGCGCGGGCAGACCTGCCGGAAAAGGCGTCGGTCACAAGGGTATCTTCTTCGGTGGCACGGGCCAGATGCGCCCGGCGGGCAGCGTCGGTCCCCGCCTCGGGGCAAGACAGGAAAGCCGTGCCCATCTGCACCCCCGCCGCCCCAAGCGCAAAGACGGCGGCGATGCCACGGCCATCACCGATGCCGCCTGCGGCGATGACGGGGATCCGAACGGCATCCGCAATCTGGGGGACCAGGGCAAGTGTGCCGATACCGGCGGCGGGGTCGTTCGGCCGGTGAGCGCCGCGATGGCCGCCCGCCTCCCAGCCTTGGGCGATCACGGCGTCCATGCCCGCCGATTCGACGGCACGGGCTTCGGCGACGGTGGTGGCCGTGCTGATCAGGGTGATCCCCACGGACTTGAGCGCCAGGACAGCGTCGGGATGCGGGACGCCGAAATGGAAACTGGCGACCGCCGGGCGCAGGTCAAGAAGGAGTTGCAGACGGGTATCGTCAAAGCCGGGCCCGAGATCGGGCAGATCCTCCGGCGGCGCTCCCAGCCCGAGTTTTTGGTACCATGGGGCGAGGCGTTCCCGCGTGCGCTGCAGGACGGCGGGGTCGGTTTTCAGCGCGTCATGGATGAAAAAGTTCAGATTGAAGGGCCGGTTGGTCCCGGCGCGCATCGCGCTGATGTCGGCACGGATCTCGTCCGGCGTGTTTACGGCGGAACCCAGCGACCCCAGACCGCCCGCATTGCACACCGCCGAGGCAAGTGCCGGCGTCGTCGATCCGGCCATCGGGGCCTGGATGATCGGGTGATCGATCCGCAACAGGGTCATCAGGCGCCGATCCGGCCACATGCTCGCCTCCCTCGGAGTCGCAAACTAGGCGATGAAAGGGCGCGCTGCAACGCTTGCATTCCAGGCGGGCATCCGGCCCAGGACGGCGTCCTTTGGGGTGCCGATCAATGCCGCGCTATTCGCCTTGCGTCGCCAGCCACTCCATCAGTGCCGGGCGCGCGCTTTCCGCGCCGGCGTCGCGCGCGGTGTCGATCACGGCCCGCGCCTCGTCCAGGTTCACCCGGCGCAGCAGCGCCTTGACCGGGCCGACCGAGGCGGGGCGCATGGACAGGGTGCGAAAGCCGATGGCGGCCAGGGCCAGGGCCTCGATGGGCCGCCCGGCATCCTCGCCGCAAAAGGACAAGGGGGTGCCAGAGGCCCCGCAGCGCGCGACGATCTGTTCCAGAAAGCCCAGAAAGGACAGGTTCAGCGTGTCATACCGGCGCCGCACCAGCTCATTCTCGCGGTCGGCGGCGAAAAAGAACTGTTTGAGGTCATTGCCACCGATGGAGACAAAATCGGTCAGGTCGAAAAACGCCTTTGGCGCGTAGGCAAGCGACGGCGTTTCCATCATCGCGCCGATCTCGATCTTTTCGGGCACGACATGGCCGAGTGATTTCTCGCGGTGGATTTCGCGCAGGACATGGGATCGGGCTTCGGCAAATTCGGTCAGTTCGGTGATCAGGGGGAACATCACCGTCAAAGGTCGCCCGCGCGCCGCGCGGATCAGGGCCTGCGCCTGCATCCGCAGGATACCGGGCTTGTCGAGGCCCACGCGGATCGCGCGCCAGCCCATCGCGGGGTTCGGCTCGTCCTGCGGCTTCATGTAGGGCAGCACCTTGTCCGACCCGATGTCGAGCGTGCGGAACGCGACGCGCCGACCTTTGGCCGCATCCATCACGCGGGTGTAAAGGGCTGCAAGCTCGCCGCGCTGAGGCATCTTGGAGCGCACGAGAAACTGCAGTTCGGTGCGGAACAAGCCCACCCCTTCGGCCCCGGAGCCTTCCAGGCTGGGAAGGTCCGCCATCAGGCCCGCATTCATGTGCAAGGCGATGGTCGTGCCGCATCTGGCGGTCGCGGGAAGCCCTTTGAGCGAGGCATAGCGCTGCTGGGCGGCGGCCTGCATCGCGATCTTGTCGCGAAAGGCCCGCGCGACGGTTTCCTCGGGGCGCAAATGGACGATGCCCTGGTCACCATCGACCATGATGTGATCGCCGTTCAGCGCCTCTTGGGTGATCCGCCCGGCGTGGATGACCAGCGGGATCGCCAGCGCGCGCGCGACGATGGCGGCGTGACTGCCGACCGAGCCTTCTTCCAGCACCACGCCGCGCAGCTTGCGGCCATAGTCCAGAAGTTCCGCCGGACCGATGTTGCGGGCAACCAGCACCGGATTTTCCGGCATCGCGGCCCCGGTATCGCGCCCCTGTCCGGTCAGGATGCGCAACAGGCGGTTCGACAGATCATCAAGGTCGTGCAGACGCTCGCGCAGGTAGGCGTCAGGCACCTGTTCCAGACGCTGGCGGGTCGCGGACTGTTCCTTTTCCACCGCTGCCTCGGCCGACAGGCCAAGCGCGATGTCTTCTTCCATCCGGCGCAGCCAGCCGCGCGAATGGGCGAACATCCGGTAGGCCTCCAGCACCGCCTTCTGGTCCTTGTCGAGGCTTTCGGCGGACAGAAGGTCATCGACGGACACCCGCAGCTTTCCGACGGCGTCGCGGATGCGGTCAATCTCGGTCAGGGGGTCGTCGGCGACCGGGTTGGTGACGACGACGCGGGGTTCGTGCAGCCAGACATGGCCTTCGGCGGACCCCTCCTGCCCGGAGGTGCCGCGCATCATCACCGATTGCTTGTGCAAGGCCTTCATGCCGCCGTCGTCGCCCGTAAAGGCGCCAAGCTCGGTCATTTCTGCCAGGACCATGGCGACGACTTCGAGCGCGTCGATCTCGTCTTCGGAAAACTGCCGCGCGGTTTTCGACTGGACGACCAGCACGCCCAGCCTTTCGCCCACACGCTGGATCGGCAGGCCAAGGAAGGACGAGAACAGTTCCTCGCCAGTTTCCGGCATGTAGCGAAAGCCGCGCTCTGACGGCGCGTCAGCGGCGTTGATGGGCAGTCCGGTGCGCGCGACACGGCCTACCAACCCCTCGCCCAGCTTCATGCGGGTCTGGTGCACCGCTTCTTTCTTCAGCCCCTCGGTCGCGCAAAGCTCCAGGGTTTCGGGATCACGGAAAAGGTAGATCGAACAGACCTCGGTGCGCATGCTGTCGGCGATCAGGTGGGTGATCTGGTCCAGGCGGTCCTGTCCGCGCCCCGGCACGGCAAGGCTGTCGCGCAGACGGCGCAAAAGCTTGCGACTGTCGGATTCTGTCCGTTCGGGCATTCCGGATCCTTGTTCTTGGTCCGGTTCGTTAGACCACAGCCAAGCGCGGGCGTGAAGTGGCAGACGCTTGCGCCGCGCAGACGGCCTTTCTGCGGGGACCTTGCGTCAGGGCTTTTGGTTGATGATGCCGAAATCAGACGACTGATCTTTTTGCGGCGCCTTGTCGAAATACCCTTCGGCTGCAAGGCCGCGCCGGATCAGTTCGCGCACGGCTGCAGACCGGCTGGGCATGCGGGCATCAAAACGCCCGTCGTCCAGAGCGGACAGCTCATTATCGGTGATCATGACCTGAAGCCGCTCGCCGCGCTTCGACGGGTCTTGCGTCGCTAATACGAGTGAATTTTCTGCTGCAGCCACTACGGTCCCTCCCGCCAGCGTGTCCCAGAAACATACGTCACATACTCACTTTCTGTAAATGCCGCTTTATCCTCCTTCGGCAAACCTTCACAGAGCCAACCCTAACGGGCAAAACGCACGGTATGACAAAGTTAAGATACTGAAAAAATTGATGTTTATGCACGGCTGTGGGATATTCGAATCTGGGTCCACCATATTTCTGGTAAGGAACGACGATGACGTCCAACCCCCTGCACGGCGATGCGCCCGCCCATGGGACTGTCCTTTGGCTGACCCGCGACCCGATTCTGGCGCTGGATGTGGGGCAAGCCTTTCAGGCCGCTGGGATAAACGCTGTCAACGCGCCCGACCGACTTGAACAGTACAGCGTGCTGGTGATCGATGCGGACGGGCTGGATCGCAAATCCAGGGCCATCGTGCGCCGTCACCGAATCAACCACGTCAAGATGATCGTGCTTGCCGACACACGGAAAATCGCGTCGGCACTTGGCGGACCGGACGCGATCTGGATCACGAAACCAGTATCCTCCGAGGAATTGGTCGATCGCCTGCTGACACTTGTCAGTCCCGCAGGACCATCTGGCGAAGACGGCGGCGCAGGGGCATGCTCCGCCGCGTCATTGCCGGAATGACGTTCAGCCCTTTTCCAGTTCAAACGTGTCGTGCAGCGCCTGCACGGCCAGTTCCATATACTTGCGGTCGATCAACACCGAGATCTTGATTTCCGACGTGGTGATGACCTTGATGTTGACGTTCTCGGCGGCAAGGGCTGCGAACATCCGGGCAGCGACGCCTGCATGGCTGCGCATGCCGATGCCCACGACCGAAAGCTTGGCGACATCGCTGTCGGTGACAAGGTCGGCATAGACAAAGCGGCCTTCGTCGCGTGCATCCTCGATGGCCTTTTTGGCGCGGGCAACCTGGTTGGTCGGGCAGGAAAAGGTCATGTCGGTATAGGCGCGCTTGTCACCCGGCGCGTCGGTCTCGGAGATGTTCTGCACGATCATGTCGACATTCACGCCCGCATCGGCAAGCGGGCCAAAGATCGCCGCCGCGATGCCGGGGCGGTCCTCGACGCGGACAAGCGTCATCTTCGCCTCGTCGCGGCTATAGGCGACGCCGGACACAACTTTCGATTCCATGATTTCATCCTCGTCGCAGACCAGGGTTCCAGAAGTATCGTCGCTGTCTTCGAACGACGACAGCACACGCAGCCGCACCTTGTAGCGCATCGCAAGTTCGACCGACCGGGTCTGCAGCACCTTTGCACCAAGCGAGGCCAGTTCCAGCATTTCCTCGAACGCGATGCGATCAAGCTTGCGGGCCTTGGTGGTGATGCGGGGGTCGGTGGTGTAGACGCCGTCGACATCGGTGTAGATGTCGCAACGGATCGCCCCGAACGCGGCGGCAAAGGCGACCGCCGTGGTGTCGCTGCCACCACGGCCCAGGGTGGTGATGCGACCCTCGGGGCTGACGCCCTGGAAACCTGCGACGACCGCAACCTTGAACCCTTCGGCAAACTTCGCGTCGATATTGGCGCGGGGGATGTCGACGAACCGGGCAGAGGCATGGGCCGAGGTGGTCTGGATCGGCACCTGCCAGCCCTGCCATGATCGCGCGGGCACATCCATTTCCTGCAAGGTCAGGGCCATCAGGCCAGCAGTGACGTTTTCGCCGGACGCCACGACGGCGTCATATTCACGGGCGTCATAGAGGGGCGACGTGCTTTCGACCCAGTTCACCAGCTCGTTGGTCTTGCCCGACATGGCGCTGACAATGACGATGACGTCATGGCCGCGATCAACCTCGCGTTTGACCTTTGCCGCGGCATTCTTGATGCGCGCAAGGTCGGCCACCGAAGTGCCGCCGAATTTCATCACAAGAAGCGGCATGGTCCCTCCGCAGCGCCGGTCGGGCAGTTCTTAAGCGGGGCCGGGGATGGGTGCAAGG
>JANPKV010000096.1:0-3445 GCA_031426185.1 Rhodobacterales bacterium | reverse complement strand
CCGGGCTTGGCGAAATGGTCGCCGCCACCGGTACCGTCGCGCTTTTGGGTTTCGATCATGTCGCGAAAGAGCGCGGAGGCACGATCAAGCATGGCGTGATCGGTTTCCGCCCCCGCCAGGACGACGACGCCCGGACCATTGGACATCGCCTCGGCCCATTCGGCGCGCAACATTTGGTCGAACTCCGCGTCGCCGATACGGGTGCGCAGGGAATGGCAGTCGTAGATGAGCACGCCCTTTTGCAGATCGGCCGCAAGCGGGTAGTCGGCAAGGCTGGTCTTTTGCTGGCACAGAGCCGCAAAATCCTCGATGTCGCAAGTATCGGCCGAGAAATAGGTCTGGTTGATGAGCTGTTGTGAGCGATCTTTGGTCAGCATCGGGTGCGTCCTCCGGCGTCGGGGCGTTCAGGCGCCCACCAGGGTCTTGTATAGCGCGCGCAGGCGTTCCGTCACAGGCCCGATCTGCCCATTTCCGATGGTCCGCCCGTCGATTGTGCCGACTGGCGTCTGTGCGCCGAAGGTGCCGGTCAGAAACACCTCATCCGCGGAATAGGTGTCGACCAGCGAATAGTTCCGCTCAAACACCCGGATGCCGTTGGCACGGCAAAGGTCGATGACCTTTTGACGCGTGATGCCGTTCATGCAGTAGTCGCCGGTGCTGGTCCAGACCTGCCCCTTGCGCACGATGAACAGGTTACAGGCGTTGGTGGTGTTCACAAAGCCATGGATATCCAGCATCAGCGCCTCGTCTGCGCCGGCCTTTTCTGCGGCGATACAGGCCAGGATGCAATTCAACTTGGAATGGCTGTTCAATTTCGGGTCCTGCGTCATCGGCAGGCCGCGCAAATGCGGAACGGTGGCAAGCTTGATCGGGCGCGGCAGTTTCTGGCGGCTGTGTTCCATGATGATGACCATGGTCGGGCCCTGCTGGCTGAGTTTCGGGTGCTGAAAGGGTCGCGTCTTGACCCCGCGCGTCATCATCAGGCGGGCATGGGCGTCGGTGGTCATGCTGTTGGCGATTTGCGTGTCTAACACCGCCTTTTTCACGTCGTCGCGGCTGCGCGCCAGGTCAAGGTCGATGGCTTTCGCGGCCTCGAACAGGCGGTCGATATGTTCATCGAGGAAGGCCCAGGTGCCGTTGTAAAGACGGATCCCTTCCCACACGCCGTCGCCCAGCATGAAGCCGGAATCGTATACCGACACCATGGCCTGCGCCTTGGGGACGATCTGTCCGTTGACCCAGATCTTGATGGCCTCGTTGCGGGCATCCTCTTCGGCCTGATGGGTTGATACGTTGTCGGTCATGGGGGACTCCTCTTTGTGCCACGCTATTGCGCCATGAGGGCAAGGCCAAGGGGGGCATCACCCTTGCGTGACCTCACGCGGGGGTGAATTGCGCCGGTCGTGCGGGCGGGGAAGGTAGGGGCACCGAATGGGAGAGACCACATGGAACGCCTGAGTACTGGTGCCGCTATCTTGCTGACGATTGTCCTGAGCCTGTTTCTGGCGCTGCCGAGCCACGCCGCGACCGAAAAGGCGATCGTCGCGGGGGGCTGTTTCTGGTGTGTCGAATCGGATTTCGAAAAGGTCCCCGGCGTGAAGAACGTCGTGTCGGGCTACACCGGCGGCAACAGCCAGAACCCGACCTATGAGGACCACGAAGGTCATTATGAGGCGGTTGAGATCACGTTTGACAGTTCGGTCATCTCGTACGGTGACCTGATCGCCAAATTCCTGCGGTCGGTTGATGTGCTTGATGCGGGGGGGCAGTTCTGCGACCGTGGAAATGCCTACCGCACAGCAATATTCGTCACGAACTCCGCCCAAAAGGCAGCCGCGCAAAAGGCGGTCGCGGATGCCGAGGCAGTGCTGGGGCAGCAGATCGTGACGCCGGTCAAGGCTGCCAAGACGTTCTGGATGGCCGAAGCGTATCACCAGGATTACTACAAGGGCACGAATATCGTGCTGACCCGCGCGGGTCCGAAAAAGCAGTCGAACGCCTACAAGTTCTATCGCAAATCCTGCGGGCGGGATGCGCGCGTCAAGGCGATCTGGGGCGATCAGGCCCTGACACACTGATCCCGTCGCGGGACGCATTGCCGCCCCAAAGTCCACCTTGTAGGGTTGCGCCCTGATCCGGGGGCAATGATGACGGACGACGCCACGACGCCGATGATGGCGCAGTATCTGGGGATCAAGGCGCAAAATCCCGGCGCGCTCCTGTTCTATCGCATGGGCGATTTCTACGAGATGTTCTTTGACGATGCCCGGGCCGCAGCCGAGGCCTTGGATATCGCATTGACCAAGCGCGGATTTCATCAGGGCGCAGATATCCCGATGTGCGGCGTCCCTGTGCATGCGGCCGAGGGGTATCTGCTGACGCTGATCCGAAAAGGCTTTCGCGTCGCCATTGCCGAGCAGATGGAAGACCCGGCAGAAGCGAAAAAGCGCGGGTCGAAGTCGGTCGTCAAGCGGGCGGTTGTGCGGCTGGTGACGCCAGGCACGCTGACCGAAGACGCGCTCTTGGAGCCGCGCAGGCACAACTTTCTGGCCGCCTATGCCCAGGTGCGCGACGAGGCCGCGCTGGCCTGGGCGGATATTTCCACCGGAGAGTTGCGCGTGATGGCCTGCCCCCTGGTGCGGCTGGGACCCGAACTTGCACGACTGGCCCCGCGCGAGGTGCTGGTGGCGGAGGGGTACGGAGATAATCTGACCTCGATAATCACGGATCTCGGGGCCGCCTTGACGCCGCTTGCGCGGTCCAGTTTCGACAGCGTCAGGGCTGAGCGACGGTTGTGCGGGTTGTTTCAGGTCGAGAGCCTGGATGCCTATGGCGCGTTCGACCGGGCCGAGGTCGCGGCGATGGGCGGGCTGGTCGACTATCTGGATGTGACCCAAAAGGGGGCCGTGCCGCTGTTCCGCAATCCCGTCAGGGAAGAAGCTGGCGGCCTGGTCCAGATCGATGCTGCAACACGGCGGAATCTGGAGATTTCGTCCGCCTTGTCGGGCGGGCGAGAAGGGTCGTTGCTTGCTGCCGTCGATCGGACGGTGACGTCGGGGGGTGCGCGTCTCTTGGACCGCCGACTGGCCGCGCCTTCGCGCGATCTGACGGTCATCCACGCCCGTCAGGCAGCGGTCGCCGAAATGGTCCAAGCGTCCGGCCTCCGCGGCGATCTGCGTGCTGCATTGCGGCGGGTGCCGGACATGGATCGGGCGCTGTCGCGGCTGGCATTGGACAGAGGCGGGCCGCGCGATCTTGTGGCGATCCGCGCCGGGCTGGAACAGGCGACAGGGATCGCGCGCCTTCTGGACGGGATGCAGGGCCTGATTGGCGAAGCGGCCCGCGATCTGGTCGGGCATGCGGACCTGATTGCGCTGCTGGACAGGGCCCTGGTGGCAGAGCCCCCCTTGCTGGTGCGCGACGGTGGGTTTGTCGCGACCGGGTT
>JANPKV010000095.1:0-3693 GCA_031426185.1 Rhodobacterales bacterium | reverse complement strand
TTGCTGTATGCGCCCGCAATCTGCGACGTGAGGCCCGCCCCCGGCCACATGCAATAGGATGGGGGGCAACGGCGGCAATGGGGCCGCCAGATATGTCGGGACGACAGGCCAGGGGGCCGGTCCCAGAGGAAACCAGATGTTCAATGTGACTAAAAAATCCATCCAGTGGGGGCGTGACACGCTGACACTGGAAACGGGAAAAGTTGCCCGCCAGGCTGACGGCTCGGTGATCGCCACGCTTGGCGAAACCTCCGTGATGGCCAACGTGACCTTCGCCCGCACGCAAAAGCCGGGGCAGGACTTCTTCCCGCTGACCGTGCACTATCAGGAAAAATACTATGCGGCCGGCAAGATCCCCGGCGGCTTTTTCAAGCGCGAAGCGCGCCCGTCCGAAAAAGAGACGCTGACCTCGCGTCTGATCGACCGGCCCTGCCGCCCTTTGTTCGTCGAAGGCTTCAAGAACGAAGTTCTCGTGATGGCGACTGTCCTCAGCCATGACCTTGAGAACGATCCCGACATCGTCGCGATGATTGCCGTCTCGGCTGCGCTGACGATCTCCGGTGTTCCGTTCATGGGCCCGATCGGTGCGGCGCGCGTGGGCTTCACCGGCGGCGCCTATGTGCTGAACCCGTCGGTCGACGACATGCACGTTCTGCGCAACAACCCCGACCAGCGGCTTGATCTGGTCATCGCGGGCACTAAAGATGCGGTGATGATGGTCGAATCCGAGGCTTATGAGCTGACCGAAGAGGAAATGCTGGGCGCGGTCAAGTTCGGCCACGATGCGATGCAGCCCGTGATCGACCTGATCATGGATTTTGCGGAAGTCTGTGCCAAGGAACCATTCGACTTTTCGCCCCCGGATTTCTCCAAGCTTTATGCCAAGGTGAAAAAGTCCGGCGAAACGTTGATGCGCGCCGCGTTTGCGCTGCGTGACAAACAGGAACGCACCACCGCGATCGAGGCTGCAGTGGCCGCGATCAAGGCCAAGATGTCTGACGAGGATCAGGCTGATGCAAACCTTTACCCCGCCATCAAGCAGCTGGAATCGTCGATCCTGCGCGGTGACGTGGTCAAGACCGGTATCCGCATCGATGGGCGCGACACCAAGACCGTTCGCCCGATCGTCTGCGAAACCGGCATCCTGCCGCGCACGCATGGGTCGGCCCTGTTCACCCGTGGCGAAACCCAAGGTCTGGTCGTGACCACCCTTGGCACCGGCGAGGATGAACAGATCATCGACGCCCTGCACGGCAATTCGCGGTCGAACTTCCTTCTGCACTACAACTTCCCTCCCTACTCGGTTGGCGAAGTCGGTCGTGTCGGCAGCCCTGGACGTCGCGAAATCGGCCATGGCAAACTGGCCTGGCGTGCGCTGCAGGCGGTTCTGCCTGCGGCCACTGACTTCCCCTACACCATCCGTGTGGTGTCGGAGATCACGGAATCGAACGGCTCGTCCTCGATGGCTTCGGTCTGCGGTGGCTCGCTTTCGATGATGGATGCGGGCGTGCCGCTGAAATCCCCGGTCGCGGGCGTCGCGATGGGCTTGATCCTGGAAAACGACGGCAAATACGCGATCCTGACCGACATCCTTGGCGATGAGGATCACCTCGGCGACATGGACTTCAAGGTGGCGGGTACCGAAAAAGGCATCACCTCCTTGCAGATGGACATCAAGATCGCGGGGATCACGCCCGAGATCATGGAAACCGCCTTGGCCCAGGCCAAGGACGGCCGCCTGCACATCCTGTCGGAGATGAACAAGGCCCTGTCGGCGCCCCAAGGCTTCAGCGAATATGCTCCGAAGATCGAGACACTCTCGATCCCGACGGACAAGATCCGCGAAGTCATCGGTTCCGGCGGCAAGGTCATCCGCGAGATCGTCGAACAGTCGGGTGCCAAGGTCGACATCAATGACGACGGCATGATCAAGATCGCGTCCAACGACGCGGCTGCGATCAAGCGCGCCTATGACATGATCTGGTCGATCGTGGCTGAGCCCGAAGAAGGCAAGGTTTACACCGGCAAGGTCGTGAAACTGGTCGATTTCGGCGCCTTCGTGAACTTCTTTGGCAAGCGCGACGGTCTGGTGCACGTGTCGCAGATCGCCAACAAGCGCCTGAACCACCCCAACGAACTGCTCAAGGAAGGCCAGGAAGTGAAGGTCAAGCTTCTGGGCTTTGACGAGCGCGGCAAGGTCCGTCTGGGCATGAAGATGGTGGACCAGGAAACCGGTGCAGAGATCAGCGAAAAGGCCGAAGCCGAAGCCTGATCGCATAGCTTTGGACGTCACGGGCCCCGGTGGAAACACCGGGGCCTTTGTGTTTTGGAACACGCATGCCCCTTGTCATGGCCCGCATTGGCGACAAGACTGTGCCATCATGCCCGCCCCCGACCGACCAGACGCCGACCCCGTGCAGCTTCGCCTGCGACTGCGCTTTGGGACCGATGCGATGATCGGGCCGGGGCGCGCGGAACTGATGGAACGCATCAAGGCGACCGGATCCATCTCGGCTGCGGGCCGTGCCATGGGGATGAGCTATCGGCGCGCCTGGACATTGGTCGACACGCTGAACGCGGCTTTTCAGACGCCCCTGATCGAAAGCCTCCGGGGCGGCGCAGGCGGCGGCGGTGCGCGGCTCACCGAAACCGGCCTTCGTGTACTGGACCATTACCGAAGGATAGAGGCGGCAACGCTGTCGGCTGGCGGTGCCGATATCGCCGCCATCCGGTCGCTGCTGCGTATAGGCGATATGTCGGGCGGGAAATAACGATTGACGCCCCGTGAGTTCGCTTGGCTATATACGGCGGAACATAACGACCGGCCCCGCGCATGATCCGCCCGATTTGTCTTTGCTGTCTTGTCCTGAGCGCGGCCTGCAATGCGGTCAGGCCAGCGCAGGCTGATGACATCACCGTCTTTGCCGCGGCATCGCTGAAGACAGCGCTTGATGCGGTGGCGGCGGACTGGAAGGCGACGACCGGCGACGCGGTGTCGATATCCTACGGCGGCACGTCGGCGCTGGCGCGGCAGATCCAGCAAGGTGCACCCGCCGATATCTTCGTTTCGTCGTCTTCTGACTGGATGAATGTGCTGGCCGAAGGCGGAATGATCCAGGCAGAAACCCGCCGCGACCTTTTTGGCAACACCCTTGTGCTTGTGGCACATGACGCGACGCTTCCACCGGTACAGATCGGCCCGGACCTGGACCTTGCGGGTCTGCTGGCGGGGGGCAAGCTATCCATGGCGCTGGTGGATTCCGTGCCGGCAGGCCAGTACGGGAAGGCCGCGCTCGAACATCTTGGCCTCTGGCCTTCTGTGAAGGCGAACGTCGTGCAATCTGAAAACGTCCGCGCCGCCTTGTCACTGGTCGCGTTGGGTGAGGCACCCTTGGGGATCGTCTATGGCTCGGACGCGATTGCCGATGACGGCGCCGATGATGCCGTGACCGTCATCGGCACCTTTCCGACCGACAGTCACCCTGTGATCACCTTTCCCGCGGCAATGGTCGCCAACAGCGACACCCCCGGCGCTGCCGCCTTCCTTGATCATTTATCCTCGGACGCGGCAGATGCCATCTTCGCCGCCCAGGGATTTCTGATCCTAAACTAGGGGGAACGGCGCTTGGCGGACTGGCTGACGACCGAAGGCTGGCAGGCGGTCGCACTGTCCTTGCGGGTGTCCTTCTGGGC
>JANPKV010000094.1:0-32144 GCA_031426185.1 Rhodobacterales bacterium | reverse complement strand
GTCCAGTCCACCTCTTCGGCCTGCGGGACATAGGCCACGTGCCCGGCCTTCAGCGCGGACTTGACCGATTGGCCTAGAATGCCGATCTCGCCGTCGGCGACCGGCAAGAAGCCCATGATCGCCTTGAACAAGGTCGATTTTCCGGCCCCGTTCACGCCCACCAGGGCGGCAATAGACCCTCGCGGAATGGCAAAGCTGGCATCGCGCAGCGCTGTCAGCCCGGTGCGATAAGAAACGTTCAGGCCGCGGGCCCACAGGCCCGCGTTTTTGGTGTCAGTCAGGGCGATGCGCTCACTCAAGGTCAGTTCCCGGCACTTTCCGTCAGCCCTTTGGCAATCGTCTCGGTCGTCACGCGCAGCAGGTCCAGATAGGTCGGCACCGGGCCATCCGTCTCCGACAGGCTATCGACATATAGTACCCCACCATAGGCCGCCCCGGTTTCGCGTGCCACCTGTTCGGCGGGGTCAGTGTTGACCGTGCTTTCGCAAAAGACCACCGGAATGGCGTTTTCGCGCACCGTGTCGATCACACCGCGCACCTGTTGCGGCGTTCCGGTAGCGTCCGCGTTGATCGGCCAGAGATAGGCCTCGCGCAGACCGAGGTCACGGGCAAGATAGCTGAACGCGCCTTCGCAGGTCACCAGCCAGCGCTTGTCCTCTGGCACCGTCGCAATCGCCGCGACCAACGGTTCCAGCGCCGCCGCGATCTCTGCCTTGTAGGCGGCGGCATTGGCAGCATATGCGGCGGCGTTTTCGGGGTCGGCCGCTGACAGGGCAGCGGCGATGTTGTCCACATAGATCTGCGCGGACACCGGCGACATCCAGGCATGCGGATTTGGCTTGCCCTCATAGGAACCGCCACGGATCGGCATCGGGTCTACGCCATCCGACAGCGTGGCCGATGGAATGTCGCCAAGATTGCCAAGGAACTGTTCGAACCAGCGCTCAAGGTTCATGCCGTTCCACAAGATCAGATCACCATCCTGCGCCGCCACCAGATCACGCGGGGTCGGCTCATAGCCATGGATTTCGGCGCCGGGCTTGGTGACGGATACCACGGTGGCATGATCGCCCGCGACATTGCGCGCCATGTCGGCAATGACCGTAAATGTCGTCACGACCTTGAATTCCTCGGCATGGGCCGGGGCGCATGACAAGGCGGCAAGCACCGCCGCAAAGGAGAGGTAACGCATCGATTTATCCTCTGAACAATCCTGTGCTGATAATGCGAACGATTTGCAGAATGTCAAGGTATATGCAAATGCTTCTCAATCTTGATTACCATGCCACCGTCATGTAAAACCCCTTTCATGACCGACGCGAATGCACACCCGGAAACCGATCTGCGCGCCGATGGCGTGCGCGTCACCCGGCAGCGGCTGGCCATCTTGCACGTGCTGCGCGA
Source organism: Rhodobacterales bacterium (assembly GCA_031426185.1). GTDB lineage: Bacteria > Pseudomonadota > Alphaproteobacteria > Rhodobacterales > Rhodobacteraceae > JAJNPS01. The sequence continues at coordinate 30,740 of JANPKV010000094.1, read as the reverse complement.
GGCGTCCGATCACCCCCGTGCCGAAGACATCCTGACGCGCGCGCGCCAACAAGACCCATCGGTGTCGCAGGCCACGGTTTACCGGACCCTGGCGATGCTCGAAAAGGCCGGGACCGTGTTGCGCAACGAATTTGACGGCTCCGGTGCGCGGTTCGAACTGGCGGACCGCCAACACCACGACCACCTGATCGATCTTGATACCGGTGCGGTAGTGGAGTTTCATTCGCCCCGTATCGAACAGCTACAGGCGGAAATCGCCGCGGAACTCGGCTATGACATCGCCTGGCACCGGTTGGAGCTGTACGGCCGCAAAACTCCCTGAGACCCGGCTGGGCGCTGACGTAGCGCATTGGTCATGTCCAGGACGGACGGCGATGTTTCGGCCAGGCTTGAGCCTGCCTAATCCAGCCATCACCCACCGATCAGCTGGCGAAATCAATCAGGATCCGCACCAGATCGTCGGGGCACGACAGTTGTGGCGCGTGGTCGGTGTCAAGGCTGGCGATCCGGGCCCCTGGCACCAGACGCTGCATGGTCCGCTGGACCACGATCGGCACAGAGCGGTCCTGCAACGCCTCGATGTACAGGCGCGGAACCGCCCCTGCACCGGCCGCTGTCCATCGCGGCGTGATCATCCAGCTGGTATCGAGTTGCGGACAAAGCATGTCGGAAGCCGCCTTTGCGTCGGCAGCGCCCGCGCATTGGAAAAAGATCTCTGCTGCGGCCTCGGGTGGAACCCATGTTGCGCGGCCATCTGGGGTGGGACGGAGATACGGCTCGATGCCTTGGGGAGGGGGCACGCCCGCCAAGGTGCAGGCCTCAGGAAAACCCATCCCGCTTGGCAGCATCATGCCGGCAAGGCAAACCAGCCCGGCAATGTCGGCGGATGCTTGTCTGGCCAGCACCTCGGCCACCATGGTGGCCACGATGCCGCCCCCGGAATGCCCGACGACGATCCAAGGGCCGACCGACCTTGGAAGCGAAGCAATCGCGTGGGCCACCATGTCGTCCATCCCGACGACACTGTCGGCGGTCGGGTTGCGCCCAGGCAGGTCGGGTGCCACGACGACATGCCCGGCCGCGCGCATCTGTGGTGCGACGCGGTCCCAGACCCAGGCACCCGCCCATGCGCCATAGAGAAGCAGAAATCCCGGGCGGATCACCCGTGGCGGCCGCCAGAGGCGAGGACACGTTCTGCCTCGCGCAGCGCGGTCAGGTTCTTGCGGCCCTGGCGCGAGCCTGCAAGTTTGGCTGCGACGTGATCGCGGACGGTGGTCGGCTCATAAGCCAGACCGTCACCGCGGTCGAGCAGGCTGGGATGCGTTCCCACCACGGCATCGGCATTGCCATCGTGGAAGAAGGCGACGGACCGGCGGCGGCGGATCGTGCCGCCCACGACCGGGGGCTTGACGCGGTGCAGCGTCGACATCCAGCGGTCATTGGTGATGCGGGCGGTCAGATCGCCAAGATTGACCAAAAGCGCCCCATCGGCGGGCATCACGTCATGCCAGACCCCATCCTTGTCCAGCACCTGCAGCCCGGCCACCTGATCGGCCCAAAGGACCGTGACGATCCCGAAATCGGTATGCTCGCCCATGCCGGTCAGATCGCCATCCAGGCTGATGTCGGTGCCCGGCGGCAGGGCGTAGTTGTTCATGCGCAGGACGTCGATGGAATGGTCGGTCATCGCCTCGAAATAGGTCCGCTCGGTGCCAAGCGCATCGGCGAAGATTGTCGTCAGGGTCCGTGCAACCCGCTGCGCCTCAAGGAAATAGCGGGTGACGCGGTCCTCGAACCCCGGCTCCGCCGGCCACAGGTTAAGACCGTAGTCACGCTCATCAAGCGCAAGGTGCGGGAAGGACCGCGCTTCGGCCCCGATGTTGTAGGCCTCGAAAAAATCGTTCATCCGGTTGGCCGATTCAAGCCCCACGCTCAGCGACAGGGATTCACTTTTCGGCGGGCTGTAGCCGCGATTGGTGCCCGGCAGGCGGTAGTGCTTTTTCGCATCCAGCGGCAGCCCGAAAAAGTCATCCAAAGCGGATGCGAGGCCAGCCTGCACGTCTTCGGCAATGCCGTGGCCAAGGATCTGCATGAACCCCACATCCACACAGGCCTGATCGACAGCCACAGCCACGGCAGCCCGATCCGCCCCGGGGCTGCGGTCGACATAGACGCTGATGTCAATGACAGGAACGGTGAACGACATGCACGACTCTGGACGGTTTTCTGCGAAGGTGTCTGGCCATGATGGCGCGTCTTTACGGCTATCAGATCGGGCATCTCCGTCAAGCAGTGGTCAGATCAATGCAAGGCATCGGCCTGCAGGCGCTGTTTTTATGGGCAGTTCGCGCGGTTTTGGGGCGGGTGGGCCACGCCGACGACCCCAGCCCTTGCGCCTTGTCCTGACGGGCGCGGCGCGCGCCTAGCCTGCGACGGGATCTGCGTCCATCATGCTGACATGCGCGGCGGCTATCTGCCAGCCTGCGCCCATGCGGACCCAGGTCTGCGTCTGCCGCCCGATCTTGCCAGGAATATCGGGCCGGTGGAACAGGGTGGAGGCAACGGCCACATCGCGGCCAAAGCTGGTGATCACCGTGCGCGACAGGCTGCGATCAAACGAGGCCTGCGTCGCACGGAAGCGGCGCACCTCGTCAATTCCGTGCTGCATCTCGGCCACGCCGTAGCGCACCGTCCGGTCCGAAGGCAAAAACATCGCATCCAAGACCGCGACGTCATGGCGCAAAAGCGCTGCCTCATAGCGCTGGAAGGCCTCTGTCACCTCGGCCAGCGTGGCGGGGTCATCGATGGGCAGGGTCATGGCGTGGTCCCCGCGCGCATCCGGTCGCGCAAGGCGGTCAGAAACGGAATGGAGGCGAACTGGTCGGGCCGGACGCGGGGCCAGTCGACGCCGCTTGGGCGCGGCAAGGTGCAATGCGTCTCGATCAGGCCCTGTTCGGTCGCGACCAGGTCAAGCGGGGTGTCATGCCCTTCGATCACCACCGCGTCGTCGGGCACAAGCTGCAAGGAATGGACGGTGGTGGCCATTGGCGTCGCATCGGTGACCAGACCCAGCGCACGGAAAATCCCGGTTTCCAGATCGGCAAAGCCCGCGCCCTTGCCGGTGCGCCCGCCTGCCCTGCTGACCGCGACGGAGCCGACGACACAAAAATCAAGCGGCGCGATCTCTTCGAACTCCACCCGCTGGCCGTGCTGCAGAAAGCCCTGCGGCGTGGCGGCCAGTTCAAAGCTGATGCCGTTGTCGGCCAGTTCGGCAGGATCAAGCCGCAGATAGGGGAACGCGGCCGTCAGGTAGGGCACCGGGGTATAGACCACCTTGCCCGCGTGAAGCGCGCGGATGCGGATCGGGGTCTGGGCATGGTCGGGATTGGTCTTGACCACCTGTGCCGCCGTCCAGCCCGGATGCTGCGCCAGATGCCAGGCGGCCATATCGGCCCCTGCAAAGGTGGGGATCATGTCATGGACCGGCCCGATCCCGACCCCTTCCGCCACCAGGCTGTCCCAGATCCGAGCGCGGATCACATCCTTGGCAGGGCTGCGTCCGGCCCAGCGTCCCAGTTCAGTCATGGCGAGCCTCCAGTGCCTGTGCCAAGGCCGCCAGCGGGGTGGCCCAGCCGACGATGCCGCCTTGTGCGACGATCATCTCGATGGTCGCGGCCTTGAATTCGGGAAAATAGCTTTCGGTGGCATCTTCGATCAAAAGGCAGTCATAGCCGCGATCATTCGCCTCACGCATCGAGGTCTGCACGCAGACCTCGGTCGTCACCCCGGCGAACACCAGTTGGCTGATGCCCATGTCTTGCAGGCGTTCGTGAAGGCCGGTGGCCCAGAACATGCCCTTGCCGGGCTTGTCGACGGCGATCTCGTCCGGCAACGGGGCCAGTTCGGGCAGGATGGCATTGCCGGGCTCGCCCGCGATCAGGATGCGCCCCATCGTCCCCGTATCGCCGATCCGCAAGCCCGGCGCGCCGCGCAGCCGTTTTGCGGGCGGGCAGTCGGACAGGTCGGGCCTGTGCGCCTCACGCGTGTGGATGATCGGCAGGCCTTGGCGGCGAAAGAGGGCAATCAGCGCGGCAACGGTCGGCACGATGGCCTTGAGGCGCGCGACGTCATTGCCAAGCGTATCGCCGAACCCGCCCGGCTCGATGAAGTCGCGCTGCATGTCGATGACCACAAGTGCGGCGCGGGCGGGATCAAGGGGGAAATCATAGGGGCGCGCGGTGACCTGCATGGATCAGTGCCCGGCCATGTAGGTGCCGATTGTGGCACGGTCAGTTTCGGAAATGGGGGCGACATAGGTGATGGACCCACCCGACATCACCGCCACCCGGTCCGACAGTTCCAGAACCTCGTCGAGGTCTTCGCTGACCAGCAGCACCGCCGCCCCCTTGTTGCGCTGTTCCATGATCTGGGTGCGAATTTCTGCAACAGATGCAAAGTCGAGCCCGAAGCACGGGTTCGCGACGATCAGCACGTCGACATCCCCGGAGAGTTCCCTTGCGAGGATCGCACGCTGGACATTGCCACCAGACAGCGCCTCGATCGGGCTGTCGGGCGAAGCGGTCTTGACGCGGTAGCGGGCGATCAGATCCTCCGCCCTGCGGCGCATGGGCCCCGGCGACAGCCACCATCCAAGGCTGCTGATCGGCGGCTTGTCATAGGACCGGAAGGCGATGTTTTCGGCCACGCTCATCCTTGGGACGGCGGCGTTCTTCAAGGGTTCCTCGGGAAGGCCGAACACCTTGAACCGGTCGAAATCGGCCCGCTTGGGTTCAAAGCCTTTGCCATGGATGAAAATGCGCCCGTCGGTCAGCGGGCGCTGGCCCGACAGCACCTCGACCAGGGCCGACTGGCCGTTGCCCGACACGCCCGCGATGCCGACGATCTCGCCCGATTTCACCTTGAGGTTGAGGGCGCGGATGGCGGGGCGCCCCTCGGCATCGTCGGCGTACAGGCTGGCGAGTTCCAACACGGTCTGGCTGTCATTGCGCGGCGCGCGGGCGGCCCGTTCGCGGATCTCGGTGTCGCCGATCATCATCGCGCTCATCTCGGCGACGGTGGCCCCTTGCGCATCGCCGCTGCCGGTCAACTGCCCGCGGCGCAGCACAGTGAAGCTGTCGCAAAAGGCCTTCACCTCGCGGAACTTGTGGCTGATCATCAACACGGTCACATCGCCGGCGCGCGCCATGTCACCCAGCAGGCCAAGCACCTCATCCGCCTCGCCGGGGGTCAGGACCGACGTGGGTTCGTCCAGGATCAGGTAGCGCTGCTCGAGATAAAGCAGTTTCAGTATCTCCAGCTTCTGCTTTTCACCGGCCGACAGCGCCGACACCCGCTTGTCCAGAGGCACCCGGAACGGCATCTGGTCCATGAAGGCCGCCAGCTTTTCCCTCTCACGCTTCCAGTCGATGATGGCAGGCGCATCGGCGCGCGAGATCACGAGGTTCTCGGCCGCGGTCAGACAGGGCACCAGCGTGAACTGCTGATAGACCATGCCGATCCCAAGGCTGCGCGCGTCGCGCGGGCTGGCGACGCTGACATCGGCCCCGTTCAGCTGCACCCGGCCCTTATCGGCGCGGTAGAACCCCATGATGCATTTGACGAGCGTGGATTTTCCGGCGCCGTTTTCGCCCAGAAGCGCATGGAACGACCCGGCCTTGACAGAGATGGACACGTCGTCAAGTGCCACCAGCTGCCCGAAGGTCTTGGTCATGCCGTGGGTTTCAAGGCTGGGCGCGCGCAGGATCGGGGCCGGGGCATTCATGGCAGCGCGGCCAGAAAGGCGGTCGAGGTGGCGACGGCGCCAAAGACGCCGCCCTGCATCTTGATCATGTCGATCGCCGCCAGATGGTTTTCCACCTTGGTCGCGGCGCAGCAGTCCTGCAAAAGCAGACATTCATAGCCCCGGTCATTGGCATCACGCATCGTCGTATGCACGCAGACATCGGTCGTGACGCCGGCAAAGACGATGTTGCGGATGCCTTTCATCCGCAGCACCAGTTCAAAATCCGTCGCGAGGAACGTGCCCTTGCCCGGCTTGTCGATGATCGCCTCACCAGGTTCGGGTTGCAGTTCGGGAATGATCTCCCACCCTGCCTCGCCCCGGATCAGGATGCGGCCGCAGGGGCCCTGATCGCCGATCCCCGCACCGATGCGCTGCGACCGCCAGCGCTTGTTGGCGGGCAGGTCCGACAGGTCGGGCTTGTGGCCTTCGCGCGTGTGGATGATCGGATAGCCTTTGGCCCGCATGGCGCTCAGCACCGACTGGATCGGCCCGATCGGTGCGCGGGTCAGGCTGATGTCATAGCCCATGCTGTCCACATAGCCGCCCGGCGCGCAGAAATCGGTCTGCATGTCGATGACCACAAGGGCGGTGTTGTGGGGCCCGAAGTCGCCGTCAAATGGCCAGGGGTAAGGCTCCGAGGCCACGGTCACCGCGCCCGGCACCTGTGCTGCGGCGATACGTTCGTCGAGATGGGTCATGGGTCCCCTCATTTCACGATGGACAGCTCGCCCGGCGCATCGCTGGCGGCTGACTTTGACCGGGCCGAGGCGATCATGATGAACAGCGTCAGGATGTAGGGGGCGGCGTTGAAGAAATAGTAGCCCTGGCTGATGCCGATGGATTGCAGCGATGGTCCGATTGCTCCCGCGGCGCCAAAAAGCAGTGCCGCCCAGACGCATCGCAGCGGGTCCCAGCGGGCAAAGATCACCAGCGCCACGGCCATCAGGCCCTGCCCCGAGGACAGCCCCTCGTTCCAGCTGCCGGGATAGTAAAGCGACAGGAACGCGCCGCCGATTCCGGCCAGAAATCCGCCCGCCGCTGTGGCCAGAAGGCGCACAAGGTCGATGGAGACTCCCATGGCGCGGGCCGAGGCGGCAGAATCGCCGGTCATCCGCAGGATCAGTCCCCAGCGGGTATTGGCCAAGGCCCACCACAGGAACACCGCCAGCGCGATTCCGACGAAGAACAGGGGGTTCACCTGCAGCGCCTGCGCGATAGCCGGGTTGCCGGTCCAGTCGCCCAGACCCACCGCCTCCAGCCTTGGGGCCGAGGGTTGGATGAAGGGTTTGCCGAAGAAGAACGCAAGGCCCGTCCCGAAGGACATGAAGGCGATGCCGACCGCGATGTCGTTGACACGCGGCAGGGCGCAGATCCAGCCATGCATCGCCCCCAGAACCAGCCCCGCCGCCCCGGCGGCCAGCACGCCAAGCCAGGGGCTGCCGGTGGTAAAAGACACGCCATAGGCGACCATCGCCCCCAGCACGAGATTGCCCTCATGCCCGAGGTTGATGCGGCCCGACTTCTCGGTCAGGCATTCGCCAAGCGCCACGAACATGAAGGGCGTGGAGACGCGGATCGCCCCCCCGATCATCGCGAAAAGCACGATCATGAGGTCGGCCCCGGTCATGTGCGGTCTCCTGTCCGGCGGGGCTGCAGGAAGGCGATGCGGCCATAAAGGGTTTCCGAGGTCAGAAGGACCACGAAGATGATCCCCTGCAGCACAAGAATTGTGGCGTCCGGCATTTCCATGCGGCGCTGGATCAGCCCGCCCGACGCCGCCAGAGCGCCGAACATCACCGCGACCGGCACGACGGCCAGCGCATTCTGCCGCGCCAGAAACGCCACCAGAATGCCGGTGAAGCCATAGCCCGCCACAAGGCTGGCATTGGCCTGCCCATGCACTGCCGCCACCTCGAAGAACCCGGCCAAGCCCGCACAAGCCCCCGCGATGGCACAGCAGCCGACCACCAGAAAGCCCACCGGCAGCCCCTGCGCCTGGGCCGCGCGCACATTGCCGCCGGTCATCCGTGCGGCGAAGCCAAAGGTCGTGCGCGTCATCAGGATGTGCAGCACGATCGCCAGCACCAACCCCGCCGCAAGCCCCCAATGCACCGTGGTGCCGGGAATGGGCCCGACGCGGTAAAGATCACCGATCGGCATGGTCGAGGGCTTGTTGGCCGAGGCCGGATCGCGCAACGGCCCTTCGACGAAAAAGTTCATTGCGGCGATGGCGATATAGGACATCAGAAGCGAGGCAATCGTCTCGTTCACCCCGCGATAGTGTCTCAGCCAGCCGACAAGCCCGATCCAGACCGCGCCGGTCGCCATCGCCATCAGCGCCATCAGCGGAAGGCCAAGCTCAGGGGCCCAGCCGCCGGAAACCAGCGGGATCGCCACCGCGGCCGCCATGAACCCGCCCAGAACCAACGCCCCCTCGGCCCCGATGACGGTCAGCCCGATCCGCGCGGGGATGGCAAAGGCAAGCCCGGTCAGGATCAGCGGGGCCGACCGCAGAAGCGTATTCTGGATGGAAAAGGCCGATCCGAACCCACCGGTCCAGATCAGCCCGAAAAATTGCAGCGGCGACTTGCCAAGCACCAGCAGGAACACCGAAAAGACCAGCGCCGAGGCGACCAGCGCGCCCAGCGGGATCATCAGCGCCTCGACCCGCCGCAAGGCGCTGGCAGAAAGCCCGGCAGTTACGGGCGGCAGGGTCGTGGCACTGGTCATGGTCCTCACGTCCCGGATCAGGTGATCGAGCCTTCGACGCCTTCGAGCAGGTAGTTCATGCCGTCCAGGACGAGGTCGTAATTGTCCATCGACCCTTCGATCACCACGTTCCCTGCGTTGTCCTTCAAGGGACCGACGTAGATCGGCTTGCCCTCCTTCAGTCCGGCAATCGCAGCATCGGCGGCGGCGACGGCCTCGGGCGTGGCCCCGGCACCGTAGGCCGAGTTGCGCAGCATGTCGTTGTGATAGCCGCCTGCGATGAAGTTCGGCACCTCGGTCCCGGCGGCCAAGGCGTCGGCGTAGATCTTATAGATCGTCTCCCACTTGTATTCCGCGCCGGTGATGAAGCCATTGGGCGCAAGGGCCGCCTGGCTGGCATTGTGGCCGCAGCTTTTCACGCCCCGCGATTCCGCCGTCTCGATCACCACTTTCGGGCCGTCGACATGGCAGGTGATCACGTCACAGCCCGCGTCGATCAAGGCATTCGCGGCCTCGGCCTCACGCACCGGCATCGACCATTCTCCGGTGAAGATCACCTGAACGACGGCCGCAGGGTTCACGCTGCGCGCCCCCAGAAGGACGGAGTTGATGTTGGACAGGACCGAGGGGATGGGCTTGGCTGCCACAAAGCCGATCTTGCCGGTGGCGGACGACAACCCTGCCGCCACGCCGTTCACGTAATGCGCCTGGTTCAGGTAGCAAAAGTAGCTGCCCGCATTGGCCGGATCGGTATCCTTGTTCCACAAGGGGGCGGCGTGACGGAACTGCACGTCGGGGTATTTTTTCGCCGTCTCGACCACGAAGGGCGAGTAGTAGCCGAAGGACGTCGCCAGGATCAGATTCGCGCCGTCGAGGTTGATCATCGATTCCATCGACTGGGCGACAGCATCCGTCTCGGGCACCTTTTCTTCTTCGATGACGGTCACACCCGGCACCTGTTTCAGCACATCCATCGCCAGCGCATGCGCCTGGTTCCAGCCGAAATCATCGCGGGGACCGACATAGACCGCCCCAAGCACGATAGGCGTCTGGGCGCGGGCAAAGGTCACGGGCAAGGTCGCGGCGGCAAGTCCGGCGGCTCCGGTCTTCAAAAGCGAGCGGCGGGTCACGGTAGAATGGGTCATGGGTCTCTCCTGCAGTTCTGGCGGGGGTCTCGGCTCGGGCGATTGGCATCATGCCAGCCCGGAATTTCGTAACGGGTAGGTTTGGGCCGAAACGCATCGGCCCGGATGGTCATGGCGGCCATCGCATCCATCACCCGAATCCGCATCCAGCGCCCCTTTGTCCCGACTGCCATGAACGCAGTTTCGGGCGATGATATGAAATGCTAAGTTTGCACTGACCCGGTGCACAAAACGCACCACCCTGGAAAGGAGCCGCCATGCGTCACTTGGAATCGTTGCGCATGATCGAGGCCGCCGCACGGGCCGGGTCGATCCGCAAGGCGGCGGATGACATGAACATCACCGCATCGGCGATGGTGCGGCGCATCAACCGGTTCGAGGAGGAATTCGGCTCCGAGGTGTTCGAGCGCCTCTCCACGGGCGTGCGGCTCAATCCGGCGGGCGAGCTGGTGATGCAGCATTACCGCGCCACTCTGTCGGACCTGTCGCGCGTACGCGGGCAGGTCGCCGACCTTAGCGGTGAACGGCGGGGTCATGTCTCCATCGCGTGTTCTCAGGCGCTGGTCCCGTGGTTCCTGCCCCGGCAGATTGCCCGCTACCGCAGCCAGCATCCCGGCGTGACTTTTTCGGTCAACGTGCGTGACCGCGCCCGGGCCGAACAGGAACTGGCCGACTATGCCAGCGACATCGCGCTGGTGTTCGAGCCGGTCTACCTGGTCGCCTTTCAGGTGATCGTGTCGATCCCCCAGCAGGTCTGCGCCGTGATGAGCGCCGATCACCCCCTGGCCTCACGGCACGAGCTGCGCCTGCGCGATTGCCTTGCCGTGCCGCATATCGCCCCCTCCAGCACCTACGGGGTGCGCCACCTGCTGGACTATGGAGCGCGGCGCGGGGCGCAGCAGGTATCACCCGTGGTCGAGACCGAAAGCTTCGAGCTGATCCGCAACTATGTCCTGCAGGAAAACGTCATCGGCTTTCAGATCCCGATCGGCCTCAGCCCGGTCGACGACCCCCGGCTTGTCCTGCGCCCGATCAGCCAGCGCGATCTGCCGATGGGCAATTTGATCCTGGGCCAGATGCGCGGCCGGACGTTGCCGGTCGCCTCGGCGAAATTCGCGATGCAACTGGCCGCCGCCCTCGAAACCGAGGACGCCCATCAGCGGTCGGACGCCGGGTGAGATGCTGTCAGACGAAGGCGAAACTGTCTGCGGGATTCCTGACTAAGCTTTGGTGGTTGCACATATGTTGCAAAAAATCGTGTTTCAGAATGTTGTCGCGTCCGAAGGGATGCTTGCAGATCAGCGCAATCTTCTGGCGCTGCGCGCATTTGCTTTCAGCCTGTTTCCCCTGCTTTTGGGGATCCAGCACGTCAGATTGGCCGGGCGACCTCTGACCCGCAGAACCTTGCGCCCGATGTTCTATGCCCAGTGCTACGTGACGGTGCCATTCGTGCTGGCTGTGGATCTGGCGCTACTTTTTGGCAACGCCCGGTTCACGTGGGCTGGCCCCCTGGGCATGGCAATAATCGTCGCAGGTCTCATTTGGTATTTCAGAGCGCTCATGCGCGGGTTCATGGTTCACCGCAATGCGACACGCAGGAAGGCAATAGCGCAATCCGTTCTGGCGATCCTAATGGGCGGTATTTGCCTGGCGGTGACCTTGGTGTTGTTTGTGCTGACCGCGACGGTCCCACTACCGCCTTGAATCGCGCTATCCGCATTGTGCGCCCGTACCGGGTCGATTGGTGCCGCTCTTCAGGACGGCTGGAAAAGCGGTCTGCGGGGCGTGGCTGCTATTCCGGAAGCAGGATCACATCGCTGGCTGCAAAGCTGATCTCGGCCTCGCTGCGAACCGGCGGAGGCGGTTGGTCCGGGCGATTGAAGGTATCAAGGGCCACTACCGTGCCTGCAACGCGCGCCCGGACGCGGATAACCGAGCCGAGGAAATGGACCTCGTCGATGGTTGCGGGCATCACGACATCGCAGCCCTCGGCGCGGCCAAGCCGGATCGCTTCGGGCCGCAGCGCCAATGTGACCGTATCCCCCTTGCGCGCCGCTATTGGCCCCTGGGGCAGGACCACCCGTTGACCCGCAACGGTCAGCAGCCCGTCTTCGGGGGCCTCCACCGTCGCGGTGAACATATTCAGCGTGCCGACGAACCCTGCCACGAACCGCGTGCGGGGGTTGTTGTAGATCTCGAACGGTGCGCCGGCCTGTTCGGCAATGCCGCCGTTCATCACCACGATGCGGTCGGAAATCGACATCGCTTCTTCCTGATCATGCGTCACGAAGATCGTGGTAATCCCCAGCTCGCGCTGAATCTCCCGGATCTCGTTGCGGAGCGAGACCCGCACCTTGGCATCCAGCGCTGAAAGCGGCTCGTCCAGCAGCAAGACCCGCGGGCTTGGTGCCAGCGCACGCGCCAATGCCACGCGCTGCTGTTGCCCGCCCGACAGCTGGAACGGAAAGCGACCGGCCAGATCGGGCAACCCGATCAGGTTGAGCATTTCGGCCACCCGCGCCTCGCGCTGCGGGCGGGCCACACCCTTCACCTTCAACCCGAAGGCCACGTTGTCGGCAACCGTCATGTTGGGAAACAGCGCATAGGCCTGAAACATCATTCCGATTGCCCGCTGGTTCGCGCGCTGCCCGGTGACATCCTGCCCATCGATCCGGATCGCCCCCGATGTCGGCATCTCGAACCCCGCCACCATGCGCAGCACCGTGGTCTTCCCACAGCCCGAAGGGCCAAGCAGCGACACGAACTCGCCTTTCTCGATATCCAGGTTGAAATCCTTGACCACCCGGTTCGCACCGAAGGTCTTTTCAAGGTTCGTGAGGTCAAGGAAGGCCATCAGCCTTTCGCCCTTTCGTGTTTCGAGAAACGGGTGACAAGCTGGATCAGGCCCATGCAGGCCCAGGTGATCGCGAAGGCAATCACCGCCAGCGCCGGCGGCTCATAGGCGCGGTTGGCCCCCAGAAGCTGCATGAACGGCCCGAAGGCCGGGCGGTTCAAGAGCGCCGCCATGGTGAACTCGCCGATCACGATCGCCAGCGTCAGGAACGCCCCCGACAGAACCGCGACCAGAACGTTCGGCAGGATGATCCGCGCCAATATGGTGAACCACCCCGCACCAAGGCTCTGCGCCGCCTCGGTCAGCGTGCCGACGTCGATGGTGCGCAGACCGGTATCGACAGCCCGGTACATGTAGGGCAAGGCCAGCGTCGCATATCCCATCGTCAACAGGATATCGGTCCCGATCGCCGACCCGGTCAGCGGCAGGAAGGACGAGGTGTTATAGAGCCGGATATAGCCGAACACGATGACGATGGCCGGAATGACCAAGGGCAACAGCGTGATGAACTCGATCACCGGGCGCGCCTGTGGCAGCTTCAGCCGGACCCAATAGGCCGTCGGCACCACGAGAAACACACCGAACACGATCGTCGCGGCCGCCAGCGACAGTGAATAGGTGAACGTATCCCAGAACCGCGGGTCCTCGAAAACGCGCATGTAGGCGTCGAAGGAATACTCGCCCCGCCGCATCTTCAGGCTGAACTCGGTCATCCCAACGAGCGGTAACAGGAAGTAGAGGCACCCCAGCAGAAGCGCGCCCCAGGCGAAGAACCGGGTCATTTCAGCCACCTCTCCGACCGGGTGCGCAGCACGATGTAGATGACATTCGCCATCCCGGTGATCACGATCATCCCGAAGGCCAGCGCATAGCCAAGATTGGGGTTGCCGAGGACATCGCCCCGGATCTGCGCGAAAAGCTTGATCGGCACGATGTTCAGCTGCGGCCCGGTCAGCGCGAAGGCCGTCGCCACCGCACCGAAGGCATTGGCGAACAACAGCGCAAAGGTGCCAAGCAACGACGGAAACAGGATCGGAAACGCCACCATCCGCCAATACTGCGCCCCCGTGGCGCCCAGAACCTCGGCGGCCTCGCGCCACTCGCGCTTCAACCCGTCAAGCGCGGGAATGATGATCAGGATCATCAGCGGGATCTGGAAGAACAGATAGGTGACGACCAGCCCCCAGAACGACAGAAGGTTGAACCCCATCGCCCGCAGATTTATGCCGAACTCGCTGCGCAGCCACAGCGTCACCAGACCCGCCGGACCCAGCGTCGCGATGAAGGCGAATGCCAGAGGCACCCCGGCAAAGTTCGACGCAACACCGGAAAAGGTCAGGAGCGGCCCGCGTATCCGTTTCGGCAACCCGCCGAACACCACCGCCGCCGCCATCGCAAACCCCACCGCACAGCCCAAAAGCGCGGTGATCAGCGACAGCTTGATCGACGTCCAATAGGCGCTGCGGATGGAATCGGTGTTGAGGTCGATCAGGTTCTGCAAGGTGAACCCGCCCTCGGGCGTCTGAAATGCCCCCACGACGATCTTCATCGTCGGCAGGATCAGGAAGAGCACCGCAAAGGTCACGAATGGCAGGATTCCCAGCCATTCCACCGGAAAGCGGAACCTTCGCCGTTGGTTGGGGCGGTTTTCGGACATCTGTTTCCCTCGCCTGTCGATCTTCCGTGGCGTCTGTCGGCCCCGGTAAAGATCACCCCGCCCCGGTCGAACCGGGGCGGGGCAATGGTTCGCTTACTCGACGTTGGCGCCGACGGTCGCGTCCCAACCTTCGACAACGGCGGCCTTGTTGGCGTCCACCTCTTCCAGCGTCGGGAAGTAGGCGGCCTCGTAGGATTCAGCCGGAGGCAGCGCATCCAGCAGCTCCTGCGGGATCTTGCCTGCAGCGGCCATCGCGTTGAAGCGCGCCGGGTGGCAATAGCCCTTCAGCCAGCCAAGCTGACCTTCGTCGCTGTACAGGTACTCCATCCACAGCTTCGCGGCGTTCGGCTGCGGTGCAAAGGCAGAAATCGCCTGCACATAGACACCGGCAAGCACGCCCGACTTCGGCACCACGACCTCGACCGGAGGGTTGCCGGCCAGCGTGTCGCGCGCGGCCAGCGCGTTGTAGTCCCACATGATCATGATCGGCGTCGTACCTTGCGCCAGCGTGCCGGCCTTGCCGATCACCGGAACGAAGTTGCCCGCGTCATTGAGCTGCTTGAAGAACTCAAGCCCCGCCTTGCCGGCCTCTGCGCCGGGTGCAGCGCCCGTCGACATGCCTGCGGCCAGAACCCCGAGGATCGCCTGGTTCGACGCGCGCGGATCGCCCGCAAGGGCGACCATGCCCGCATATTCCGGCTTCAACAGATCCGCCCAATCCTGCGGGACGTTCTCGACCAGATCCTTGTTCACGATAAAGGACATCACGCCGTAGTAGTCACCATACCAGTGGCCCTCGGCATCCTTGATCGCATCCGGGATCTCATCCCATGTCGCGACCTTGTGGGGCTGGGTCAGCCCCTCGGCCTTGGCCTGCGGACCGAAGGCCAGACCCACGTCGATCACGTCGGGGGCTTGCGGACCCTTGTTGTCCTTGTTGGCCTTGATCGCCTCGATCTCGTCGGCGGAGCCGGCGTCGGGGTTCAGCTCGTTCACCGTGATCTCGGGGTACTTTGCCTTGAACCCGGCGATCACATCTCCATAGCCGCACCCGTCGTGCGGCTGGGCGATCGTCGTCAACATCCCCTCTGCCTTTGCGGCGGCCTCGATTTCGGCAATCGATTGGGCGGAAACGACCGTGGCCGACAGCATCGCCACAAGGCTTGCCGTCATTCCAAGCGCAGTTCTGATCATCATGCAATTATCCTCCTTTGTTGACCGGCCGCCGAAACCCGTATGCGCGACACGAATGTTACGCATAGCTTAGAGGCAGGCCGGTAGCTGGTGCCACCTTGTTAAGAGGGCGCCGCAAAGATTTCCAGTCTGACGTTCGGTGGCGTCAGGGCTTTCCGAAATCCCCGTGCTTGCCGACGGGTTGCGCGGATGGAATACCTACGGTCAAGGCCCGACCGCACTGCAGCGCGGCCTTGGGTTGAGAGGTTGCTATTTGGTGCGTTGGGGGCTTACACCGGACTATCAAAGACGAGGCCGCCAATTCGTTCAGTGAACGTTCAGGATTTATGACTAAGCGTTGCAAATCCGGAACTGTGGAACGAGCGGAACCAAGGACGGCACATTGAGTTTTCTTCTTACGCTTCCTTGCGCCCCAGCCGCGCTGGCACGCGGAGAAAATACCATGGCGAGAATCTGATGTTGGTCTTTCTGCTCAATGTTGCTGGAGCAGCGGCTCTGCTCATCTACGCCGTACGCATGGTCAGAACCGGCGTCGAGCGGGCCTTTGCCGTCCAGCTGCGACGCTGGCTGCGCGCCTCGACCGGAAACCGGATTGCGGCGGCGGGAAGCGGGGCCTTCGTCGCACTGTTGTTGCAAAGCGCTACAGCCCTCGCCGTGATGACCGCCGGTTTCATTTCCACTGGTGCCATTTCCGCCCATGTCGGTCTGGCCATGTTGCTCGGCGCCGATGTTGGTTCGGCCGTTGTCGTCCAGGCACTGGTCCTTCGTCCCTCGACGGGAAGCAGGGGCCGGAAGTTACGCTGGCGCGAGTGCTGGAACCGTCTCCGGTGGACTGGGACGAGCAGCGAGTCAGCTTTCGCTGATTGACGCGAACGGCCCATAACGGCCATTTAGTTCTATCCGCTTTTGCGATCCGGCCTGCCTCACAACGGACCTTCGCACTTGGCTTGTGAGACAAGCTGGCAGCACTTGCGTCAACGTCGACAGGGCCCCCTCCACAACTGGTCAAAAGCGCGGGTCTTATGTCGAGTGGACAGTCAGCCCAGGCCGTTGCAGCATAGGCACATCGAAAACGTTACTCACGCTGTCCGCGGGAAGCCATGAACTGCTCTGCTGTCGGGGTCACGCGTTCGAACTGCTCGCGCTGGCGCGCGTAAAGGTGACCCCCAAGGCGACCCACCGCATCGATGCCGATCTGGTCGACATACAGTGTCTCAGGGTTAACGAGGCTCTTGCGCACGAACATGCGCTTCACTTCTCCCAGCACGATAATGCGAGCGGGTGTGACAGGAACCGTTTGCACCAGGCGACATTCAAAGGCGGCGGGGGCGGTGAGGATGCGGGGGCTGCGTACCGTCTCGCCCTGCGTCGTCTTCAGTCCGGCAATGGACAGTTCGTCCACATCAGCGGGGAACTTGATCGAGCAGATCTCCATCTGGTCCACAAGAGCGTAGTCAGCGATGTGGACAGTGAATTCGCCAGTGGCGAGGATGTTCGCCGCCGTGTCCTTGGGCGTGCCGTCGGGTTTGTATTCGATGCCCACGGCCATGATCGCGGGATCATGGGTCAAGATGTTGAAAAAACTGAATGACCCCGCATTGGGCACCCCATCCGTTGAAAGTGTCGTGATCAGCGCGATGGGGCGGGGGATGACGGTGCCGATCAGCAGCTTGTAACGCTCTTTCGGGGTCAGTTCCGCAAAGTCGAAGGCAACAGACGTCATGCGGGCACCCGGAACGTTTCAAGCGGCGTGTGGCGTGACAGGTTTTCGAACCCGTCGGCCGTGACTGCATACATGTCGCCGAGGTTGCAGCCCGCCGACATCGGCTCCAGCCATTGGGTGTGCAGCACAAACACCATGCCCTCCTCCAGCTGATCATAGTTGTGGGAAGAGATGTTGAAGGCGTTCTGACCGCCTGCCATGCCGACCGAGTGGCCGAGGTTGGGGTTATGCGGGCCAAAGGTTGCCGGATAGACATGCATCAGGCGGCGGCCCTGCGCTTCGTAATCGGCATCCGGCACATATTGGCGCGGGATCTCGCGCGGGCCACCGTCTTCGGCCGTGCTCCAGTTATAGGGCATCGTGCGGGCCTCCGGGTCTTTCAGAAGACCCGCGTCAACGTAGCTTTCAAAGGCCGCGTTGTTCAGATCGCGGATCAACGTGCCGGGGCGGATCAGCTTTTCCGCCGCCTTGACGCCGCTGGTGCAGGCCTCAAGCACCAGTTCCTGCCGGGCGGTCAAATCCCCGAAGGCGAACATGCGTGCGGTTTGAGCCGTATAGCCCTGGTAAGTGACGTTCGAGAAGTGAGCGAGCAAGGACATGCCTAGTCGCCTGCGCGCCAAAGGCGGCACTGTCGACCAAGAACTACAGACGACGACATCAGC
Organism: Rhodobacterales bacterium; assembly: GCA_031426185.1. GTDB lineage: Bacteria > Pseudomonadota > Alphaproteobacteria > Rhodobacterales > Rhodobacteraceae > JAJNPS01. Next base: position 12,993 of record JANPKV010000094.1, on the reverse strand, counting down.
AAGCGTTTGGAGCATCCGGCATAGGCAACTGGGGCACAAGCCGAGGACGGTTCGGACTTAGTGACATGACAGTGCGAGAGCGACTGGCATCGAAAACCAAAGTTCCGGCCGTGTTTTATGTTTTGTTTCTGATGCTTAACGGCACTTCACCAAAACTGCGAAGGCAACAGGTCTGGAGAATATCGACCGGGAGAGAACGCTTCCGAGCTTATTGACTCCTACGCAGGTGAAGAGCCTTCCCTGCATAACCCCCGAAAACAACGGAAAAATCCGGCCGCAACTGGATCGGGAGAACGCTTTCGAGGGGGCAAGTGGCGGAGGAAACGCGACTGCAATCCAACCTTCTCCACACGATAACCTATTTATTTTGTTATATAATAATTTCCGATGGAATCCTGCTTGGTTCGAACGAGACTGAGATCCAACCCTGCAACAGCTGCTCAATGGCGTCCAAGAGGACACGGCGCTATTGGACTCCGCAGCAACCCCCCGCCGACGAGCCACATCGTCTTGTCGATGATCTCGATGCCACGCTCGTAAAGCAGGTCCTCGACATTTCACAAGGACGTAAGCGGTGTCCCGATCAGACCGTGACGGCGTAGTTTCACGGAAGCAGATAGTCGATCTGGCTCTGCCTTTGGCCTTGGACGATGGCGGTCAGCGTTGCCGACATCCACGCGTGAGGATGGACGCAGTTCCCCTTGCTGGTTTCGATGAGCGAGGAGATTACTGCCCAGTTTTCGGCATCGTCGGTCAGGTAATGGCCGAGGCCGTCGCGGTATTTGGCGATCTAGGCGAGTGCCTCGCGCGAGGGTGACTTTGCCGAGGCACAGGCGCGTTGGTGGGCCAACCAAACGTCGATGCGGGCGAGCATCGGGACGATGTTGATCGCAGCTGACGCGCGACAAGCGCAAGGGCGTGCGGATCGAACAACTGGCGATGCTGATCGCGGCCTTCAAACAGGCAGCCTTTGGGCGGCGGTGGGAGAAGAGCGATCCGGAACAGTTCGAATTAGCGCTGGAAGACCTCGAAACGGCGATGGCGGTGAGCTCGTTCTTCGCTATCGCGGCAAGGCTGTCATGGCCCTTGCGGAAGCCGATGTGCTTCATCGCCATCATGATCCGCACCCGGTTCGACGGGAAGATCACGGATTTTGGTAACACCAGATCAGCTAAGAAAGCCTCGGGCGAGCGGGGTCTCTCCACGCACGTTCTTGTGACGCGCATGAAGAAGTTTCGGCATTTCCAACGGGTTTGTTAGTGTCTCATAACTGATGTCGCCCGGACACCGTCGCTAGTGGTTCGCACATTCTTCAATATAGAGGGGTGAATTCTGCAACTTCGGCGCCGAGGCTTGCAGGCTCGCGCTTTCCACTAGTTTTAGATATTCAACTAAAACGGCAATCTTTGTGAGGCAATCTCGAATCCAAGGTTCGTTCTCAAGAAAGCCCTCGAGTGACGGGGTGCGTTGCAAAGTATGGAAACACTGAACATCTGCGGTGTCATTGCTGGAGGTGGCTTTGAACATGCTCAAAGCTGGGTCTTCACACACAGGCGAATGAGCTTTCACTCGAATTGCGAAGGAATGATCGATCAGGATTCTGGCGAGTCCCTTTTCGTCAGCTAAATCGGCGTACATGGCCGCGCACAGTGCAGTGTCTGCTATTGACGCAAAAAACTTGGAATACACTCTCATCACCCGTTAAGCACGGTGTCAAATGAAGGCATTTGCCTTAACAAATCGTTAACAAGCGCAAATGTGCATCAGGTGGGCTCGGTCTAAGATGCAATGCCTCAGCGTGTCGAAACTCTTCAGCGGAGCGGGGAGTTTGCCAACAAATGCCGTGCTCGATCCGAAATGCCATACTTTCCGGCCATCGATGCAAGTTCTTCTTCGAGGGCAATCATATGAGAGACAAAGGATGCGCTGCCGTGACGTGGCAATGACGGAGAATCCCCCTGCCGAAGTGGCAACGATCCTGCAAGGCCAGGGTTGTTTAAACGCCACCAAAGTGTGTTGTCCAGCTGTACAATGCCGTGCGCTGCCAGAGACACAATCTCGATTACCAGGAATGGTTCCCGTTTCGATCTTTTACTGAGAAGTTCTGCGCGAAAATCTGTCGCCGACCCTGCGTACTCGACCAACCAACTTCCTGGCAGAAGTTGGCCATGGATCTTCGTCATGGCGGCAAGGAGAGGATCGATCTCCGTCGGGTCCGGTGTGGTCGCCAAACGCTTCTCAATAAAAACGAAAAGTGGCATCACTTGCTCCTAGGACGCTTGGGGCTGACTACCTCAAAGCAGGCAGCCTCAACAAGTTGTCCGAAAGGTTAGGGTTTCGTCTACCTACGGTAGACAGCCGCCGTTTCGCTCAACCTACATCGTCGCGGCAACAAGCCTTGGCTGTATCGGCAGGGAGCTACACAAGTAGTCCAGTCTAAAGCGAATCGTGCTTGCCCGCCGATTGCGAACCGCTCCGAGTGCAGCAACGAAGCTGTCCGAGCTATCCAGAGCTTGCATGGATCCATCGCCCCGCTGGTCACCGCGCGAGCATAGGAGGACTTATCCTTAACTCGCCGTAAACTTATGCACCATTAGCGTGCATTCAGAAACGCAGCACAACGTCAGCGAAAGAGAAGCCCGCGCCATGACAAGTATTCAGATATGCGTCGAAGAACCATTCACAGCCGAGGAGGCACGCGACATTCTCCAGATTGGACTTCAAAGCTACGACGAGGCACTGGCAGTTGGTACGCTTCACGCGTCGGGTGTCATCCGACTCACGCTTCCGTGCCGCGCGCCACATCACACCTTTTGGGATCTCTTCCGCTACTGCATTTTGGCAGAGTTTGTAGCGCGATTAGCATCTTCTCCGACAATGCAAAGTCGAGTCGACGAGTTGCTGGACGAGGTTGCTCATCTCAGCGAAGAATCGGCACTCAGTCACTGCCTCCTCAGAGGCTGTCTGTTGCGTTTTGATCAATACTGTTCGGACGATGGGCGGCAGAGAACAGACATCTACTCTGACATGTTAGAGCGCGCGGTTATGGCCGGTTTCAAGCGCGTCAATGCCGCTCTGACTAGAGTTTTTGCTTTCTCCGCCCCGCTCCCGTCACGTTCAGAAAGCTCCGCACTTGCTTCAGTCATCAGCGAGCGCGAGCGGGTCTTTTCAGATATGAGATCAGCATAATCCACGACGCCGAGAACGTCGATCCTAAGGCCGGCCTGATCCTCCCTCGTCTGAGTCCACGACCACTTGTCAGGCAAATGAGAGCTCAAGAACGTTGTGGCTTGGCAGGAATGGCTTTGACAGCGGAGGCACAGGCTGATTCGCTCTTTCATTCAGAACAACAGCAATTGCACCACCAACCCGAGCATCCGCTAGACGTGAACTACCTTGGCGTTCAAGAATCATCGCTTCGTAGAGAAGTATTCCCCAATCTTTGTCGTCCATCGTGGAGCCCCTTCCGATATGAGCTTCCCATCCTGGCCTTAGTTTCTTAAGAATTCGTTAATTTGAATAGTCACGAGAAACAGTTAACGGATACATGCACGCAGCTCAACCTAAGGATGTTGATCTGAACCGCGCCGAGTTTGACAGAGGCTAATTGACATTAGCTGCGCGGCCATGGGTTCAGTTTCCAGAGCGGCGTACAAGATTGCTTCGGCTTCGGCCGGCGGAATGTCGGCGATGGGTTCGAGCAGGCGGCGGTTACTGAACCCGACCACCCATTCCAGCGTGGCGTATTCTGCGACCTCGAAGCTGGGGCCACGGGCCGCGACGATGGATGACTTTGGCCTTAGAGACGCCATTGATCGTCTCTGCCGGCGCGTTGTTGTAGCAGTCACCGACGCTACCGACCGAAGGTTCGATGCCCGCGTCTGCCAGTCGTTCAGTGTATTTGATCGACAGAAACTGGCTGCCCCGATCCCTGTGGTGATATGCGGCCGAAGCTCCGCTTCCCTGATGGCACTTTCCGACAGGCGCGACGGGTCCGCCGCTTCGCCAGGTGTTCGTAGGAGGTGACAGGGGCAACCGGCAGAACATCGCAGATCGGCCTTAGCCAGTGGGCTCGAACCAATGGCGCCTTCACTGGCTCGACCTCGGCTTGTCCCGGTGATCGTCGAGGAAGGCGATCATGTCCTTCGTCGGCGGTCGAGCTGCGCCATCGCCAAACACACCGAAGCTTTGCGCAGGATCTCATTGGCCCGGCGCAGCTCGCGGTTCTCGCCTTCCAGCGTCCTAATCTTCTCGGCCATCTCGCCGGAGACACTGCCCCGCTTGCCGCTGTCGACCTCGGCCTTGTTGACCCAGCCGTTCAGGGTCTTCGGCGCGCGTTCGATCTTCGATGAGATCTACAACACCGCCTGCCAGCGCGATCAATGCTGTCCATCATTGTCCAAGACCAGTCGCAAAGCGCGTTCACGCGCTCTGGGGGGAAACTTGTTCGTGGTCTTGTTCAGGATGCTCCATCCCACTCAGAAGCTGGAGCCGCCAGCAAACCAGAAGCGGCTCAGACCTTGATCGACCATCATCAACTTTCAACAGACAGGTGAGCCGTCAGAGCCCGATCTGCAAGGGGGCAGATTCTAGGAGCCGACAAGAAGTCAAATTTGCTGCCGAATGACAGTTGCGGACGTGTCCGCCCGATCTGGGCCGTACAGTCGGGCTTCGAGCGGTGGTACAACTGCTCCGTCCGACTCGGCAGAGTCGCGGAAGTCGCCAGCTAATCACTTCGGTCAAGGCAAAACAACGACCCTTGCCGCGCGAGCTGCCTTTGGTCCTTACGCATGGCAACCCCATTCTTCGAGGTTTGGCGTCAAGTCTACCAACATGAAGCAGTCCGTACTTCAAGCAGTACTTATCTGTCAGAATCCAGCGCTAGCGCAGATGGCTGCCAACTGTGCCGGATCGTTAACCAATGAAAAATGGACCCACGAAAACATTTTGCCAAAGGACCGGGGTAACTCGTAAAAATTTCATCAAGTCCTAACCTTTGCCGGCAAAACTCAGTCTCGGCACGCTACGCCCAATAAACTCATCAACTTAAAACCGAAACCGAAACCGAAACCGAAACCGAAACCGAAACCGAAACCGAAACCATACTCTCCGCGATCTCCGCGCAAGAACTCCATCTCAGATGCAGCCGGCGGGATTCACAACGAGCAGACAAGCAACGGGTGGCCGAAATGAGCGGCAGTGCCACCCGCAGCAACCCATCCGGACACTTCAACCGTGCATGTGCCTTTTTCGCGGCAAAGCGCGGTGGGCAAAGGCGAAACTACTACTTACTCATACTGCTCAATCCTACTTTTGGAGTTGGAGCCTTAGACAAATCTGGCGCGATTGAGTCTTTAGCTGCCAGTTTCGCAGACTGCTTAAATGTCAAAACTGAATTTCTTCTGACAACACTTCCAGAAGCGCTGGCGCAAACGCTTGACCTTGTTATTAATATGCGCCCCTTGCGCGCACAGATGCCTTTGCCGACTGATAGCTTTGTACCAACCTCTTCTTGTCGCGTACCAAGAGCTGGCCGTTCCTCATGCTCTCGGTTGTGCTCACGGCGATCTCATACAGTTCTTGTAGGTCTAGCTGTTTCGAGACCTTAGCCATGAAGTCAAGATCTTGACGCGTGCAGGATTGCTTACACGCGAACGCCAACCGATCAATAGCGATGTCAGCTTCCTGAAAGATCAGTTCGATGACTTCAACTCTCGCATCACTGCAAGAATTTGAAAAAACTCCTCGTCTAGAAAGCGCGATGTTCATCGGGTACAACCATTATGTTCTTGGCCTTCGTTGTGGCGTATCCGAGGTTGCCGTTGGATGAACGCCGAAGTCCAAAGTGTGTAAATCTCTAGCGACCACCGAGGCGTTGGCATCATTTCTTCAAAATGTCACATCATCGAAGAGCGCTGTTGCACTACGAACGTGAAAATAGGGGAGATCGTCTAGATCGTGGAAGGTTATGGAAAAATCGCTTGTCGAGACGATGACAGCAGCGCCTCCGTCAGTATTGCTGATTTGTGTGAGACTTAGCCCCGCCAGTTGTTCTTGGGTCAAGATCAGACTGTCAGATCCGTGCCTGAAGCCATAGACGTCGTTGTCGCCACCGCCCTGGCTCAAGTCGATGGTGTTTCCCAGTCCACCCGTCAAGACAAACTCGTCGTCGCCTTCGCCGTCGATGAGGAGGTTTGCCAGGCCTCGAACGTAGATGACATCGTGACCTTTGCCACCCGACACAGTCGATGAGTTGCCACTGACCATGATCCTGTCATCGCCGTCGCCGCCACGGATTTCGTTGAGGGAAGTCTCCGAAAGTACATAGTCGTCTCCGTCGTCACAAAAGACGATCTTTTGGTCCCCGCTCAGCAGATAGAAAGCGTCGTTGCCAGCTCCACCTCTGACCTCGACTTGATTGTCGAACAAGGAGAACCGATCTGCGAAGCTTGAACCGACAATCCGTTCAATTGATGATGTCTGCCCAAAGTCTTTTCCACCAACTTCTACCTTGCCGACCGAGCCCCAGAAGCTGACCCCAGCTCTGAGATTAACGAAGTTGAGTTCATCTTTGCCTGCCCCACCATCTACGCTCAAGAAATAATCGACAACGTCTATCCGATCATTACCGTCACCGCCATAGACGACATCGAGCCCACCTCCAGGCAGAATATGGTCATTGCCCCCCATACCTGAAATTGTGTCGTTGCCCAAGTACGTGCTGATTCTGTCCGCTTGTTCCGAACCTGTGATTTGATCGTTAACTGCCGTTTGCGGGTCAGTGAAGATGTCTGTAGGAACGTTGTTTGAAACGACGATTTGGATCATCTCGTACGGCTTTAGCGTGAAAGCAAGCCGCCCATCTCCCGCAATTGGACCTTCCAAAGCGAACTGATTCTGGAAGTTCAGTTGCGCTAACGCGTTGTATTCGGTGCCACTTGTGCCATCTTTTGCACTCAGGCGCAGTCCATAGAAGTTGCTCGAGCTAGATATAGCAGATGAAAGATCAGCAGAGATTGAAACATCTTGCCCGACTCCTGACGCCATAAGGAAGATGGTCTTATCACCGTCAACAAAGCTGTAGACGTATCCAACCGAAGCACCTGAACTGTCTCTCAGAAAGGCTTGGCTGTCGAGATCGTTGAGCTGCGTGCCAGGAAGGGTACGTGCCAACATCATGAAGAGCAACCCCGTCGGTGTCAGAGTTGGAGCACTGCCTTCGGGACCGCTCATCGCTGCCGGTGAAGGGGCTTGGGCGGTCCACGCGGTTGCAAGGTCGACCCCAGAGTCGACCATTGTGGTAAAGAGCCGAAGAAGTGGCGCCGTCCGCATCAAACCGTTGATTGTGCTCGTATTTGGACCATTCTCGCCGACATTCCATTCAGTAACTACGTGATCGACTGGTCGCGCAAAAGCCTGAGCCCACGTCACATCGACGCTGTCCAAACGCTGTCGAATGCTCCCCCCCAAGATCAAAGGATTAGTGGAGCTGGTAGAGACGTATAGATGAGATACGACGCCATCCACAGCTGGTCGCTCAGACTCGGAAAATGCAGCGCTCAGTTCGAAGTTGTCGTCAATGCCATTCTGATCATCGTCTCCCCGTCCAGCCTGCACATAGATGTCTGGCGGATCGGAGAGCCCCGACGTTTCCTGATGAATCCAGAGCGCAATCTTGCTTTGCAACTCGCCAAACTGAGCCGCTGTCCACTCAAACCTATCCTGATACCACTCATTCCCAACTTCAAATCCCTTGATATCAGCGGCACCATAAGTTCCACTAACAACGTCACGGATGAATGTGCGAATCTCTGCCTCTGCTGACGCATCTATCTGGCCACTCTCAAGATTGAAATACCGATAAGTTGGAATAACAATAATTGCGGACTTTCCCGTGGATTCTGCGTATTCTAAGAAGTCGCGAAGTGGAATAAGCTGGGAAGATTGACCACTATAGTAGCTAGTCCCAGAGGTAGCATTTCCGTTCCGAAGATCGAAGTAATCTTCGGTCACCGTTCCACCCGGGTAGCGGATTACAGTGGCGCCCACCGCCTCCACAGTTTCCGCATACTTTCCTGAAGCTGAAAGACTATCCCGATGAGTCAGGATATTCAGACCGAAGTGATCGTCCAGAACTGCGGTTCGATCATTGGCAGCCTGGTACCTAAAGGAAACTCTCTGCATGTCACACACCCCACTCACACACGTCACTTCGGTAAAAGAGAAACGAGGGTGAAATTTGGCGACACTTTGTGTAATAGCTTGCACTTAAATGAAATTTTCGAATTCATCACGTCAACGGACGTTCGCCAAGCCTTGCCCAACCATTGCTCGGGCGGTGCGCGGATGCTTCGGCGCACTCGACGCTGCCCCACATCAGTGCTCCGTTGACATCGCTAGTCAGCCTTCCTAGGCAGGACCTCGTACCGATACGTGGTGCCGCCGCGAAGGTGAACCTTGCAACGACAACGCTAGAAGAATACACTTTTTGCGCGAGACCATGTGGTCGAAGTTACCTCTGGATGAATACAAGTCGGATGGTCATTATTTGTTGAAAACTCTTCACATACACATGGGACCGCACAAGACTGGATCGTCTTCCGTTCAGCACTTCCTGCAAACCGCGAGCTTAAGCCGTGGAGATATACCGGTCGTACCAATTTTTCATAAAGATGTCGCCACAGCTGGTCGGCTGATTGCGAAGAACGAGACTGAGCTCGCAGTCGAATGCCTCGCTAGGCTGGCAAAGTACATCCAGAGCAAGCAAGGAGACCAGTTCTTGCTTTCGTCGGAAGACTTTAGCGGCGAACTCCCCGGCAGGTCAAGTAAACGCAGAGTCTATCCTCGGTTGTTCGAGAATATAGAGCTCATCAACTCGGTATTTTATGATTATACTTGTAAGTTTTACTTCTTCCGACGAGCGCCGGAAAGTTGGCTTTCTAGTGTGTATGCTCAAAACATACGATTTGGTCGAAAGTTTGCTAGCAAGGATGAGTTTTTAAACGTCGTCAGGACTGATGAATTGTGGGACTCCACATTACAGAAGTGCAGAAACCGCCTTAAAGAGGCGTTTATCGAAGTCGGATATGACGAGACTGATACTTTTGACGCGGTAACTGCACTCATGCGACATATCAACAGTCCAGAGTGGTCGCCGCCAAAGGAACTCGGCAAGCTTAGGCGACGTAAAGTGTCCCCAAAAGGAGCTGATCTTGAACTTGTCGAAAGGCTGAATTCTGCAGCTGGGTCTACTCTTGCAATCGCCCGCGCGCGCAGTCAGGTCTATGCGGCGGTAGAGGTGACAGAAACCGGTTCCGAGCCCGAACATTCCATCGAGTCTGATATGGACGCCTCCGAAGGTCTCGCAGGTTTAGCAACGCGATCTGCCACCCGTGTCACCAAGCAAGACGTTCCTTGGTTGGTTCCCGAATTGCAGTTTCCTCTAACCTCACTGTGGCAGTCCGTTGTCTCTACTAATGACATTGAGTTTCCACAGACGACACGCGCAACGATGGAAGGGCAGGTTCGAATCCTGCGATTTCGAATGCGTGGATTGCCAGAGCCATGCTTCATCTTGGCGCTTCTCATAAGCTACCTCCGTCGAGACACGCTGCATACAAAGAAGTCCTGGGAACTGTTTTTCAGAATGTGGCAACTCGAGTATCTCAACTTACTGGCATTTCTCCCCACCAGGTGGTTGATTTCTTCTCTGCAGTCTTTCCTTGATCATGGTGAAAGTTCCGATCAAAGACTAGTAGGTGGCTCAGGGTACTTCTTTGCTAACACCATGAAGGCTTATGAGGCAGAACGAGCGTTTGTTGGTCTTGATGCTGGAGCTGTCTATCCAAATACAAGCCCAAGTGGAAAGAACGGTGGTGTCGGCCTGGACCGTTTCGATCTTGGGCGATCAGACTTGATGGTCAACACACTGAGCATGCTATACGAACTGTCGCTCCGGGATGAGCCCTCCGGACGCGTTGTTCGCGAACTCCTCATGCGCGTCAAATCTGGCCATACGGTCTTCTCGAGAATGGATCGGAGCCGCATTCATCACGAGATCGAACCACAAGGTTTCGTAAATTGTTGGAGCTTCTTCGAAGATCCGCGCAACACCTAATGCGAAGCAAGTGCGCTGTTTTCACGATAATCTCTGTGATGAAGCAAGACGCACCATCCTCACCGAGGTAATGAATGACAAGTCAGCTACCCAGTCACATCAAGCCCGTTGCTAACGTCCATCTTGGTATTCGGGGCATCTTTGCAGGTCTGGTTGAAAGGGCTGCTATTGAACTGCGAAAACAGATGCAGATCTGCGGGACGACTCTAATAGACAAAGTTGAATTCCGACGCGACATTCGATCTACATTGCTGGCGCTTGCGGCTAACCCTGATGCCGACGTGACTTATCTTCACTACCAGCACCTGCCCTATGTACCATTAGATGCATCCACTATCGCAGTGAGCAATCATGGTGCTCTCGAAGACCCCGCGAGAGCCGCTAGCGAGCCCGGATTTTATGCAGCACGCCTCTCGCCCATACTCGACGGCCTTGACGAGTTCTTTGAAGGAGCGGAATTACGCTTGCATGTGGCAATCAAGTGCCAACATGATTATGGTCCAGTGATAGACAGCGACGATAGACTCAATTATGCAGCATCTTGGGCAAGCATGGCCGAAAAGATACTGGAAAAAACGTCTTCTGCAAAGCTAATCGTATGGACAGTTGAGAAGCCAATTGAGACGGCAGTCCCCTTCATCACAGATATTCTTGGTATCAATAAGGCTGATCTAGTAGAAAAGGAGCGAGATGCTATACTGAACATAGCCCGTCGGATGAAATTCGCTCACCCAAAGAAACCACTTGGAACTCACGACCAGAATCTTTCTGACTACCTCGATGAACTTTATGAATCAGACTTGGCAAGACTTGGAAGCATGCGGCGGGTAGAATTAAATGATAGATTCTAGTCACAAATAGCTGACAATGAATCACTCGTTTGCGGACCGGTACAGAAAAATCAGTTGACGATCACTGGCACAGCAGAATCTTTGATGATCACTTTTCACTCAAGCGTGCTAGTAATTCAACCGGAGAGTCGTGAGAATGTGAGATTTTCAGCTTTGAGTTTTTCTTCAATCAAGGCAAGTTCGGCCAGAGTACTTTCCACTGAAATTTCCTTCCATGTAGCTGAACTATCGACAAAACCTGCCAGCGCGAGGAGAGCACCAAGTGCAGGGAAATCAAGCTCACCAAACGAGTGATTATCAGCTTTCTCGCGGTCCGAGCGAATCCAGTTTTGCTTTATCACATCGATTACCATGGGGGGAGAGCTCATAAACGCTTTTAACTGGTTTGAAATGCTGACATTTCCGTAGCTCTGTCGGCGCTTAATCATGGCTACCTTCTGATCTTCCTTTCCAACCATCGCAACAAGATGAAGCGCCGAACCATCAACTGCCACGATCCGTTCCGCAGCTTTGTAGCGAGCAACTTGGTCATGCAACGAATGATCTTGGGGATGAAAAACTTCGTACCCAAAACGTGAGAGATGCTCTTCAAGGGCTATTTCGCTTAAAATCCCACCAACCTTCGGAAGCAACTTTGAGCGCGAAATGTATAATCGTAGTGGTCCACTGGCCTCCACCGATCTAGCAAAGTTGCGCTTCATAAAGTCTCGAAAAAGCGTGGTTCCGGATGCCATCCTCCCGACGCCGCAACCTTGGCCTGGCACCTCAAGAAGAGCCACTTCAGTTGGTCGATTTACAATGCGGATTTCGAACTTTTTACCAAGTAGCTCAAAGAACTCTTTGTGAAACCCGTGCAACGGTTCTTGCGCGATGTCTCGCTTTGCAATGAACACAACGCCATCAATCGCATCTTGCAGTTGGTCAAGTGCCCACAACCGTGCAATGCTCTCTGTGAAAAAGTGACCAAAATGCGAGACCAACAACCCGCCCCAGACCCATCTTCCAGAAAGGAATTGGTATGTACGCGGAAGTTCGGGTGGGATAAGTAAGGGCCCACCGCGCCAGTGCACTGCTTCAAGTACGAATGTTCGTCCAGCATCCAGAACGCCTGCTTGGTGGATCTTCCGCCCGCGATGTACGGGCACAACGAGCGCTTTCTTCACAGTGACAATTCTGGTTGACCAACCGCCGTTAGGGTTCGGTCGCGCATTCGCATTGTCGCCGTCGAGCATCTCATACACCCCGTTCCGATCACAAGTCACCAGCATCGCAGCCCAACTCGCACATGTCGACTTGTCATAAACATTGCGCAAGCCGGCACAGTCACATGGATGCGAACCGCGAACCAGTCTCGGCTACCCCAACCCCATCTATCAATCAGGCAGCTAGTAGGCCACCACCCGGCGAGAACGGCGGCGCGAGTTTCCTTGCAAGTGCTGAGAGTTTGAAGGTGGCGCTCCGTCGAAAAAGCCAGAGGCATGGACTGACGCGAACTTCTGTAGCGTTCGCATGCGCCGTAACCGCAACGTTGCCCGCTCTCATAGTCAGAACGGCAGGGGCGAATTCTCGGCACGGTTGTTGAGCCAACGCACCATCTCGCGGTCATCGCCGCGGCCCAAGACCTTCAGAGCAGCACCGTAGGATCGAAGCCGTTCCGTCACGATCGACTCTTGCAGGCCATGCCGCTTCGTAGATTTCTTCAAGAATTTCTGCGCTGCGTTGCGATCGCGGGTCTTGGTGACGATACGTACCAAGAGTTGACCTTCGTGGTCCACTGCCCGCCAAAGGTAGTGCGTCACCCCGTTGATCTTTAAGTAGACTTCGTCCAGGCGCCGCTGCCAGTGGCCATGAGCGCGTCGCCTCAACCCGTTGCACTCTGATCCCGGCTGACCTGCCACGGGATTTTTCCTCCATCTGCGACTAGAGTCCGGCCCAAGAAAGGGACGGACGATGAAGCGAACAATTCGAACCGAAGAACACATCATTGGCATTTTGCAGGAGCATGAGGCCGGGGCGAAGTGCGCC
>JANPKV010000093.1:0-3243 GCA_031426185.1 Rhodobacterales bacterium | reverse complement strand
CCCCACTCCGGGCACCGACAACGAGGCGGCGCTGGAGGAGAGCCTGCTGGAGCTGACCCGGACCGAGCGGGTCGACCTGCAGCGGCGGCTGACGCGGCTTGGCTACGAGACGCTGCGGACCGACGGGGCCTTCGGGCCGGGCACGCGCCGGGCCATCGCGGAGTGGCAGGCGGACGAGGGGGAACCGGCGACGGGGTACCTCACGGCCGATCAGGTGCGGCTGATCCGGGTGGAGACGGGGGGCTGACCTGCCCAGCGTGGGCAGATTTGCGGGCCGTTAAAAATCAAAGGCTTGGGCGCGGGCATTAGGGAAGCGTTAACCTTTGCCCGCGGACCAGACCCCCCCGGATCTGGACCCCGAAGACCGCGAGCGGACCCCTGCACAGAGGCTGCTTGAACGCGTTCAGGCTTCCAGTTACCTGTCGTCAATGTCGCCTTTGGGGTTTGAAGATAATGGTGCGGGACAGTTTCCATACGGTACAGGTCCTGCGCGGCGTAGCGGCGACTTTGGTTGCCTTTTTCCACCTGCTGCTGGGACTGCGGGGCGAAGGCTTTTCATGGTCGGCCGGGACGCTTCTGTTTTCGCATGGCGATATCGGCGTGGACATCTTCTTCGTCATCAGTGGCTTCATCATCTATTATACGTCGTTCAGCCGGACGCCACCGACCGTCCGTGCCTTCTTCATCAACCGCTTCTGGCGCCTGGTGCCGCCCTACTGGCTGGCGGTGATCGGCATGATCCTCTTGGGTCTGGCGACCAATATTGCCTTTTCGGATGCGCGATGGATTTACCCTTGGGAAAAGATCGCCGAATCCCTTCTGCTTTTGCCGATGGCGCCCGAAAGCTATGTCCTGATCGTGGCATGGACCTTGTCGCTTGAGATCCTGTTCTACGTGATCTTCGGTTTCTTTGCGCTTGCGTTGGGTCCAAGGGCGTTCCTGATCGCCATGCTGGCCTGGTATGTGCTTGGAATTGGCAGTCTTGTGGTGACGCAAGACATGTCGGGCTGGGGCGTTGCGGCCTGCAATCCGATCATCCTGGAATTCGTGTTCGGCGTCTGGATTGCCCGACGGGTGATTGCCGGCGGGACGTCCTACCACAAGACGGCCTTCTGCCTTGGCGCGGTCCTGCTGGTCGTCGTGATGGTCGCCAATCCCGACCTTCCGCCCTGGGCCAGGCGCGAGTTCGTGGTCGGCCTGCCAGCGGCCCTTCTGATCTACGGAGCCGTGGGCCTGAACCTGCGCTGGCCGGGTCCGTTCCTGGTCTGGGGGCAGAGTTCGTACATCCTGTACCTCATCCACTTCCCGGCCTTCCTGGTGATCGGCCGGGCGACGGAAGAGCTGACCGGGTACAATCCTTACAGCCACCCCGTAACTGCCGTCGGAATGGTGGCGGCAGTTGTCCTCATCTCGGGCCTTCTGACGGTTTATGTCGAGGCCCCCTATCAGGCCTTTTACAAGCGCCGCATGCGGGGCAGCAGGCCGGTTGTCGCAGCACCGGCTGCGGGCAACTGAGGTCCCATCGTCGCGCGTCGCCCATGAACAGTGGTCGGATCGCAGGATGCCATGGGGGACGAGGCGGATTTGGCGAACCATGTCCGGTATTGCCGGATCAACCAGGGTGTTGCACGGGTTGGTCGGGCATCCGCGGGAATGGCCGTTTTCGTCGTGGGTTAGAACCGACCCCGCATCAGCGGGGTGAAAACGGTCCAGTGGACCGTTTTCCGGTTCAAACGACCGCGCACGCCTGCGCTGGCGGGAGGGCGATGCGGGTGGGGCGGTATGGTAGGGCGGGGGGTGGCGTGCCGTTTTGGCTGCGAATTGGTAGAGAGAGTTGGTCTGAAGCCTTTCCTAGTCCTTTTGCGCTGGTTAATTTGCGTTTACATCCCAAAACTGCCCGCCACTCAATGAACTTCCTCCATTTTCATTGAACATAACGGTGCCCCAACTATTGCTATCGATCGGCGAACTACAATTTGCAGAAGTTCCATTTCTAATAGCGTGCAACTGAACCATTGTCTTTGTCCAAGAACTTCCTTCCAGCCAGCCATTAACTGGCACATTCGCGTAGAAGCCTGCTTGGCGCCTATCATGACGAAACGAACCACTCACAGTACTTCCCGAGGTTACCGACCATGTATGCCAAGCTATTGTACAAAAGACAAAATCGGGCGGCGCGTCAAAGTATATCCAGTGCTCGTTCCCGCCTGAGTTGCCGGTTAAGATTGGGTACGCAGTTCCATACGCAGATAACGCTTGATCAACAGAAGATGGTTCCATTCCGGCATAGGCCGCAATGGCCACAAGCGCCCCTCTGCAAACGTCAGCATTTGCACAATCCGCAACGGCTTTATCGATGTTATGTGGTTCTGCAGTAATGTAAATGGGGACTGGAAAAAAGCAATGATCTTGTGAGCATCCTGACGTGAAGGGCTTCCCATCAACATATTGAGTTGAGAATTGAGCCCAGCAAGGTGAACAAGAAAGGAAAAGAAATACTGCGGCGGAAATTGATTTCATTTCGACCCTCGCGTTTCTTGTTGTGGAGATATAATTATACACAGAATGTGTAAGAATTCAACACACTACCCCCAAACCTCCACAAACTCCCGCCACTCGCCCTTGCTCATGCCGGAGGCCTCTTGTGTCACCGCCTCCCCGGCCAGACGGCGTTTCAGCACCGCAATCGCCTTCGCCGACAGCGTCACCCCGCCCATCCGGTAGTCCTCGAAGGCTCCATAGGCCAGCGGCACCCAGTCCTTCACACAGGCCGCAATCGCCTCGGCATAGACGCGGATTTCGTATTGGGCGTGGGGGTCGGCGCGGAGGCGGAGGAAGTGGAAGAGGTTGTGCAGGTCGACCTTCCAGTACCACTGGGTGTAGATGTTGGCGGGCAGGTTCATGCGGGCAAGCTCTCGCGCGAGGCCCTGTTGGCCGTCTTGGCTGAGCATCGCCTCGTAATGGTCATAGGCGCGGTTGGCGTCGGATTTCAGCAATTCGAGGACGCGGGCGGCTTCGTCGCCCTGCAGGACCTCGCCCCGGCCCTGGTTGTTGACGGTGGACTGGGCGGCGAGTTGGTCGGGCGCGGGGATGTAGAACTCACGATCCAGGATCGAGTAGCGGGCGGAGTATTCGTTGACGTTGGCGGTGCGGTGGCGGATCCACTGGCGGGCGACGAAGACGGGGAGTTTGACGTGGAGCTTCAACTCGCACATCTCGAACGGGGTGGAGTGCCAGTGGCGC
>JANPKV010000092.1:0-7163 GCA_031426185.1 Rhodobacterales bacterium | reverse complement strand
TGGGATTCCTTGCCGCCGAATCCGCCGCCCATGCGCCGCGTTTCCACCCGCACCGCGCTCATCGGCAGATGCAGGGCGTGGGCGACCTTGTGCTGCACCTCGGTCGGGTGCTGGGTCGATGACAGCACATGCATGCCGTCTTCCTGCGGGATCGCGGCGGCAACCTGGCCTTCAAGGTAAAAGTGTTCCTGGCCGCCAATCTCCATCGTCCCTTCGACCATGTGTGCGGCGCGGGCGATCGCGCGTACGGCATCCCCCTTGGCCCAGACGACGGGCCCCGATTCGAACCTGCTGCCCGCTGCCATTGCGTCATCCACCGTCAGGATCGCGGGCAGTTCGCGGTAGCTGACGCGGCCCAGGGCCGCTGCCTTGCGCGCGGCAAGATGACTGTCGGCCACGACGAGAAACACCGGCTGGCCGACATAGTGGACGCGGCCCACCGCCAAAAGCGGCTCGTCATGCGCCGAGGGGCTGCAATCGGGCATGTCGGGCCAATCGGCCGCCGAAAACACCGCGACGACACCCGGCGCACAGCGCACCGCGTCGAGGTCCACCCCCATGATTTCGCCATGCGCCACGCTTGCCAGCCCGAAGGCCAGATGCAGCGTGCCCGCAGGCATGGGCACGTCGTCAAGATAGCGCGCAGCCCCCGTGACATGCAGCGGGGCCGAGTCGTGGGGCAGGGAAAGACCGGCGGTCATACCGTCACCTGCAGGACATCGACCGGCACGCCGGACAGATCATGGAAATAGCGGATCATCATGTTCTGCGCCGTGCGCATCCGGTATTCCGCCGATGCCCGCATATCGCTAAGGGGGGTGAAATCGCCTGCCATGGCAAGGGCGGCCGCTTCGGCTGTCGCAAGGATCCACGGCCTGCCAACCAGCGCCGCCTCGGCCAGATCGGCGCGTTTCGGCACCCCGGCCATGCCGCCAAAGGCAATGCGCGCTGCGCCGACCACGCCGTCGGCAACCGTCACATTGAAGCAGCCACAGACGGCCGAGATGTCCTGATCGAACCGCTTGGACAATTTGTAACAGCGCAAGGCTGGCGCGCTGGCCGGGATCGACACGCCTGCCACCAATTCGCCAGGGCGGCGATCCTGCTTGCGGTAGGCCAGGAAGAACTGCTCCAGCGGCAGGCTGCGCATGTCGTCGCCGCGCCGCAGATGCAGGGTGGCGCCCATGGCGATCAGTGCCGGCGGCCCGTCTCCGATGGGCGAGCCGTTGGCGATATTGCCCCCGATGGTCGCGGCATTGCGCACCTGCACCGACGCATATCGCCGCAACAGTTCGGCAAAGGACGGATGCATGTCACGCATCGCCTCGTGCAGATCGGCAATCGTCACGGCGGCACCGATATGCACGGCGTCCCCCTGCCGTTCGATGGCCTGCAAATCCTTGACACCGCTCAGGAATGCCACGGGTGCAAGATCGCGCAGCTGCTTGGTGACCCAAAGCCCGACATCAGTCGCCCCGGCGATCAGTGTGGCATCGGGATTGGCCAGATACCACATGGCCAGCTCATCACTGTCTTGCGGCATGAACGCGCCGGGGGACGGGTTGCCTGCCTGTCCCGACGGCGTGGTGGGAGCCTTTGATAAGAAGGAATCGGCATCGGTCTTCATCCAGTCGGGTATCGGCGCTGCGACCACGGCCTCTGCCGCGCGCACGATGGGTGCATAGCCGGTGCAGCGGCAAAGGTTGCCGGCCAACTGATCGTCATGGTCCGTCCGGCCGTTCAGATGTGCCACCGCCATGCTCACGACGAATCCCGGCGTGCAGAACCCGCATTGGCTGCCGTGATGCGTGATCATCGCCCGCTGCACCGGATGCAGCGCGCCGTCCGGCCCGGCGATGCCCTCGACGGTGCGCACCGCTTTGCCAGCCAGTTGCGGCAGGAACAGGATGCAGGCGTTCAGCGCCCTCGACCCGGAGGCGTCGGTCACCATGACGGTGCATGCCCCGCAGTCGCCTTCGTTGCAGCCTTCCTTGGTGCCGGTCAGGCCGCGATCTTCGCGCAGCCAATCCAGCAATGTCCGCGTTGCAGACACCTCTGCCACACGAACCGGCGTTCCGTTCAACAGAAACGCGATCTCGGTCATTCTGATCAGTCCGCCGCGGTCTCTGCGTTCCAGGCGTGCTGCGTGACCGCCCGATGCGGCGTAAAGCGGGCCACGCGCCCCAAGGTCCATCCCCTGACCCCAATGAAGACATGCCGGCCACGCAAGGCAAGCATTATCTGATCATGCGCATCGCGGCGGTCGTCCCCTTTCGCCGGCTTTGCCGTTTCGCTAGGCTGCGGCATGCCCGCAAGCCCCACGCCCCCCCGATTCATCCATCTGCGCGTCCACACCGAACATTCGCTGCTGGAAGGTGCGGTCCCCGTCAAAAAGCTGGTCAAGCTTTGCCAGTCCGCGCGCATGCCCGCTGTTGCCGTGACCGACACCAACAACATGTTTGCGGCGCTGGAATTTTCGGAAACCGCCAAGGCCGCGGGCGTGCAGCCGATCATCGGCTGCCAGATCAGCCTTGCCCATGACCCCGTCCAACCCGGCGACCGCACCCGCCTGCCCGCGCCCATCGTGCTGCTTGCGCAGTCCGAGTCGGGCTACATGAACCTGATGAAGCTGAATACCGCGCTTTACATCGGCAAGGGCGGCCAGCTGCCGCAAGTCACCGTCGATGAACTGGCCGGGCATGCGGATGGCCTGATCTGCCTGACCGGCGGGCCGGATGGTCCCCTTGGCCGGTTTCTCTCGGGCGGCCAGTCGACCAAGGCACAGGCCCTGCTGACCCGACTGGCGGCGATCTACCCGGACCGGCTCTATATCGAGCTGCAGCGTCACCCCGGCGAGGGTGGCCGGCTGACCGAAGCCGAAGCCGCGTCGGAACGGGGGCTGATCGAGATGGCCTATGACATGCACCTGCCGCTGGTCGCGACCAACGACGTCTATTTTCCGGCCGCAGAGATGTATCAGGCGCATGATGCGCTGATCTGCATCGCCGAAGGCGCCTATGTCGACCAGTCCGCGCCCCGCCGCCGCCTGACCCCGCAGCACTATTTCAAGACCGAGGCAGAGATGGCGACCCTGTTCGCCGACTTGCCCGAGGCCTTGGAAAACACCGTGGAGATCGCCCGCCGCTGCGCCTTTGCGGTGGCCAAGCGCGCGCCGATCCTGCCGAAGTTCGCCGATGACGAGGTGAACGAACTGCGCCGTCAGGCACATGAGGGTCTGGACGCGCGCCTGAAGGTCATTCCCTTGTCCGCCACGGTCGAGGAGTACCGCGCGCGGCTGGATTTCGAACTCGACGTGATCATCAAGATGGGGTTTCCCGGCTATTTCCTGATCGTCGCGGACTTCATCAACTGGGCCAAGGAAAAGGGTATTCCCGTCGGTCCTGGCCGGGGGTCGGGTGCCGGGTCGCTGGTGGCCTATGCCTTGCGGATCACCGACCTTGACCCCTTGCGCTATGCCCTTCTGTTCGAGCGGTTCCTGAATCCCGAACGCGTGTCGATGCCCGACTTCGACATCGACTTCTGCATGGATCGTCGCGAGGAAGTCATCAATTACGTCCAGGCCAAGTACGGGCGCGACCGGGTCGGCCAGATCATCACCTTTGGCGCGCTTTTGTCCAAGGCCGCGGTGCGCGACGTGGGTCGTGTCCTGCAGATGTCCTACGGGCAGGTGGACCGGCTGTCCAAGATGATCCCGGTCGAGGGCGTGAAGCCTGTCTCCATCACCAAGGCGCTGGCGGATGAGCCCCGCCTGCGCGAGGCCGCCAAGGAAGAGGTGGTCAAGCGCCTGCTGGATTATGCCGCGCAGATCGAGGGGCTGCTCCGCAATGCCTCGACCCATGCCGCCGGTGTGGTGATCGGCGACCGCCCGCTGGACGAGTTGGTGCCCCTGTATCAGGACCCCCGCTCCGACATGCCGGCGACCCAGTTCAACATGAAATGGGTGGAAGCGGCGGGTCTGGTCAAATTCGACTTTCTGGGCCTGAAGACGCTGACCGTGATCCAGAATGCGATGGACCTTCTGGCGCTCCGCGGCATCCGGTTCGACATCAACCTGATCCCGCTGGACGACAAACCCAGTTACGAGCTTTATGCCGCCGCCAAGACGGTTGCCGTGTTCCAGGTGGAATCCTCGGGCATGATGGACGCACTGCGGCGGATGAAGCCGACCTGCATCGAGGATATCGTGGCGCTGGTGGCGCTGTATCGCCCCGGTCCCATGGAAAACATCCCTGCCTATTGCGAGGTGAAGAACGGCCTGCGCGATCTGGAAAGCATCCATCCCACCATCGACCACATCCTCGCCGAAACCCAAGGCATCATCGTCTATCAGGAACAGGTGATGCAGATCGCCCAGGTGATGGCGGGATACAGCCTTGGCGGGGCCGACCTGCTGCGCCGCGCCATGGGCAAGAAGATCGCCGAGGAAATGGCCAAGGAGCGTCCCAAATTCATCGCCGGGGCTGCCGCGACCCACAATGTCGCCAAGGAAAAGGCGGGCGAGGTGTTCGACCTTCTGGAGAAGTTCGCCAATTACGGTTTCAACAAGTCCCACGCCGCCGCCTATGCCGTGGTCAGCTACCAGACCGCTTACCTCAAGGCCAATCATCCGGTCGAATTCATGGCTGCGGTGATGAACTGCGACATGCACCTGACCGACAAGCTGGCCGTCTACAAACGCGAAGTCGACAAGCTTGGCATCAAGACGGTCGCGCCTTGCATCAACGCGTCGCTGCCGACCTTTTCGGTCAAGGATGGCGCGGTGGTCTATGCCCTCGGCGCGTTGAAGAATGTCGGCGTGGAGGCGATGCGGATGATTTCCGACGCGCGCGGCGACAAGGGCTATGCCACCCTTTTCGATTTTGCCCGTCGCGTGGATCTGAAACGGATCGGCAAGCGCCCGCTGGAGATGCTCGCCCGCGCGGGTGCGTTTGACCAGCTTGATCCCAACCGCGCGCGGGTGTTCGACGCGCTGGATGCGCTTGGTGCCTATTCTGCGGCGATCCACGAGGCGACATCGTCCAATCAGGTGTCCCTGTTTGGCGAAGCCGGGGCCGACATCCCGGAGCCGCGGATACCTTACCGCGACGACTGGCTGCCGATCGAGCGGCTGACGCAGGAACATCTGGCGATCGGTTTTTACCTCTCCGGCCATCCCCTTGACGACTACATGTCGGCGCTGCGGCGCAAGGACGTGAAGACGCTGACCGAGGTGACCGCGCTGGCGGAACGCGGGCCGCTGATCGTCAAGATTGCGGGCTCGGTCGCGGTAAAACAGGAACGCAAATCCGCGAAGGGCAACCGGTTTGCCTTCGTGTCGTTGAGCGATCCGACCGGGTTGTACGAGGTCACCGTGTTCAGCGACACGCTGGAGGCCAGCCGCGAACTTTTGGAGCCGGGCCGCAACGTGGTGCTGACGGTCAAGGCCGAACTCGAGGGCGACACGCTGAAGATGCTGGCAAACGCCGTCGCGCCCATCGATCAGGTCGCCGATCAGGCAGGCGCGCAGGCGATCCGCGTGCATGTGAACCGGGCCGAGGCACTGATGTCGCTGGCCACTTTGCTGGCCACCGTGCAGGGCCGCACCCGCGCGCAGGTCATGGTCTGCGTCGCCGATGACCAAGGGCGCGAAATCGACGTGACCTTGCCGGGCGAGTATCCGGTCACGCCGCAGATCAGGGGGGCGATCAAGGCAATGCAAGGCGTCGTGATGGTGGAGGAGGTCTGAAAGCCGCCGTTACGAAAGGCCGCCGCTACTGACGCGTCAAAAGCCCCCAAGATGCGGTCGATTGCGGCTCATTTCACCCATCGCCCTCCGATGGATGCCAAGCCTACCGCCAGCACGATCCGCACGACGTGATGGGCGGTGACGTAAATCACGCTCATCTGCAAGCTGAGCGCGATCAGGCTCATTTCGGCGACGCCTCCCGGTGCAAAGGCGAGGAACGCCGCCGCGACAGGCTCGCCCGCAACGGCATGGACGGCGGTGGCAAATCCAAACGCGAGGAGCAGCGACGCGATCCCGTTCACCAGCGCAAGTTCCACCGCGCGGCGCAACATTGCAGAGTCCAGCCCCGCGAACCTTGCGCCGAGTCCGGTTCCAAGGACGATCTGCGTGACCGCGATCAGCCAGCCCGGCGGCACCCCTTCGACCCATCCCAGCCCGTGGACCGCCGCTGATGCGACCAGCGGCCCGGTGATGATCCAGCCCGGAAAACGCAAACTGCGCCCGACCAGCACACCGGCGAGCCCGCAGCCGATCAGGATGATGACATCCCAGGCCGACAAGGCGGCATTGGCCCCGACCATCGCCACGCCAGAGGCCGACCCCACAGCGTGCCCCGTGATCCCCCAAAAGATCATCGGCACCGAAATGATCGTCCCGATCAGCCGCAGAAACTGCAGCACCGTCAGCAGGCGCACATCCGCGCCGGCGGCCTCGCCCAGTTGCACGCTTTCGATCAGCCCGCCCGGCACCGCGCCAAAGAAGGCGTCCTTTGGATCCAGCCCGCCCCGGCGGTAGATCCAGTATCCCAACCCGTGGGCCACCGGCACGAACAGGCACAGCGCAAGCAGTGACGGCCACCATCCCAATGCCTGTCCCGCGACCGCAGGCGTGAACGCCCCGCCGATTGCCACGCCGATCACCGGCACAAAGGAAAACCGCAGCCGCGAGGGCAGGGTGACGGCATGCCCCAGAGGACGCCCACCCAAGGCCGCGATGATGCCCGTCACAACCAGCGATCCCAAAAGATATCCCAGCGGCAGGTGCAACATATTGCCGACCACGCCGCCGATGGCCCCGATGCCGAGGGTCACGCCGACCGCGACGACATTGACCTTGAACCTGGGCATCACCAATGCGGGGGTTTCTGGTTCGCTGCGGGGGCGTCGTCCGCATCCTCGCGCTCTGCTTCGCGCGCGGCCAGCATGGTGACCAGCCGCGTCAACCGGTCAATCTCGGTCGCCTGGCGTGACACGATATCGGACAGATCCTCGACGGCGCGGATCAGATGCGCGACCCGTTCTTCAAGCTTGTCGACCTTGTCCATGGCACCACCCGCCGCTTGCCGCCCTGCGCCTCATCCGCTACAGCACCCCGGCAAGGAAGCGAAGGGCCGATCCCATGTCAGACGGTAAAATCC
>JANPKV010000091.1:0-16265 GCA_031426185.1 Rhodobacterales bacterium | reverse complement strand
GACCGTGCCGTCTAGTTGCTCCCCCCGTCCGAGCGGCATGGGGTGCGCGTCCATTTTGCAGGGTTTGGGAGTTTTCGAGAGATCGGAGCACGAAGATGATACTGATCGAGCAGACGACAATTCCCGCATTGGCCTTGCCGGTGACGCAACTGAAAGACCATCTGCGTCTGGGGACGGGCTTTGCCGACGACACGCTGCAGGATGCGCTGATCGAAAGCTATCTGCGGGCGGCGTTGGCAACTATCGAAGGCAGGATCGGCAAGGCGCTGATCGCACGACGTTTTCTGTGGAGAATGGAAGGCTGGCGCCATCCGAACGAGCAGGCATTGCCGATCGCACCGGTGTCGCTGCTTGTCAGCATGACCATCTATGATGGTTTGGGGGGCACGACGCTTGTCCCCTCGCAGGCCTATCGGCTTGTGCCGGATACGCATCGTCCCAAAGTGGCGGGCTTCGGCAGTGCCTTGCCCGTCATCCCGAGTGAGGGGCGCGTCGAGATCGTCTTTGACGCGGGGTTCGGCACGGCCTGGGCGGATATGCCTGCGGATCTGGGGCAGGCGGTCTTGCTGCTGGCTGCGGAATATTATGAGCATCGGCATGATGGCGGCATCCGCGAAGCCGGATTGCCGATGTCGGTGCTGACCCTGATCGATCGGTGGCGCACGGTGCGTGTCCTGGGCGGGGGGGCATCATGAAGCTGCCGGAATTGAGCCGCGCGCTGACCCTGGAGGGGCCGGTGACGGTCCCCGACGGGGCGGGCGGCTATACCAAGACCTGGACGGTTCTGGGCACGCTTTGGGCCGAGGTGCTGCCCGGCACGGGACGCGATACGGCGGGGGAAGACGTGACGTTGTCGACCGTTCCGTATCGGATCACGGTCAGGGCCGCGCCCTATGGTGCCCCGTCGCGGCCTGTGCCGGGACAGCGGTTCCGCGAAGGGGCTCGCGTGTTCCGGATCCTTGCCGTCACCGAACGAGACGGCGACGCGCGCCATCTGACCTGTTTTGCCCGTGAGGAGGAACCCGCATGAGCTATGCAGGTGCGGCCGCGTTGCAGTCGGCCCTCTACCAACGCCTGACGGCGGCAACATCGCTTGCGGGCGTTCCCATTCATGATGCCTTGCCACCTTGCGCCGGTACCGGGACGTTTGTCCTGATCGGACCTGAAGAGGTTCGGGACGCGTCGGACAAAAGCGGACCCGGCGCCGAACACCGCTTCACCGTGTCCGTCATTTCGGACGGGACCGGCTTTCAAGCCGCCAAATCGGTCGCTGTGGCTGTGTCAGACGCGCTGGTTGGAGCCACGCTGATCCTCGCGAGGGGCCGTCTGGTGCATCTCGACTTTCAACGGGCGCGGGCCGCCCGGATAGATGAAGGCGAGGTCAGACGGATCGATCTGACATTCCTCGCGCGGCTGGAACTGTAGCGGCGTTGAACAAAGCGGACAATCCGTCCGGTCGGACCTGCCCGGATTGGGGCTGAAGTTGCAAAAATCGGAGATATGCTATGGCTGTTCAAAGCGGCAAGGACATGCTTGTCAAACTCGACATGATTGGTGACGGCACCTTCCAGACGATCGCGGGTCTGCGCGCCACGCGCATCAGTTTCAATACCGAGGCGGTGGATGTCACAAGCCTTGAAAGCCAGGGCGGATGGCGCGAGTTGTTGGCGGGGGCCGGTGTCAAGTCAGCCTCTATCAGCGGCTCAGGCGTCTTTCGCGACGACGCCACCGATGCGCGCGCCCGTCAGGTCTTCTTTGATGGCGAGGTCCCGGATTTTCAGGTGATCATCCCAAGTTTCGGGATTGTCGAAGGTGCCTTCCAACTGACGGCGATCGAATATGCCGGCACCTATAACGGGGAAGCCACTTACGAGATGACGCTGGCCTCGGCCGGGGCGCTGACCTTTACCGCATTGTGAGCGCCGCCATGAGCAACCCCTGGGCCGGTGAGGTGACGATCCTGCTGGACGGCAAGCCGCATGTCGCCAAGTTGACCCTGGGCGTCCTTGCCGAACTGGAGACGACGCTGGGCACGGGATCGCTGGTCGATCTGGTCGAGCGGTTCGAAGAGCGGCGGATTTCGACGCGCGATGTGCTGGCGCTGATCATCGCGGGTCTGAGGGGAGGCGGCTGGCAAGGCTCGCCAAGCGATCTTTTGACGGTCGAGATCGGCGGCGGGCCTTTGGCGGCAGCGCGCGCAGCGGCGGAATTGCTTGCGCGGGCCTTCACCCTGCCAGGCGAGCCGTGACCCCCAGGCGGATCGACTGGGCCGGGTTGGTGCGCGCAGGTCTGCATGGGCTGGGCCTGGCTCCAGAGGTGTTCTGGCGCCTGACCCCGGTTGAACTGCGGATCATGCTGGGCGCAGACCTCATGATGCCCCACCTGACGCGATCGCGGCTGGATGAACTGGCCGTGGCTTTCCCTGACACAACACAAGGTGGTCGCGATGGACAACGAGGACATGCAGGCGCAATTGCGGTCGCTGGAGGCCACGCTGGCAAGCTCGGGCCAGATGGTTGCGAGCTTTGACGGTGAACTGGCCCGGATGCGCGAGACGGTTGCTTTTACCGGTCGCGAGGTTGGCACGCTGTCGGCGGGCATTTCCGGGGGGCTTCGCCGCGCCTTTGACGGGTTGGCCTTTGACGGCATGAAACTGAGCGATGCGCTGAAAACTGTCGCGCAGAGCATCATCGATACGGTTTACGGCATCGCGATCAAGCCGGTCACCGGTGCGCTGAGCGGACTTTTGGCGCAAGGCGTCTCGGGGGCGATGAATGGCCTGATGCCCTTTGAAAAGGGCGGGGCGTTTTCGCAAGGGCGGGTGGTTCCCTTTGCCAATGGCGGCATCGTGTCGTCGCCGGTGCAGTTTCCGATGCGGGGCGGGCGGGGCCTGATGGGCGAGGCGGGACCCGAGGCAATCATGCCGCTGACGCGCGGGTCTGACGGACGCCTGGGCGTGCAGGCGGGCGGCGGAGGCGGACGCCCGATCCAGGTGGTGATGAACATCTCCACCCCCGACGCGCAAAGCTTTCAGCGCAGCCAGGGCCAAGTGGCCGCACAAGTTAGCCGGGCATTGGCCCGTGGCCAACGCAACAAGTGAGCAAAGCCATGATTTTCCACGAAATCCGGTTTCCGGCCAATCTGAGCTTTGGCAGTGTCGGAGGGCCTGAGCGGCGCAGCGAGATTGTCACGCTCGCAAACGGACACGAAGAACGCAACAGCCCATGGGCGCATTCGCGCCGCCGTTATGATGCCGGTTTGGGACTGCGGAGTCTGGAAGACATCGAGACCCTGATTGCGTTCTTTGAGGCGCGGCGCGGCCAGATCTACGGGTTTCGCTGGAAGGACTGGTCGGACTACAAATCCTGTCCCGCATCGAAATCGCCCGGCCCGAATGATCAGTTGATCGGTATCGGTGATGGCGCGACGAAAGTCTTTGCGTTGCGCAAGACCTATGTCTCGGGCTTGCAAAGCTATGAGCGCCCGATCGCAAAGCCGGTGGCCGGGACGGTCCGGGTCGCGGTGGCGGGCGACCCCAAGATCGAAAGTATGGAATATGATGTCGATGTCGCAACCGGGCTGGTCACCCTGACGGTTGCGCCGGGGGTCGACGCCCGGGTGACGGCAGGCTTTGAGTTTGACGTCCCGGTGCGGTTCGACACCGACGGCATCCAGACGTCCGCAGCATCGTTTCAGGCGGGGGATGTGCCGAACGTGCCCATCCTGGAGGTGCGGCTGTGAGTGCGGAGGGACTGTTTCAGCATCTGGCCGGCGGGCAGACGACGGTGTGCCGGGCGTGGCTTGTGACGCGGCGGGACGGGATGCGTCTGGGCTTCACGGATCACGACCGTGACCTGAGTTTCGAGGGTGCGGTGTTTCGCGCGGAGTCCGGCCTGACGGCGCGGGCGTTGCAGCAGACGACCGGCCTTGCCGTCGACAATACCGAGGCGGTCGGGGCCTTGTCGGATGTATCGGTGAGCGAAGCCGACCTTTTGGCCGGACGTTTTGACGCGGCCGAAGTGCGGGCCTGGCTTGTGAACTGGGCCAATCCAGAGGAGCGGCTTGAGCAATTTCGCGGCACCTTGGGGGAAGTCACGCGCGCGGCCGGTGCTTTTCGTGCCGAACTGCGCGGGCTGACCGAGGCCCTGAACCAGCCGCAGGGCCGCGTCTATCAGCGCCGCTGTTCGGCGGTGCTCGGCGACGGTCAGTGCCGATTTGATCTGGCGCAACCCGGCTATTTTGCGGCACGGGCCGTGGAGACGGTGGTCGACCGGACGGTGTTTCGCTTTGGCGCGTTGGGCGGGTTTGATGACCGCTGGTTTGAGCGGGGCAGGTTGGTCGTCACATCGGGCGGCGCGGCTGGGTCGGTCGGATTGATCAAGAACGACCGGACCGTCGGGGCTGGCCGCGAGATCGAGTTGTGGCAGGCGATCGGTCCCGAGGTGATGGCGGGCGACCTGATCCGGCTGGAAGCGGGGTGCGACAAGGACGCCGAAACCTGCCGGGTAAAGTTCACCAACTTTGCGAACTTTCGCGGGTTTCCGCATATTCCGGGCGAAGACTGGCTGACCTCCTATCCCAAGGCGGAACGGACCCAGCAAGGCCAGAGCCTGTTTGCGCCCACCAGCGGTCCGGGTTTCTGACCATGATGCAGGCAGATCGGATCGTGGTCGAAGCGCGCAGCTGGGTCGGCACGCCCTACGTGCATCAGGCAAGCGTCAAGGGGGCGGGGACAGATTGTCTGGGCCTTTTGCGCGGTGTCTGGCGGGCAGTCCTCGGGCGCGAGCCAATGCTGGTTCCGGCCTATACACCCGACTGGGATGAAGCGGCTGCGAGCGAGGTTTTGATGTCGGCAGCGGAGCAATGCTTGCGCCGCAAACCGCTTTCGGCAGCGGCTTTGGGGGATGTCTTGCTGTTCCGGATGCGGGACGAGTTCGTCGCAAAGCACCTTGGCATCCAATCCGGTGTCGGTGCCGAGGCCGCCTTTATCCACGCCTATTCGCGCCACGCCGTCGTTGAAAGTCCGCTTTCCGTGCCGTGGGCGCGGCGGGTCGTTGCGCGATTTGCTTTTCCAAAAGGAGCCGGATGAATGGCGACGCTACTGCTTTCCGCGGCGGGTGCCGCGATCGGAGCCGGGTTCGGTGGAACGGTGGTCGGGTTATCCGGCGCAGTGATTGGCCGCGCCATTGGCGCCACGCTTGGGCGGGTCATTGACCAGCGCCTGATGGGGGCGGGGTCCGATGCCATCGAGGTGGGCCGCGTTGATCGGCTGCGGCTGACAAGCGCTGGCGAAGGGGCTGCGATTTCGCAGGTCTGGGGCCGCGTGCGTGTCGCAGGGCAGGTGATCTGGGCGACACAGTTTCAGGAAAACTCCAAGCGGTCTGGCGGAGGCAAGGGGGCGCCGCAGCCATCAAGCGTGGAGTTCAGTTATTCGATCAGCCTTGCGGTTGCTTTGTGCGAAGGCGTGATCACGCGGATCGGGCGGGTCTGGGCTGATGGCGCAGAGGTCACTGCCACAACGCTGAACATGCGGGTCTATGCAGGTACCGAGGATCAACTCGCGGATCCGAAAATCGCCGCAGTCGAGGGGGCGGGCAATGCGCCGAGCTACCGGGGCATTGCCTATGTCGTCATCGAGGACCTGGACCTGTCACCCTACGGCAACCGGGTGCCCCAGTTCACGTTCGAGGTCCTGCGCCGCGCTTCAAGCGGCCTTGATTCAGAGCCTTCCGACCTTGGTGCAGCGATCCGCGCTGTCGCCTTGGTGCCCGGAACAGGCGAATACGGGCTTGCAACCACACGAGTGCATTACCGGCTTGGTCGCGGACTGAACCGAAGCGCCAATGTCCATACTGCGTCAGGAAAGACAGATTTCGGCACCGCGCTCGATCAGCTTTCGGAGGAATTGCCGGACTGTGGCGCGGTTTCGATGGACGTGTCGTGGTTTGGATCTGACTTGCGCTGTGGCGAATGCAGCATAGCGCCGAAAGTCGAACAGGCTTCTTACGAAGGGGTCGGCCAGGTCTGGAGGTCCGGGGGGTTGACCCGCGCCCAGGCGCAGATCGTCCCAATGTCCGAGGGGCGGTCGGTTTATGGCGGGACGCCGTCGGACGCGTCGGTCATCGAGGCCATCACGGCCATGCGCGCGCAAGGCCAGCAGGTGATGTTCTATCCCTTCATTCTGATGGATCAACTGGAAGGCAGCGGGTTGCCCGACCCGTATCGTGACGGCGAAGAGCAACTGCCGTTGCCGTGGCGCGGGCGCATCACTCTGTCGGTCGCGCCCGGGCGACTGGGAAGCCCGGATCGCAGCGCCGCAGCGGCCAGCGAAGTCGCGGCGTTCTTTGGCACCGCCGCGCCTGCCGATTTCACCGTATCGGCCGGGCAGGTCACCTTTGCGGGTGCGCCGGATTTCGGCTATCGGCGGTTCATCCTGCATTATGCCCATCTTTGCGCGGCTGCAGGGGGCGTCGATGCATTTTGCATCGGATCGGAAATGCGCGGCCTGACGCAAATCAGAGGCGCGCTGGACAGCTTTCCGGCGGTCGCAGCCCTTCGCCAACTTGCTGCAGATGTCCGGAGTATCCTCGGCCCCACGACCAAGATCAGCTATGCTGCGGATTGGACCGAGTATTACGGCTACCAGACTGACGGGAACGTCTATTTCCATCTGGATCCGCTTTGGGCTGACGCAAATATCGACTTTGTCGGTATCGACAATTACATGCCCGTGTCGGATTGGCGTGACGGCGACGACCATGCAGATGTGGCCTTTGGCTCCATTCACAATCTGAGCTATCTGAGGGCCAACATTGCCGGCGGCGAAGGGTTCGACTGGTACTACGACAGCCCTGAGGGCCGAACCGCGCAAAGGCGCGTGCCGATCACGGACGGCGCCCATGATGAGCCGTGGGTGTTTCGCTACAAGGACCTGAAGTCATGGTGGTCGAACCTGCACCATGAACGGCAGGGAGAGGTGCGCAACCCCCTTCCGACTGATTGGGTGCCGGGGTCCAAGCCGATCCGCTTTACCGAATACGGCTGTGCTGCGGTCGACAAGGGCGGCAACGAGCCCAACAAGTTCGTTGATCTCAAGTCGTCGGAATCGGCTTTGCCCCGGTATTCGAACGGGCGGCGTGATGATCTCATGCAGATGCAGTATTACCGCGCCTTTACCCAGCATTTCGCCGAAGACGCGAACAATCCCGTCTCGGTTCTTTATGGCGCACGCATGGTCGACATGGGCCATGCCTATGCCTGAGCATGGGATGCGCGTCCGTTCCCCGAATTCCCCACGTTAAGCGAGATCTGGAGTGACGGGCCAAATTATACCCGCGGTCACTGGCTGAACGGGCGCGTATCCAACCAGAGCCTGGAAGCGGTGGTGGCCGAGATTTGTGCCCGGTCAAAGATGACGATCCTGGATGCGGCGAAGCTGTACGGGGTGGTGCGTGGCTATCTGCAATCAGAGACGGGGACGGCGCGGTCGGTGCTGCAGCCGCTGATGCTTGCCTACGGGTTTGATGCGCTGGAACGTGACGGGACATTGCAGTTCGCAATGCGCGGGGGGCGAGCAGTTTCCAGCCTGGACCGTGATCTTCTGGCGCTGGCCAGCGACCTGGACGGCACGATCGAGACCACGCGCACGCCGGAGGTCGAAATCGCAGGCAGGGTCAGACTGGGGTTTGTCGAAGCCGAAGGGAGCTATGAGATCCGGCAGGCCGAAGCGATCTTTCCCGATGAAGTGAGCTTTGGCGTTTCGCAAAGCGAAATGCCACTTGTGATGACCGTCGCAGAGGCGCAGGCGACCGTCGAGCGATGGCTGTCAGAGGCGCGCGTGGCCCGCGATACCGCCAGATTTGCGTTGCCGAAGTCGAAACTGGGACTGGGTGCGGGCGACGTTGTCCGGCTCGACAGTGCCCTGTACCGGATTGATCGTGTCGAGCAGGGTGACGCGCAGTTGGTCGAAGCGGTACGGGTTGAGCCTGGGGTGTACCGGGTATCCGATGGAGCCGAAGAGCGGATCCAGGGGCGTCAGTTCTACGCGCCGGTTCCCGTCTATCCTGTCTTTCTGGACTTGCCCCTGCTGACCGGCAGCGAAGTCGCGCATGCGCCACATATTGCCGTGGCCGCGAGCCCCTGGCCGGGGACAGTCGCGGTGTGGTCATCGTCGGAGGATGCGGGTTACGAGGTGAACCGGACGATCGCGGCACCCTCGGTAATCGGAGTGACGGAATCACCGCTTTTGGCGGCGCCCCCAGGACTTTTGGATCGGGGCGCGCCTTTGCGGATCAAGGTGACAGGCGGCACGCTGAGCAGTTCAACGCTTGATGCCGTGCTGAACGGGGCGAATGTCATGGCCATCGGGGATGGCTCGGCCGGGAACTGGGAAGTCTTTCAGTTCGTCGAGGCCCAGATCGTCGCACCCGATACCTATGAGGTAAGTATGCGACTTCGGGGACAACTTGGTACTGACGGCATCATGCCGCCGATCTGGCCAACGGGAAGCGAGGTCGTGTTGCTTGACCGAACGCCCCAGCAGATCGAGCTGCCGCTTTCCGCGCGCGGTTTGGCGCGTTACTACCGGGTCGGCGTCGCCGGTCGCGGGTTTGCCGATCCGACTGTCGTCTCGCGCGTCGAGGCCTTTGACGGTATCGGCTTGCGTCCTTATCCGGTCGCACATTTCAGGGCCGCGCGCCAAATATCCGGCGATCTGGATGTTTCATGGATCCGCAGGACCCGGATCGACGGCGACAGTTGGCTGTCGGTCGAAGTACCCCTAGGCGAAAATGGCGAAGCATACCGTGTTCGCGTTCGGGCAGGGGCTGCAATTCTGGCAGAAACAGAAGTGACCACTGCGTCCTGGACCTACGATGCCGCGTTGCAAATCCTCAACGGAGCGACGGTTCCATTTCGTGTCGAGGTTGCCCAAGTGTCAGACCGGTTCGGTCTCGGGCCGTTCCGCGGCATCGATATTGTGGCCTGAACGGTGCGCCCGGTCCTTGCAACGGATATCCTTGGGCTTGCGCGGGTTCTGACCGGGGTTTCTTTCGTTGAACGGCTGGAACTGGCCCAAAGGTTGATCGACGACACCGAAAAGGCCGACCGCTATCGGCGGGCAACCGGCACCAGTCATCCGCTTTTGGGCGATGGCAGTCTTTTGACGCGGTGTCTCTTGACCAAGCCGCCGCCTGAGCCCGGCCCTGACGATGTCGAGTTTCTTGGCGCCATTGCGGTCGCGGCCTTGGTCCTGTCGCTGAGGCTCCGGTACGGTGGTGTTCGAATGGCATTGGTCTAGGCCACGGTTCGCATATATACTCATCGCAAAGCACGTGTTTGCGGGAGCTGGCCATGGCTGAAACTCGAATGAAGGTTGCGTCTGTCGATCCTGTCTGGCGCCGCGTCTGCGACGAGGCGGTCGAGGCAATTGCGAACGAGCCGCTGCTTGGCGGGCTGGTCCATTCAAGCCTTTTGCACCATCCGACGATGGAGCGCGCATTGGCTTATCGCTTTTCGTTGAAGCTTGCATCCGGCGAGATGAGCGAGCAGATTTTGCGCGAACTGGCGGATGAGGCCTATGAGGCCGATCCCGAACTCGGCGTCGCGGCGCGTGCTGACTTGATGGCCGTCTTCGACCGCGATCCGGCGTGCCACCGGTTTATCCAACCCCTGCTTTTCTTCAAGGGGTACAAGGCCATGCAGGCCTATCGCGTCGGGCATTGGCTTTGGCGGACTGGACGCCGTGACCTTGCTTATTTCGTGCAGATGCGGGTCTCGGAAGTCTTTGGCGTTGACATCCATCCCGCGGCACAAGTCGGCAAAGGCATCATGATCGATCATGCCCATTCCATCGTGATCGGCGAAACTGCGGTGGTAGGCGACAACGTGTCCATGCTGCATTCGGTGACGCTTGGCGGGACGGGCAAAGAAGATGGCGACCGCCATCCCAAGATCGAAGACGGTGTGATGATCGGGGCCGGGGCCAAGATCCTTGGCAATATCCGCGTCGGCCACTGCAGCCGGATCGCTGCCGGCTCGGTGGTCTTGCATGACGTGCCCCACAACACGACCGTGGCCGGCGTGCCGGCCCGTGTCGTTGGGGTGGCGGGATGCGACCAGCCGTCGCAAACCATGGATCAGTTGTTGCGAGGCGAAATCTGAATCCCTGCGGTCAAAGCCGCAGATGTCCCACGTTACCGACCGACTTTCGGAAGGTGAGCCTGCCCCGAAACGCGGGGTCCTTGTCGTCTTGGCCTGGCTTTTAAGGCACGCGATCTTGATTTTCGCGCGCTTTGTGACGGCGGTCAGGCCCGTCTGGGCCGGAATGGCGCCAGTCCCGGCACAGCGCATCTACTTTGCCAACCATAGCAGCAACGGCGACTTCGTCCTTATATGGACCGTGCTGCCAAGCGCGCTGCGCAAGACGACCCGTCCGGTTGCGGGCAGCGACTATTGGTTGGTGTCGCGGCTGCGGGCATTTATCGGGCGCGACGTTTTCAATGCGGTACTCATCGACCGCCGCCGCGAGATGCGGACCGAGGATCCGGTGGCGCAGATGCTTGCGGCACTGGACCAGGGCAGCTCGCTGATCATTTTTCCGGAAGGCGGGCGGAATGCCGGGCCGGAGCCATTGCTTCCCTTCAAGACCGGGCTTTACCATCTTGCTGCGGCACGACCGGGGATCGACCTGGTCCCGGTCTACATTCGCAACCTCAATCGCGTGATGCCGAAAGGTGAGGTCATCCCGGTGCCGCTAATCTGCAGCGTGATTTTCGGAGAACCGGTGCATCTTGCTGCCGAAGAGACAAAGCAGGATTTTCTGGACCGGGCGCGACAGGCGCTTTTGGACACGTCCAAGATATCATGAACACCTCTCCCGATCTTTTATGGTTGCTGGGTGCCGTTGGTGCCATCCTCGTCTTTGCCACGTTGATCGGGCAGGCGCTGCGGCTGCGGTATTCGCGGGATGGCAGCAATCTCGTGATCGACAATCTCAATGCGCGCATCCTCTCTTGGTGGGGAATGGTCGTCCTGTTGGGACTGGCATTCATTGCTGGCCGCGGTGGCGTGATCGTGCTTTTCGCCATGTGTTCTTTTGCGGCCCTACGCGAGTTCCTCACGCTGACCAACACGACGCGCGCTGATCATTGGGCGCTTGTCGCGTCGTTCTTTGGTGTTCTTCCCTTGCAATACTGGTTGGTCGGAACCGATTGGTACGGGCTTTATTCGATCTTCATCCCCGTCTACGCTTTTCTGCTTTTGCCCATCGTTTCTGCGTTGCGCGGATCTACCGACAGCTTTCTTGCGCGCGTTTCTGAAACCCAATGGGCCTTGATGATCGCAGTTTTCTGCATCAGCCATGTCCCTGCTTTGCTGAGCCTGCAGATCCCCGGGTTCGAGGGGCGCAATGTCCTGCTGATCGCCTGGCTGGTCTTTGTCGTGCAGCTGAGCGACGTCTTGCAATACACATGGGGCAAGCTTCTGGGGCGGCATCCGGTGGCTCCCCGGCTGTCACCATCCAAGACCTGGGAAGGGCTGATCGGCGGTATCCTTTCGGCTTCGCTGGCGGGGGCAAGCCTCTGGTGGATCACCCCTTTCAGTGTCACGCAAGCCCTTGGCATGGGCCTCATCGTTACGCTGATGGGGTTCTGCGGGGGCCTCGTGATGTCGGCGATCAAGCGCGACCGGGGCGTCAAGGACTGGGGCCATCTGATCGAAGGCCATGGCGGTTTCATCGACCGGCTGGATTCGGTCATGTTCGCGGCGCCGATCTTTTTTCACCTCGTGCGCTATAACTGGTCCCTGGTATGACGGCCGAGCCCGAAAACCGCCGCCCGCTGGCAAGCCGAAACACCGCCTGGGCGCGCCGCGCTGCACGTTGGCTGGTCGCCTGCGACGTCACTCCCAATCAGATTTCGCAGCTGGCAATGGTGTTTGCGGCGCTTGGCTTTCTTGGGTTTGCGCTTTCCTGGCTTGCAGGACCGCTGCTGGGCGGCATCCTTCTTTTGATCGCTGCGGCGTGTTGCCAGGGGCGGCTGATCTGCAACCTTCTCGACGGCATGGTCGCCATCGAGGGCGGCAAGGCTGCCAAGGATGGTCCCTTCTGGAACGAGGCACCCGATCGCGTGTGTGATATCCTGTTGCTTTGCGGGGCTGGGGTTGCTTGCGGATCGCCGCTTCTTGGGGCGGTTGCGGCAATCGGGGCGCTGGCAACCGCCTATCTGCGCGAGCTCGGCCGGGCCGAAGGGATCGGTGCGGACTTTTCCGGCCCCATGGCGAAACAGCATCGCATGGCGGTCCTGACAATCGGCGCTGTCGTGGCGGCCTTTGCGCCCCTTTTCTGGGACGGGTCCGTATTGCGGTACGCGCTGGGCTTGATCATCGTGGGGACCGTGATCACGACCCTTCGCAGGTCGTGGCGCATCATCGCGAGCCTGAAGGCGCGGTAAAAGCCTCCCGCAGGACCTTGCTGATCAGGCCAGCATCGTCAGCGGATTTTCAAGATTCTCGACCAATGCCTTCAGGAATTCTGCCCCCAGCGCGCCGTCGATCACCCGATGATCAACCGATAGGGTCATCGACATCACGGTCGCGACACCGATTGCCCCATCCGCCAGAACGACCGGCTTCTTGATCCCCGCACCTACCGCCAGGATCGAGCCGTGCGGCGGGTTGATCACGGCATCAAAGTTTTCAATTCCCATCATCCCGAGGTTCGAGATCGCGAACGATCCGCCCTGATATTCATGCGGGGCAAGCTTTTTCGTCTTTGCCCGGCCTGCCAAATCCTTCATCTCGGCCGACAAAGCGGTGAGCGACTTCTTGTCAGCATCGCGCAAGACAGGCGTGAACAGCCCGCCCTCCACCGCGACAGCGACCGCCACGTCGGATGGCTTCAACCGCAAAATCCGGTCGCCAGCCCATACGGAGTTGGCGTTTGGCACTGCCTGCAAGGCCATGGCAGAGGCCTTGATGATGAAATCGTTGACCGAAAGCTTGACGCCGCGGCTTTCCAGTCCCTTGTTCAGCTGCTCGCGGAACGCCATCAGCGCGTCCAGCCGCACGTCGCGCCGCAGGTAGAAATGCGGGATGGTCTGCTTGGCCTCGGTCAGCCGCGCCGCAATCGTCCGGCGCATCCCGTCGAGCTGGATTTCTTCGAACGGACGGTCGGCATAGATCTTCAGAACGGTTTCCGCCGACATGCCGGTAGGCATCACGCCTGCCGCCGGTTTCGCCGGGGCAGGGGCTGCTGCCGCTGCGGTTACCGGCGCTGCCGCTGCAGCCGTCACAGGCTTAGCGCCCTCGACATCCACCTTCACGATCCGCCCATGCGGACCAGTGCCGGTGACCTTGGTCAGATCCAGACCCTTCTCCGCCGCGATCCGCCGTGCCAGAGGTGAGGCGAACACCCGAGCGCCGCTTGCCGCAACCGGCGCTGCGGCCGGGGCAGGCGATGCTGCAGGCACGCCACCGCGGGGCGCATCGGTCTGCGCCGCCGCATCCATCTTTAGCGGGGCCTCGGCCGCCAAGACCGCGGCCTTCGCCGGGGCAGGGGTCGCACCGACGCTTTCGCCTTCCTCGACCATCACGGCGATGGGCGTGTTGACCTTCACCCCCGCCGTGCCTTCGGCCACCAACAGCTTCCCGACGATCCCCTCATCGACAGCCTCGAATTCCATCGTGGCTTTGTCGGTCTCGATCTCGGCGAGGATCTGGCCCGATTTGACCGCATCCCCCTCTTTCACCAGCCATTTCGCCAGCGTGCCTTCCTCCATCGTGGGGGAAAGCGCCGGCATGAGAATTTCTACTGCCATGATGTCCCCCTAGCGATAGCAAACGGATTTGACGGCGGCGATCACCTCGACGGTGGTCGTCAGGGCCAGCTTTTCAAGGTTGGCCGCATAGGGCATCGGCACGTCTTTTCCGGTGCAGTTGATCACAGGCGCGTCGAGGTAATCGAAGGCGCGTTGCATCACGACCGCCCCGATATGGTTGCCGATGGCCCCGACGGGGAAGCCCTCTTCGACCGTGACGCAGCGGTTGGTTTTCATCACGCTTGCCAGCACAGTGTCGTAGTCGATCGGGCGGAGCGTGCGAAGGTTGATCACCTCGGCAGAGATCCCCTCTTTCGCAAGCTCTTCAGCGGCTTGCAGGGAATAAGTGAGTCCGATTCCGAAGCTCACGATGGTCACGTCCGTCCCGTCGCGCAGGATGGAGGCCTTGCCGAATGGCACCGTGAAATCGGGATCGGTGGGCACCTCGAAACTGCGCCCGTAGAGGATCTCGTTTTCCAGAAACACCACCGGGTTGGGATCGCGGATCGCCGTTTTCAGCAATCCCTTCGCGTCCGCGGCCGAATAGGGCATGCAGACCCGCAGGCCCGGCACCATCGCAAACCACGCCGCAAAGTCCTGGCTGTGCTGCGCGCCAACCCGTGCCGCCGCGCCGTTGGGGCCGCGGAACACCATCGGGCTGCCCATCTGGCCGCCCGACATGTACAGCGTCTTGGCCGCCGAGTTGATGATGTGGTCCATCGCCTGCATCGAGAAGTTGAAGGTCATGAACTCGACGATCGGCTTCAGCCCGCCCCATGACGCGCCCACGCCGATGCCGGCAAAGCCCATCTCGGTGATCGGCGTATCGACCACGCGCTTTGCCCCGAACTCGTCCAGCAGACCTTGGGAAATCTTGTAGGCCCCCTGATATTCGCCCACTTCCTCGCCCATCAGAAACACGGTCGGATCGGCCCGCATCTCTTCGGCCATCGCCTCGCGCAATGCCTCGCGCACCGTCATCGTCTTGGTCGGACCTTCGGGCAAATCGGAATAGGGCCAGCCTGACACGGCCTTGGGCATTGCCGGGGTCGCCGCTGCCGCCTCCGGAGCAACCGGCTTTTCCGCCGCCACCGCCGCCGCCGCAACCACAGCGGGCTTCGGCGCGTCAGACACCGTCTCGCCGTCCTCGACCAGAACCATGATCGGCGTGTTCACCTTCACACCTGCCGTGCCCTCGGACACGAGGATCTTGCCCACCGTGCCCTCATCCACCGCTTCGAATTCCATCGTGGCCTTGTCGGTCTCGATCTCGGCGATGATCTGGCCGGATTTGACCTTGTCGCCTTCTTTGACCATCCACTTCGCCAGCGTGCCCTCTTCCATCGTGGGCGACAGCGCGGGCATCAATACTTCGGTTGCCATGTGTCTCTCCCCTTCAGGCGTAGATATCGGTCCAGAGTTCCTCCAGCGGAGGCTCCGGGCTGTCTTTGGCGAACTCGGCGCTCTCGTTGACGATCGCCTTGATGTCCTTGTCGATGGCTTTCAAATCCTCGTCCGAGGCAAGGCCCGCCTGCAGCAACAGGTCACGGACATGCTCGATGGCATCTTTTTCTGAACGCATCTTCTCCACCTCTTCGCGCGTGCGGTACTTGGCGGGGTCCGACATCGAATGGCCACGATAGCGGTAGGTCATCATCTCGAGGATGTACGGCCCTTTGCCCGCCCGGCAGTGCGCCACGGCCTTTTCGCCCGCCGCCTTGACCGCAAGCACGTCCATCCCGTCGACCTGCTCGCCCGGAATGCCATAAGCCAGCCCGCGCCCGAAATAGGTGGTGGACTTGGTCGACCGCTTGACCGACGTGCCCATGGCGTAGCCATTGTTTTCAATGACGAAAATAACCGGCAGCTCCCACAGCTCGGCCATGTTGTAGGTCTCGTAGACCTGACCCTGGTTTGCGGCTCCGTCACCGAAATAGGTGAAGGTCACATTGTTATTGCCCTTGTACTTGTCCGCAAAGGCTAGCCCGGCCCCCAGCGGCACCTGCGCGCCAACAATCCCGTGGCCACCGTAGAAATGTTTCTCTTTCGAGAACATGTGCATCGAGCCGCCCTTCCCTTTGGAATAGCCCCCGATGCGCCCGGTGAGTTCCGCCATCACGCCCTTGGGGTCCATGCCACAGGCCAGCATGTGACCGTGGTCGCGGTAGCTGGTGACCCGCTTGTCGCCTTCCTTGGTCGCGGCCTCAAGGCCGACAACAACCGCTTCCTGTCCGATGTAAAGGTGGCAAAACCCGCCGATCAGGCCCATGCCATACAACTGGCCCGCTTTTTCCTCGAAACGCCGGATCAGCAGCATGTCGCGGTAGTAGCGCAGCAATTCGTCCTTTGAGACATTGGGTCTCGCATCGTCCGGCTTTCTGGTGGCCATGCGCGGCGTCCTCCCTCGGAAACGGCAAAATGGTTCAACGTTAAACCATTTATACCGCATCG
>JANPKV010000090.1:0-1853 GCA_031426185.1 Rhodobacterales bacterium | reverse complement strand
GACCTTCCTGATGGGGTCGGATGCCCTTGGCCGGGATGTGTTTTCACGGCTGCTCTACGGCGCGCGGGTGTCGCTGCTGGTGGGGGTCGCGGCCATTCTGGTCGGCGGCACGCTGGGGGTGACCGCTGGTCTTGTCTCGGGATATTTCGGGGGCTGGATCGATGACGTCCTGATGCGGCTGGGCGATATCCAGCTGGCGTTCCCCTTCATCCTGCTGGCGATCATGTTTCTGGTGGTTCTGGGGCCGGGGTTGTTCAACCTGATCGTCGTGCTCGGGATCGGCCAATGGGTCACCTATGCCCGGATCGTGCGGGCGCAGACCCTGTCCCTGCGCGAAAAGGAATTTGTCGAGGCGGCCCGCGCGATGGGCGATTCCACTGCCTCCATCATCTTTCGCACCATTCTGCCCAACATCATCGCGCCCTTGACCGTCATCGCGTCCTTCAACGTGGCGTCGGTCATCCTTGCCGAGGCGTCGCTGTCCTTCCTTGGCCTTGGCGTGCCGCCGGAAGTGCCGACCTGGGGGTCGATGCTGGCGCAAAGCCGCGATCAGCTGATTGCCAACAAATGGTGGCTGGCGATCTTTCCGGGCGTTGCGATCGTGCTGACGGTGCTGTCGTTCAACATCATGGGCGACTGGCTGCGCGATTTCCTCGACCCGCGGATGAAGGAACGCGGATGACGCTGGCCCGACGCCCCGAACCCCACGACGTAAGGAAGATGCCATGAAAGTTGCTGTCATCGGGGCCAGTTTCGCCCAGGCCGCCTACCTGCCTGCGCTGCGCCATGTGCCGGGGGCCGAAGTGGTTGCCATCGCCTCGGGCCGTCTGGCAAGCGCGCAGGCAGCGGCGGACAAGTTCGCCATTCCGCATGCATATGACGACTGGGCGGCGATGCTGGACCGCCATTCGGTCGATCTGGTCTGCATCGCCACGCCCACGAACCTGCACGCGCCCCAGACGCTCAAGGCGCTGGCGATGGGGGCGCATGTGCTGTGCGAAAAGCCCACCGCGATGAATGCTGCCGAAGCGCAGGCCATGCTGGACGCCGCCACCGCGGCAGGCCGCATCCACATGATTGACCACGAACTGCGCTTCAACCCCAACCGCGCCCGGATTGCCGAGATGATTGCGCAGGGAGATCTGGGCGAGATTCGCCATGTGAACATCGCCAATATCGGCAACAGCTGGGCCAACCCGGCCAGCCGCCCGATCGGCGACTGGTGGAGCGATGCGGCACAGGGCGGCGGCCGCCTTGGGGCCAATGGCAGCCATCAGGTGGACATGCTGCGCTGGTGGTTGGGCGAAGTGGAGTGGGTGACAGGCGCAGCCCCCGTCATCGTCCCCGACCGCACCGACAAGGCGACAGGCAAGCCCTGGACCGCCACCGCCGACGACCTGGCCTGGTTCGGGCTGGAGATGACATCCGGCGCGCTGGCGCAGGTCTTCATGTCGGGCGTGGCCGCCCACAACATCGGCAACCTGACGCAGGTGTTCGGCTCCAAGGGCACCATCACGCTGGACAATGCCGACGAAAAGCTGTGGTTCGCCAAGGCGGGGCAGGGGTTCGACGACATCACCGAAACCGACCCCAATGCGGGCCTTGCGGGGCTGAATGCGGGCATCTGGAACGTATCGGTCGTGGCGGTCCTGCAAGAACTGTGCGCCGCCATCGCGCAGGGGCGGGCGCTGGCACGCGGAGCGACATTCGTCGACGGGGTTGCCAACCAGAAGGTGCTGGATGCCGTGTGGATGTCGGGCAGCGAACGGCGCTGGGTCCGCCCATGATCCCACTGGACCGCCAGACCGTCCTGGTGACCGGGGCGGCACAGGGGCTGGGGGCGGCCATCGCCC
>JANPKV010000089.1:0-2311 GCA_031426185.1 Rhodobacterales bacterium | reverse complement strand
GGCAGGCCCGCGATCTTGCGGATGCGCTGCAGGCGCATGCGT
Source organism: Rhodobacterales bacterium (assembly GCA_031426185.1). Taxonomy (GTDB): domain Bacteria; phylum Pseudomonadota; class Alphaproteobacteria; order Rhodobacterales; family Rhodobacteraceae; genus JAJNPS01. The sequence continues at coordinate 2,269 of JANPKV010000089.1, read as the reverse complement.
TCCGCGCCCTCGATCGTCAGACGACCGAACCGCAGGACAGGCCCGGGCGCCAGCCGGATATCCACCGCCAGCGTTCGGGCCGGATGATTGGCAGTGATGGACTGATCGGCCACCACGGCCTTGGCATGCCCCCGGTTCCTCCAGGCGTCGATGCCGGCATTCGCGGCCTCGCTGATGACACCGCTGTCGGCACGCGCGCCCGCGTCAAACCCGGGGGGAAGCACCGTACGGCGCGCCAACGGCGAGACACGCGCGGTCGAAAACGAAAAGACCGGCCCCGGATCAACCAGCACTGCGATCTTCTCGATGCTGTCCGGCGCATCCAGTGGCGCAATGGAAGCGGCTTCGCGGCCATCGATCAGAATGCGAACCTCGCCCGAATAGCGCCCCTGGGCATAAAGCGCCGCCAGGATCCGCGCATAATCGGCGCGTGCGGCGGCGAACAGGTCCTGCGCCGTGTGATCGTCCTCGGACCGGGTCTGAACCAGCAGCGACGATTGCCGCAAAGCATCCCTCAGATCGTCGCCGCCACCCTCGACACGGAACTCAAGCCGCTGCTCGGCCATGGCAAAAGGCACTGTGACCGACGCAATGACGGACAGCACCATGACTGCAAGGCCGGCACGGATGGGTGTCGATCGCCGCAAACCATTCCTCACTAGATGTGATTGCAGACTATTGCAGGTCACCATTGCCAGAGCAACGCGGTCCCTGCGGAATATCGGATTTTCCGCCGAGTACGACGACAACGTGATGAGCCAACAAAGCTACTGCGCCGCCAGTTCCCTTGGCGCCAGCAACAGCTGTTCGGTGACAGCCGAAAGCGCCAGTGCAGCAGCGCCATGGGCCCATAACAGGTCACCCCAGGCATGGATTTCGATGGGCGGGCGCGGACGGCCCGAATTGATCGTCAGGTTGTCCATCTCGGCCAGGGTTTCGGCGGCATATAGATAGTCATAGCGCATCCGTTCGCCCGACAGGATGATCAGCGCGGGGTCAAACAGATTGATGACATTGGACAGCCCGACCGCCAGATAACGCCCCGCGCGCCGAAAGATCGACCGCGCCGTCGCATTGCCGGCCTTGGCATGGTCGTAAAGGCTTTCCAGCAGCACGGTGATCGACTGGCCTTCCTTGTGACCCCAGTTCAGCGCCGTGGTCGCCTCGCGGGCCAGCGCATAGTCAGCGACATAAGCCTCCAGACATCCGCGCTGGCCTCAGCGGCACAGGGCTCCGTCCAGCTGGACCTTGGTGTGGCCCAGTTCCATTCCCAGCCGCTGCGCACCACGATAGATGCGGTGGTTCATCACGAACCCCATGCCGACCCCATGCTCGATGGTGACCACCGCGAAATCGGAAAGTCCCCGGCCCGCGCCGAACCAAAGCTCGGCCAGCGCGACCAGATTGGCATCGTTGTCGATGGTCACGGGCAGGCCGAGCCGCGCCCCCGCCGCCGCCGCAAGCGGGACGACCCGGTCGGCAAGGACCGAGGACCAAAGGACCACGCCCTCGGCGACATCGACAAACCCCGGCACACCGATCCCGACCGCCGACAGTTCAGACCGCGCCATGCCGGCCTTTGCGCAAACCCGATCGAGCAACACTTCGACCGCGTCCAGAATCTCGCTGACCGCCATCGCGCCGGGCTTGCGGGGGATGACGTCATCGGCGATCAGGTTGCCCGCGAAATCGACGATCACGGCCGTATGTTCCCGGTCGCTCAGCTTCATGCCCGCCACCCTGTGCGCAGCAGCCCGGACCCCCAGCGCCACCGCCGGGCGCCCGCGTCCTGCATCGCCGTCGCGCGGGGCGGCGACTTCTTCGATCAGTCCCGCTTCGATCAGCTCGACTGTCATGGTGGTGACCGACGCCGGGCTGATGCCCAGATCCTTGGCCACCTGCACGCGTGGGATCAGGCCCGCCGCGCGAACATGCTCGAAAACCTGCTGCCGCAGCGGACGCAACGAGTCCTGCAGCGGGGGAATCAGCGGGCCCACGCCTTTGCGGCCTTCGGTTCTGGCATAAGAAGCCTCAAACACAGGCATTACTTTGATCCCCGAAGAAATAATCCCGCATAACGTGTGTCAGATCACCGTTTTTGCCGCAGCGCAGCGCAGGATTGACGAAATTTTGGTCGCGGACAGCTTTGCGCAGTAATTTTATTTTGACAACTGAAATTAATCGCGGCAATTTCACCGCGTACCGGCGAATCCGTCGGACCGGCCATGCGCTGGCCGATATCCATAGGGAGGATAATGATGCGTACCGC
>JANPKV010000088.1:0-2343 GCA_031426185.1 Rhodobacterales bacterium | reverse complement strand
GATCAGGTTCACAGCCGACGAGATCTGGGAACGCACCGCTTTCAGCGGCATTTCGATCCCGGCCATGGCAATCATGTTTTCCAGACGGCTGATGCCGTCGCGGGCAGAGTTGGCGTGGATCGTGGTCATCGACCCGTCGTGACCTGTGTTCATCGCCTGCAGCATGTCGATGACCTCTTCACCCCGGGTTTCCCCCACGATGATCCGGTCGGGACGCATACGAAGGGCGTTGCGCAGGCAGTCGCGCTGGGTGACCGCCCCCTTGCCTTCGACGTTGGCCGGGCGGCTTTCCATCCGGCCCACATGGACCTGCTGCAGCTGAAGTTCGGCCGTATCCTCGATCGTCAGCACGCGTTCATGGTTGTCGATGAACGATGACAGCGCGTTCAGCGTGGTGGTCTTGCCCGAACCCGTACCGCCCGACACGATGATGTTCAGTCGGGTGGACACGGCGGCCTGCAGATAGGCGGCCATTTCCTCGGTAAAGGCGCCGAACTTGACAAGATCCGGGATCCCCAGCTTGTCCTTCTTGAATTTCCGGATGGACACCAGCGAGCCGTCGACCGCGATCGGCGGCACCATGCAGTTGAAACGCGACCCGTCCGCCAGACGCGCGTCGCAGTAAGGGTTGCTTTCATCGACGCGTCGACCGACTGCCGACACGATCTTGTCGATGATCCGCAAGAGATGCCGTTCGTTCTTGAACACGACATCGGTCAGGACCAGCTTGCCGCTGCGTTCGACAAAGATGCGGTTCGGGCCGTTGACCAGAATGTCGTTGACCGTGTCGTCCTTGAGCAGCGGCTCAAGCGGACCAAGCCCCATGACCTCGTCATAAAGTTCCTGGTTCAGCGTGATGCGGTCTTCCTTGTTCAGGGCGACGCTCATCTCGTCCAGGGCCTCGGCGGTCAGGGCCGCGATTTCCTGCTTCAGACTGGATTCACTGGCGGTTTCCAGCGCGGCAAGGTTGAGGTTGTCCAAAAGTCGGCGGTGAAGCTCGACCTTCAGTTCCATCAGGCGTTCTTTGCGCTTCTTGTCGCGGTCCGCGGCCACCATGTCGGCGGGCGATTTTCCCGGGGTCGGGGCGGGTTGACGCGCGCCCGGCGTGGCCGGGCGCGCCGCACCGGCCGCTGGCAGCGCGGGCGATGCAGACGTAACGGCCGCTGTCGGGGCGGCCCGCTTGGCGGCGGCTTCGTCTTTCTTGAAACGGCTGAACACGATCAGATCCCCTTATGCGTCATCATGCCCGCTTTACCTCTGCGACCTTGCTGAGGTCGTGAAGCGACTTGGCCAGCTTTTGTAGTTCCTTGCGCAGCGGATTCTTCGGCGCACTTTCAGCCAGCGGCATGCCGTGGTCATTGGCCTGCGTCACCTGGATGCCGCCATCCGGAAGCTGCAATTCAATTGCAATATCAAGGCTTTCGGCCATCCGCTTGACTCGACTTTTGGCGGAAAGGTCGGTGAACCTTGGCGCGCGGTTGAGCACGTAACGCAGCTTTTCATGCGGCAGCGCCTCGGCCTTCAGCGCCCGCACGAACCGCAGCACGTTCTGTGCCGAACGCAAATCCAGCTCCACCATCGCGAAATAGACATGCGCCCGGGTCAGCACCGCCTCGGTCCAGGCGACGACCGTCGAGGGCATGTCGATGATGATGAAGTCGAAGTTCTGCTGCGCCATGTCCAGGACCCGCCCGATATCCTCGGCGGATACAAAGTCCAGCGGCAGCATGTCGCCGGGCGCCGTGAACACGCTCAGCTTTTCATTGAACGACAACATCGACTGCAGGAACGCATCGCTGTCGGCATTGCCGGTATCGGACAGTATCTCGAACACGGCCTCCTTGCGGGGCAGGTCAAGATAGGTCGCGGCCGACCCATACTGGAAATCAAGGTCGATCAGACACACGCGCGGGCCGTCGGTCTTGGAAACAGTTGCAAGCTCCCAGGCCAGGTTGACCGCAAAGGTCGACGCGCCCGTGCCACCAGACAAGCCGTGCACCGGCAAGATCACGCCGTCGCGGTCGCCCTTGGCCTTGAAGGTCGGGGCGTGGTGGTCCTCTTCGTTGACCATCTGGACGACCTGGGTCGGGGCAGGGCGCCGCATCCGTTCGATGGCTTCGTGCAAGGCCCCTTCCGGCAAGGGATAGGGCACGAAGTCGTCGGCCCCAAGTCGCAGCAGCTGGTGCAGCGACATCGGGCTGACTTCATCGGCAATGAGAATCACTTTGATGCCGCGATCCTTGGCGGCACGGACAATATCGGCAACGCGTGACAGGTCGGCTTCGTCGCTGCCATTGACGGCGATGGCGACGAATTCCAGCGTTGCGGCCTCGGGCTGGCTCA